>CAYHAR010000007.1:8995-36330 GCA_964354595.1 uncultured Anaerolineae bacterium | reverse complement strand
CATTCAACCTGTTGCCTTATGCGGACAACAACATCTTGCTCCGTTTCCGCTTTGATAGCGTGGATAGTATTGCCAACAATTACTTGGGCTGGATGGTAGACAACCTGTCTATCCGAGTCGGCAACTGTGTGCCCACATCCGGCGGCCTGGTCGTCGGCAACGTATACGCGGCCAATACCGGCGCTCCGCTGACCGGCGCGCGAGTGGTCAACGATAGCGGTCGCGCCTTTGCCGCAATGACAACGGTTGACCCGGCTGTGCCTGACTCGTTCTACACTTTGTTCTCGCCAGATGGTTTGCGCGTTTTTACTGCTACGATGAGTGGCGGCTATGCGCCCGGCGTCACGACGACGAACGTCGTCCAGAGCAGCACTGTCCGCCAGGATTTTTCTCTGCTCGCGGGTTGGCTATCGTTCGTTCCGCCTTCGTTGGAAATCACACTGGACATGGGCATCAGCGGCACGCTGCCGTTTACGCTGAACAATAACGGCACCAGGGCGGCGACGTTCGAATTGCGAGAACGAAACCTCGGCTTCCGATCGGCCGCGCTTGGCCGGGGGCGCGGCGAATGGCTATACCGCTCGGAAACCGGCGAGCCGATGCAGACCAACAAGGGCGACACGGCCCTGGTCTACCCATCGGCTTACCATTGGCAGCCAGAGGGAGGACCGACAGCGTTCAACATTCTGATCTATGCGGACGACTGGATCCATCGGCCACCTAACACCTTCCTCGATCAGGCTCTGCAAAACCTGGGGCTGGCTTACACGGCGCACTATGACGCCGATTGGGCTGGCTTTGAAGCTGACTTGAACAGCAATACGTGGAGCCTGGTGCTTTTCGGCAATGATAGCTGGAGACCGCCAGCTTCGATGTGGACCGCTCTCAATAACTATGTGAACGGTGGAGGCAAGTTGGTGCTCCATGCTTGGACAATCAGCAGCGCCCCCGGCAACCCACTGTGGACAACGCTTGGCGTCACTTTTGTGAGCGACGATATGGATCCGCCCGACCCGGTCTACTGGTGGCAACCAGATCACCCGCTCTTTACCAGCCCGAACAACGTGCCGGAATTCACGTCATTGAACGGCGGTATCTATGGCATCTATGGGCAGCATGTAGAGCCGTCGCCCGGCTTCCAGGCGCTCGCCGGTTACACCGCACTGGCGCCGGATCCGAATCAGGCGGCCATCGTCCTTGGTAACGACGACCGCACCCTGTTCAAGGGCTTTCTGGATGGGCAAAACAGCGCCAACCTGGATGGAGACACTTTGCTGGACGGCGTCGAGTTATGGATCAATCTGATTGATGGCATTCGGGTCGGTTTTGCCGCTGATGTCCCATGGCTGAACGAGTCTCCCATCAGCGGCACGATTGCCGCTCACAGCGACCAGGCGATCGGCGTCACCTTCAACGCTGCTGCGCCCGAGATTACGGAACCCGGCCAATACTACGCCCAATTGAGGATCAAGGAAGATACCCCATACACACCCGCCGAGGTACCGGTGACGATGACGGTGACGCTGCCCTCAACCTACGGCAAGCTGGATGGCATCGTAACCGGTTTGGGCCATTGCGACACAAATCCGGCCCCGCTGAAAGACGCCACCGTCTTGATCGAAGGCAGCACCGGACTGACCCGGACGCTCACGACCAACATCAGCGGTACCTATGCCATTTGGCTGGATCAAGCCAACAGCCCGTTGACGATCACAGTCACAGCAGATGACCACCAGATGGGTCAAGCGACCGGTGTGATGCTCGCCGGTCAAACGACGACGACTGTGAATTTCGATGTGCGCTGGCTCAGACCGTGCGCCGCCGTGACGCCGCCCGACCTGAGCGCGGCGCATACCTGGGGGCTATCCACCACGCTGCCGATGACGATCACAAATAGCGGCGCGACAGCTTTGACGTACCAACTGTTCGAATACTCGCGCGGGTCGCAGGTCCTGGGTCATGCCCCATCGTCTTTTCCCATGCTCGAATCGCAACTGACCGGCCAGCAGCCAGAAGACAAGATCGAACCCGCATTACGCCAGCAACTCGACGTGCGCAGCCCAACCGAGTTCTTTGTGCATCTGCGGCAGCAGGCCGATCTGAGTGCGACGCGCGCGCAGCCAGCCAAAGCCGCCAAAGGTCAATACACCTTCCAAGCCCTGCGTTGGGTGGCCGATCACACGCAGCAAGACCTGCGCAAGCTCCTCGACAAGCGCGGAATCAAGTACCGCCCATTCTTTATCGCCAACAAAGTACTGGTGACCGGCGATCTGTCGCTGGCCCTCGATCTGGCGGCCCGGTCGGATGTGGCGCGCATCACCGCCAATCACGAGTACCAGTTGCCCAAGCCGTTCGCGCAGCCGGAAAGTGGGCGGGTGGCTGCCGTAGAGTGGAACATTGCCCAAATTCGGGCTAATGCAGTGTGGGACACATTTGGGGTGACCGGCCAGGGCGTTGTAGTGGCCGATGCGGATACGGGCGCGGCGTGGACTCACCCGGCGTTGCAGAGCCACTATCGAGGCTGGAACGGCGCGACGGCGGATCACAACTATAACTGGCACGATGCGACCAATACATACCCGACTGTGCCCAACGACGGCAACGGTCATGGCTCGCACACGGCAGGGACCATGGTGGGCGACGATGGCGGCAGCAACCAGATTGGGGTAGCGCCGGGGTCAAAGTGGATCGCCTGCAAGAACATGACTGACTATGGCGACGGCAGCGATGCGACTTTTACTGATTGCTTCCAATGGCTCCTTGCGCCAACTGACTTGAACAACGCGAATCCTGATCCGACGCGAGCGCCGGACGTGATCAACAACTCGTGGGGCTATTGGGACGGCAACGCGCCCCAGTTCCGCGACGAGATCGCCAACTTGCAATCGGCTGGCATCCTGGTAGAAGTATCAGCCGGAAACGAAGGGCCATACTGTGCCACGTTGCGCTCACCGGGAGACTATTTCGAGGTGCTGACCACTGGATCAACGTGGGGTGCACTAGATTCTCTATCTGGCTTTAGCAGCCGTGGGCCCTCGGACCTGGACGGGAACTATTTTCCAGACATTGTAGCGCCAGGAGAAAACATCCGGTCGAGCGTGCCTGGCGGAGGCTATTCCTCGTGGGGTGGAACTTCGATGGCCGGGCCCCACGCTGTCGGCCTGGTTGCATTGATGTGGTCAGCCAACCCGGGCCTGCGCGGTCAGATTGATATGACCACGCGCATCATCACCGAGACCGCAGTGCGGTTGGTCGGCCAAAACGGAAGCAACTGCGGCGGCGACCATGTCGCCGGGCCGAATAACGATTGGGGCTATGGTCGGATTGACGCTTATGCTGCTGTGGACATGGCGTTGAACATGGATGTGCCGTGGCTCTCTGAAGAGCCGATCACGGGCACCGTGGCGGCCGGGAGTAATGCGGTCGTATCGGTGACGCTGGATGCGGGCGCGGTCAGCCAGCCCGGAACACACTGGGCGACGTTGCGTGTCCGCAGCGACGATCCAGTGCATCCCCTGATAAACGCGCCGACGACGATGACGGTGAGTTCGCTGGCCGGCTGGGGCAAGTTGATGGGTGCAGTGACCGGCCTGGGCCACTGCGATGCGCCCGGCGCGCCGTTGGATAAGGCGACCGTCTTTGTCCAAAGCGGGACGGGCTTGACCTGGACGTTGACGACCAACGTCAGCGGGACGTATGCGCTCTGGATGGACAAGGCCAACAGCCCGCTGACCGTCACGGCCAGCCACTCGGGCTATCTGACGGGAACCGCGATGGGCGCCATCGTCACGGCGCAGAACACGACGACGCAAGACTTTTCTCTGCGCCTGGACGCGCCGTGCCTCACCGCGAATCCCAACAGCATGGCGGTTACTTTGACCTCGGGCTTGAGCGTGACCCTGCCGCTCACGCTGACCAACACTGGCGCTGGGACGACGACGTTCCAGTTGCAAGAAGCCAATCAAGGCGTCGCATCGCGGATAGCTAGAATTGCACCTAGTGTGGCATCTGCAAACTACACAGGGCCGCATAGCGGCATTAAGGAAGGTGTCCCAACGGTCCCACCGCGGCCAGCCACCGCCTCGGTGGGCAGCGGCTGTGTAGTTGCGGTGGCAGCAGACAATTACGGTGGTTCCGAAACCAATGAGCTGCACAACACACTGACTCGGTTCGGGTATAGTTGGGTGGATGTGTACACTGTGCAAGAAGCGCGAGACGCCGGAGCAGCTACCCTGATCGTTCGCTATACTGGCTGGAGCCTACCCATTGCCGATCTGAACAACTGGCTCACTGAAGGACACGGCCTGATCCAGTTTGGCGATTGGGTTGACTGGTTCCCTAATGAATGGGAGGCTCAACCATCCGGCACGCCGCTGAGCATCACCGTTGCAGACAGTGGGTATCCATTGGCTCAGGGCTTACCATCTTCATGGGCTGGGTTAGGCTTCTTTGCCTATAATTGGGATTCCGACGCACTGGGCTGGGTTACCGATGTGAGCTATCCCAACATTATCCAGGCACAATATGGCGCTCTACGAGAGCGAGCCGCCACTGCTACCGGCTATGGTCTAGGGCGGGCAGTTTACATCGGCTTTAACGTCTACGGTTATCTAGCTGGGAATAACGACAAACGACTATTTGATAACGCCATCACTTGGACCGGTCGCTGCGGCCAAGATGTCCCCTGGCTGAGAGAGAACCCGATCAGCGGTACGGTCTCCGCCGACAGCGCCTTGTCGGTCAACCTCACCTTCACCGCGCTCCCCACTATGACCAGCGGCGTCTATACAGCGGCTCTGGTCATCAGAACCAGCGATACCTTCCAGCCCAAGATCAATGTCCCCGTTACAATGACCTTCCTCGCGCCGCCGACCTGTGGCTTTGCCAGCAGCGGCCCGGATGATGTGGGACAAGTCACCACCTTTACCAACATGACCCAAGGGGTTGGACCACTGAGCTACAGTTGGGACCTTGGCGACGGCAGCTTCGATAGCGCCACGCACCCTACCCACGCCTATACCTATGGGGACCTGTTCACCGTCGTGTTGACAGCCACCAACCCATGGGGCCAAGATGTGTGTTCCCGTACCGTATCTATCGAGGGGCCACCCTTGGCCAGGTTCAGCTCCGACAGTCCGGTCGTCCCAGGCCGCCCGGCGATCTTTGTCAACACCACCCGCGCGAACCCACCGGTCTCTACGTGGGTATGGGACTTGGGCGATGGCACGATTAGCACCGACCAGACTCCACCGCCGCACCTCTATGCCAATACACAAAACTATATCGTCGCCCTGATCGCGATCAACTCCAAAGGCATTGGCGTCTATACCGACACAGTCACGGTGAGAGCTTACCGGGTATTCTTGCCATTAGTGCAAAAGCAATAACGTTGCCCATCTCTCGTGAAAAGTAAAACGTGATGCGTGAGGTCTTATGCCTCACGCATCATGTTTTATTGGTCGCATCCCGTGCATTCCAAAAGTGCTATAATCAGCCGTAATCTCTCTTGAGGTGAAGCGTCATGCCATTCAAACTCTACACCGGTCGCGGCGACGACGGCACCACCGGGCTGTTGGGCCAAGGCCGTGTTCCCAAATACGACCCGCGCCCCGAAGCCAATGGCACGCTCGACGAAGCGTCGTCGGCCATGGGCCTGGCCCGCGCTACCGTCAAGAGTGAGCGCAGCCGGTCGCTGCTGCTGGCAAGCCAGCGACATCTGTATTGCATCATGGGTGAGATCGCGGCCACACCAGAGAACGTGGAGAAATTCCACTGCCTGGACGCGGAACACGTCGCCTGGCTCGAAGCTCAGATGGGCGCGCTGGGCGCGGAAATCACGCTGCCGGGCGAGTTTATCGTGCCGGGCGATAGCCTGTCGGGCGCGACGCTGGATGTGGCGCGCACGGTGGTGCGACGCGCCGAGCGGCTCGTCGTCAAGCTGATGCACGACGGGTTGGTGAGCAACGAGCAGATTGTGCGTTACCTCAATCGCCTGTCGTCGCTGCTGTTTGCGCTGGCGCGATACGAGGATGCGTTGGCGGGGGTGAGCCAGGTGACGCTTGCGCGGGAGACGTAGAGCGTGGAGCGTGCGACGCGATGGGGAAATGCGCCGCACGTTTCGTGTTGAGCCACTAGGCGACTAGTGCCCGAATAACTTGGACGATGCCGCCTGCGTGCCGCTCGACGCGCATCACGTCGAATCCCGCATCGGCGACGGTTTGCGCGGTGCGACGATTGAGGTGACAACTGCCATTCAGCGCGTACCACGCCGGGTGCAGCAAGTCAGTCAGCGCGGCGGCCAGGGGATGATGCCCGCGCGTGTGTTCAAGCAAGAGCAGCCTCCCGCCGGATTGCAGCACGCGCCGAATCTCGGCCAGCGCGCGGGCGGGATCGGGGATGCTGCAAAAGACGAGCGTCCCCACGACTGTTTGAAAAGTGTGTGAGGAAAAAGGCAAAGACTGCGCGTCGGCTTGAGTCACCGTGGCGCAGGCGCGGCAGGGCCGCTTGCGAGCGGTGGCGAGCATCTCGCGGCTTTCGTCCAGCGCAAAGACGCGCGCGCCTTGGCGATAGTTCGGAAAATTGACGCCGGTGCCTGCGCCGATTTCGAGCACCGCTCCGCGCGCTTCGGCGATCACCCGTCGCCTTAAACGCGACAGCCCCGCCAGCTCCAGCGGGGCGAGGGCAATGTCGTACCCAGAGGCAAGCCCATCAAAGACGCTCATGGCTTTTCGGCCAGCAGAGGTTTGATCGCGTTCTCCAATCGCACACGTGCGCTCTGGCCGGGCAGCGTGCCGCGCAACACACCCCGCCGGTCAATCAAGAATGACGCCGGCAAATAGTTCACTCCGTATGCCCGCGCCACGCGCGAATCCGGGTCAAGCAAGACCAGATAGGGCACAGGATTACGCGCCACAAAGTCGGCCACGGTCTGCGCTCGCTCCTGATCGTCCACGCCGAGGATGACGAATCCTTGATCCTTGTACGCCTGATACAGTGTGACCAGATCGGGCATCTCGGCGCGGCACGGCGAACACCACGTGGCCCACAGGTTCACCAACACCACCTGCCCACGCAAGTCGCTCAGGCGCACTGTGCGACCATCGAGATCACTGAGCACAAAATCAGGCGCGGGCTGATCTTGACGAATCGGCGATCCGCCCGTCGCCGACGACGACTCGCTTTGTCCCAGCCGCCAAAAGCCCAACAGGCTGGCCGCGATCAGCGCCAGCCCGGCGGCCAGGCTCAGCAACGCCCTAGAGTTCGTGCGTCGTTCACGAGTTCGCATCTGCTGGTCTATTCCAGGCGCGTCAAACGTGAAACGTCAACCTGTCTGTCATTTTACTTCTCCGTCTCTTCGATGCGATAGGTCGTGGCGACGTTGGGAGCTTTTTTCAGCGTTCCTATCACCGAGCAGTACTTTGATTCTGAAAGCTCGATGGCGCGCTCGATGGCCTTGGAGTCAACGTTGTGGCCGCGCACGATGAACTCGAGCGTGATGTCGGTGAACGATTTGGGGTGATCGTCGGCGCGTAGTCCATGCGCGCGCACCTCGAAGCCGGTCACGTCCTGGCGTTTCTTTTTCAGGATCGAGATCACGTCCATCGCCGTGCAGCTAGCCAGTCCCAGCAGCACCAATTCCATCGGGCTAAAGCCGCTCCCGCCGCCTTCGTCCGGCGTGGTATCCATCCGAACTGAAAAGCCCGACCCGGCCGTTCCTTCAAAGGCCAACCCGTTTTGCCAGATTACTTGCGCGTCTTTGAACGCCGCCATGCCAACCTCCACCGGCAGTAATGTTGCCGCCTATTGTATCACATTTGGCGGCTGGCTAATGGCGGGTAGACTGTTTGGCAGTGCTGAGCCTGAACGGCAAATAAAGCGGACAAAAGCCAACCAGCCCGGTGACGAGCGGGAGTAGCCCAAAGATGCTGATGGCGGCGCCGGCCGCTCCCTTGACCACAGCTATTCCGATAATGGGCAACAAGATACCCAACACAATGCGAATCACACGATCAACCCTGCCGACGTTTTGCTTGAACATCCCAGCCTCTTGAACCTTTACGTTTTGTTTTCGCTCTTTTAGATGCAGATACGTATCAGAGATTGCACACGCGTTTCATCTTTCGTCCTTCGTCTCAAGTGAAACTTTATCGCGAGTTACTCGTGTTAAAGGAGGGATACCAAGCGAGATGAGCGAACACGTTGACCGACTGACGCTGGAAGCCTACACTGACCAGGCGCTGCCTGCCGCTCAACGTCAAGCTGTCGAGACGCACATCACGGAATGCAAAGTGTGTCAAGCGCGGCTGACGAGCGCGCAGCAAATGTCAGTGTTGCTGAGCCGGATGCCACGCGAGATGCCCACGCCGGGCCTGGCTGCGCGAATCAACGCAGCGATAGCCGCTCAGCGCGCTCCGGCAACCTCCCGGTGGATGCGTGCGCTGGTTCCTGCGGCGTTTACCATTGGCCTGGTGCTGCTGGTGCTAGCCGCGCCTCGGTGGGTCGGCTGGGCACAGGCAGCGACGACCGCCCAACTGCCGACCGAGCAGACACTGCTGGCCTGGCTGGACAATCTCGTCACCGACCCGGCCTCAGTGCTGGGCGAACTGATGCTATTTGCAGAGCAGACGCTCACCAACGCCACCGAAGAGATAGACGTGCTGCTCACGCTGGCGACGGCGCTGCTCGCTTCAGCGAGCCTGGCCGGGCTGGCGCAGTTGCTCGGCGGCGAGCGTCCAAGGGTTGCGGCAATGAGTACATCGGCTTGAGCCGGGGAGGAATTAATGCGAACAATTGTAGTGGGATTACTGGTCGTGGTGTGTCTGGCGGTGATTGCGATTCCAGCATTTATCGCGCGGCCTCAACCTGTGCACGTTCCGTCGCCCGAACGCGATACATTCCGGCAGCTCCAATTCGAGGGCGCGCCGCTGTGGACGCGTTTAGGCCCATTCGGTGCGCATGTTGGGGGATGGCAAGGCATTCTCTCGGCAGTGGCCTCGTGGGTGTACCTGTACCTCACCTCGGCGCTGATGCTGGTGCTGTTCCCGCATCGCGTGCGGCTCATTACGCAGGCGCTCAAGTCGGGCGGATGGCGCAACCGATTGCGGCTGTTTGTAATCGGCCTCCTGGCGGCGTTGGCCTCGGCCTTGCTGGCCATGTTGGCTCGCTTTGCGTTCGTCTGGGTGGTGCTGATTGTCATTCTGACCGGCGCGGTGTTTGTGCTGTCGTACCTGGGTCTCATTGGCGTCAGCCTGATGGTGGGCGGATCGCTGCGGCGCTGGGCCAGGTGGTCGCCCTCGCCCTGGCTCGATCTGGTGCTCGGCAGCCTCGTCCTGTTCGCGCTGGGACGCATCCCAATAGCGGGTTGGATCTGCGTTGGCATTATATCGGCCTGGGGACTGGGGGCGGTACTGGCGACGCACCTGGGCAGTGGCAAAGTATGGTCACTGCAAGATTGGAAAACGGAGGAATGATGGAGGTCAGTACGAGATGATTCGTCGCATATCACTTTTTGCAATTGTGATGGCTCTGCTCGTAACAGGCTGTGCGGCCCCCCGGCCAACGCCGCCACAGGCCGAGCCCACCGCCACACGTGCTCGCGTCGAGCGGGCCACACCCACAAGACCGGCAGGGGAGACCAGCACGCCAGTGGCGGTCGCTACGGCGACTGCTGCTGCGTCGGCGACGGTCGCGCCGACCGCCACACCGGCGGCCACGCCGCTGCCTTCGTCCACCGCTTCAGCATCGCAGTCCAGCAACACGGCTGCTCCGGCGCGTATCCAGGCGACGCTCGTCGCCACGGGCAGTGTCATGGCGAAAGCCGTGCCGTCGCTCGACCCGCGCAAGTATCCCGCGCCGGTTTTGCTGACGCCGGATAACAACGCAGTGTATCACGTGTTACAGCCGGTGGTCCACTTTGTGTGGGCCAACACGCCGTCCGATCTACTGACGTTCGGGCAGATGGCGCAGTGCGCGTCGGACGCGACCCACTTTCGAAAGGCCTTTGAGACGACCCACCTGGTCGTCCACAGCCTGGACACTGCGCGGCCCGACATCGAGGCGTTCATGGATACCGGCACTGATTTTAACCTCAACCTGACGACGGTCCCGCCCGGGCGATATTCGTGGTCGGTGAACGTGGCGGCCGTGTGCGAAAGCTACGTGATCGGTCAGCGGAACACGACGATTGAGCGCACCTACTTGGGAGCCGTTAGCCCGAGTAGCGCACCGCGCACGCTGGTCTGGATTCCTTGATGATGGGAGAGCAAGAGATGATTCGACGCAGATACCGGATCGTAATACTCCTCGCCGCGCTGGCGATGACCACCGGGCTGATGGGATGCCAGGCGCGGCCCAGTTCACCCGTGGCCGGGCCGCAGACGGCGACGGTCAAACGCGGCTCACTTGTCGCGCTGATCAATGCGGCGGGAACAGTCGTCGCCCAATCTCAAGTCGGGCTGACGTTCCAGGCATCAGGCCAGGTCAAAGAGATTGACGTGCAGACCGGCGACCACGTCAAGGCGGGACAGGTGCTGACCAAGCTGGATACGACCGACCTGGAGCTGTCCGTGGCGCAGGCGCAGGTGAGCCTGGACACCGCCAAGACGAAACTGGCGCAGACGCAGGCCGGGCCCAAGCCCGCCGACGTGGCTTCGGCTCAAACCGACCTGGCGAGCGCTTACGCCGCGTACCAGGCTGCGCTCGCCAAGAACAATCTCACGGATGCGCAACTCACCGTGGCCCGCGCGCAGCTCGACAAAGCCGCCGCGACGGTGGCTCGCGCCAAGGCGGCTTACGACTGGCACGCTCACGACTGGCTGGACCCCAAGCCGGAAAACTCGCAGCAAAAGACGGACCTCGACAACGCGCAGAGTGCGTACGACCTGACGCAGGCTTCGTACAACCAGACAGCGGTTGGGATCAACAACAGCTCATTCAAGGCAGTTGCCG
Organism: uncultured Anaerolineae bacterium; assembly: GCA_964354595.1. GTDB lineage: Bacteria > Chloroflexota > Anaerolineae > Fen-1058 > Fen-1058 > JBGLNJ01. The sequence goes on along the minus strand of CAYHAR010000007.1, from coordinate 25,383 downwards.
CGCAACTGGCCCAGTCACAGTACCAGCTCGATAACTTGTCAAAAAGTCCGACGCCGGAAGACCTCGCCATCGCCCAGGCGCAGGTCAAACAGGCTGAGGCCGGGCTGGCGCAATCCAAGTCGCAACTGGCGAAAGCCATTCTCGTCGCGCCGTTCGAAGGAACTGTGGCCGATGTATATGTACAGGTCGGACAGATGGTCGGCGCCAGCACGCAGGCCGTGATGCTGACGGACCTCTCGCAACTGAACGTCGCGGTGACGTTATCCGAGGTGGACGTACCCAAAATCAAGGTAGGGCAAGAAGCACAGGTGACGCTGGATGCGGTGCCGGGTGTGACGTTCTCCGGCCGCGTGGATGAAGTGGATTTGGTCGGCGTGACGACGCAAGGCGTCGTCAATTACCCGGCGACGGTCATCCTCAGCAATCCGAACGACGTCATCCGGCCGGGGATGAACGCCAGCGTCGGCATCGTCTTGGATCGGCGCGACGACGTAGTGCTCGTCCCGAATCGCGCCGTGCGAACCGTCGGGCGGCAGCATGTGGCGACCGTGCTTTACCAGGGCCAGCAGATTGACGTGCCGGTGACGATTGGCCTTACGGGCGAGACGCAGACCGAAGTCGTGGATGGATTGCGCGAAGGCGACGTGGTGCTCATCGGCACGACGACGACCACGGCGCGCGGCGTGCCGGGGGTGGGCGGACTCGGCGGGCTAGGGCGATGATGATGAGATAGCCCGTGCTGCGTATGGCGTGTTGCGTCATGGACACGCATCACCCCGTACGCAGCGCGAAATATGCGAGAGTGAATCATGATGCGACACAAATTGTTGACAACCATAACGTTACTGGCGCTAGCCGTCAGCGCGTGCCAGGCGAACGCAACCGCGACGCCACAGCCGGTGCAGACGGCCACCGTCACACGGGGGACCATCACAGCCACCGTCTCGGCGGCCGGGACCATTGCCGCCAAGTCCCAAGTGACCGTGACGTTCCAGAATTCGGGCCAGGTCAAGACAGTCAGTATCAAGGTGGGCGACCACGTCAAGGCCGGACAAGTGATGTCCACACTTGAGGCCACCGAGCTGGAAGCCGCAGTGGTTTCGGCACAAGCCGGGCTGGAAATCGCACAAGCCAAGCTGGCGCAGACCCAGCAAGGCCCGTTGGATTCGCAGGTGAAAGCGGCGCAGGCAACCCTGGCGAGTGCTACGGCGGCATACCGCGCCGCACAGGCCAAGAACGCTCACCTGGCCGACCAACTCATGATTGAGCAGAACAACCTGGACAACGTCAGCACGCGCCTGAACGACGCTCAGAATTCGTACAACAACTTGCTCGAATACAAGCCGTCTGGGGCCAAAGGAAGAGGGGCACCGTATGTTCCCCCGGCCGGCCAGGAGTGGTCGTCCCAAAAAGCCACGCTGGACAACGCGACAATTGATTACAACGTGGCGCTGGCCAACTATAACCTGGCCGCCGCCAGCGTCAACGACAGTGGGCTAAAGTCCGCCGCGGCGCAACTGGCTGCAGCGCAAGCCACGCTCGACAACCTGAAGAATACCCCCACGCCCGAAGACGTGGCACTGGCCGAGGCGTCTGTCAGGCAGGCGCAAATCACACTCCAGCAAGCGCAGTCGAACCTCCGCAAAGCGCAGCTCGTCGCGCCATTCGACGGCGTGGTGGCCGATCTCAATATCCAAGTCGGCCAGCAGGCCAGTAGCACGCAGAACGTCATCCTGGTGGACCTCTCGCAGCTTGTGGCGCAGGTCAACGTCTCCGAGTCCGACCTGCCGAGGGTCAAGGTCGGTCAGCTTATTCAAGTGACTTTTGATGCGCTGCCGGGTCAGACCTTTTCCGGGCACGTCATAAAAGTCGCGCTGACCGGCGTAACGACGCAGGGCGTGGTCAACTACCCCGTGACGGTGGTGCTCGACCAGGCCGACACTTCGGCTTCGCTCAGTGCAAGCCAGACGATTCGCTCTGGCATGACGGCCAACGTCTCTATCGTCGTAGAGCAGCTAGACAACGTGCTCCTCGTCCCTAACCGCGCGGTCAAGACCAGCGGCAAGCAAAAGACCGTCACCGTGCTTTCGAACGGCAAGCCGACACCGGTCAACGTGACGTTGGGGATGTCCAACGATAGCCAGTCTCAAGTGACGAGCGGCTTGAACGAGGGTGACGTGGTGGTGATCCAGCAAACGACGACGACTACGCAGGGCGGGCCGGGCGGATTTGGAGGCCCAGGCTTTGGCCCGGGCGGATTCTGAGACTAGAGTTTGGTGAGATAGGTGAGACTATGGCAGTAAATCCGGGGGATCCCGTTATCGAAATCAAGGATGTGACACGCACGTACCAAATGGGCGAGGTGCAAGTTCACGCGTTGCGCGGCGTGTCGTTCCAGATCAAGCAGGGCGAGATGGTCGCCATCATGGGGCCGTCGGGGTCGGGCAAGTCTACGCTGATGAACATCATCGGCTGCCTCGACCAACCTAGCAGTGGCACGTACATGCTGGATGGCGTCGAGGTCAGCGCGCTGAAGGACGGCCAGTTGGCCGAAATTCGCAACAAGAAAATCGGCTTTGTCTTCCAGACGTTCAACCTGCTGCCGCGCACGTCGGCGCTGGATAACGTCGAGACGCCGCTGATTTACAGCGGCGCCAAGGAACGGCGCGAGCGCGCACGGGCTGCACTCGAATCGGTGGGGCTGGCCGACCGCGTGAGCCATCGCCCCAACGAGCTTTCCGGCGGGCAGCAACAGCGCGTGGCGATTGCGCGCGCGCTGGTCAACAATCCCGCCATCATCCTGGCCGACGAGCCGACCGGCAACCTGGATAGCGTGGCCGGCGAAGAGATCATGCGAGTTTTTGAGCGGCTCAACTGTGAGCAGGGCATGACGGTGGTGCTCGTCACGCACGACCTGGATGTGGCGGCGAAAGCGCAGCGCATCATCCGCATCCGCGATGGCAAGGTCGAGCGCGAAGAAGGCACCGGGCGCGCTTGCCAGCAGATGACTGTGCCGGAGCGGCAGGAAGACAGCCGTGCGGCGTTTTGGGCTAACTTGATCCAGAGCACGCGCATGGCGCTGCGCAGTCTGACGGCGAACAAGACGCGCAGCGCGCTGACGATGCTGGGCATCGTCATCGGCGTGGCGGCGGTGATTGCAATGCTCTCGATTGGACGTGGTGCGCAGGCGGCCATCACGTCGCAGATTCAAAGCATCGGCACGAACCTGCTGTTTGTGCGGCCCGGCGCGGTTCAGCAGGGCGGCGTTCGGCAGGAGGCCGGCTCGGCGCAAACGCTCACGCTGGAAGATTCAGAGGCGTTGGTCGGCCTGCCGTCCATCGTCGCCGTCGCGCCCGAAGTCCAATCAATGACACAGTTGGTGTACCAGAGCCAGAACACACGCACGCGCATCTATGGTGTGACGCCCGAATATATCGAGGTGCGCAACTATACCATCGCGGACGGCGAAGGCATCTCGTCAGCCCAAGTCACCGCGCAGTCCACCGTCATCGTACTGGGTGACACGACGGCCACCACTCTTTTTGGCGATTCGACGTCGGCCGTGGGGCAGAGCGTCCGCATCAATGGCCAGCCATTCCGTGTGATCGGCGTGCTGACGCCCAAAGGCGGGTCGGGCTTTGGCAGCCAGGATGACCTGGCGCTCGTTCCGATCACGACAGCGCAGACCAGGCTGTTCGGCGCGAATCGCAACACTCGCGGCGGGCAGCGCAGCATTTCGAGCATCAACATCCAGATCGTTGACCAATCGGTGTCTGACCAGGTTGTGGCCGAGATCAGCGAGGTGCTGCGCGAGCGTCACCGCGTGACGTTCCAGGATGATTTCAGCGTCGCCAGCCAGCAGGATATCTTGAACACGGCCAATCAGATCACCGGCGTGCTGACGCTGTTCCTGGGCGGCGTGGCGGCGATCTCACTGCTCGTCGGCGGCATCGGCATCATGAATATCATGCTGGTGAGCGTCACCGAGCGCACGCGCGAGATCGGTCTGCGCAAGGCGGTCGGTGCGCGCAAGCGTGACATCCTGTCGCAATTCCTCACGGAGGCGGCGTTCTTGAGCCTGGTCGGCGGGATCATTGGCATTGCGCTGGGCTGGGGCATGTCGCGGCTGATCGGGGGGGTACAGTTCGGCGGTTCAACCATCACGCCCGTCGTCGGGCTGGACGCGGTGCTATTGGCGACGTTGTTTTCAGCGGCAGTCGGCGTGTTCTTTGGCTGGTATCCGGCCTGGCGCGCGGCGGGGTTGAACCCGATTGACGCGCTGCGGTACGAATAATCAATTTCTGATTTTGGATTGCAGATTTCGGTCGCCGCTTTGTGCGCAAGGTGTGCACCGAAATCCAAGTCCGAAATCCGCAATCAAAAGGGGGATAAGAGAATGGGCAGAACAATTCTAATCAGCTTTGTGGTGGCGATTGTGGTGGGCGGTGCGGCAGCCTTTGGCGGCTACAAGATGGGCGACAGCGCCGGGTTCCAGCGTGCTAACCAGGTGCGCCAACAGTTCGCTCAGCAGCGTCAGGCTGCCGGAGGACAGGGCCAGCAAAGCGGCTTTGGAGGCACAGGCGGCGGCGGTCAAGGCCGAGGCGCGGGCATCACGGGCGTGATCAAGAGTGTGGACGGGGGTACGCTGACGGTCACGATAGGCCAGCGCGACGTGCAAGTCAGTCTCAGCGACAAGACGCAGATCGAAAGGACCGCGTCGGGCACTCGCGCCGATCTTACCGCTGGCACGCGTGTGCTGGTTACTCCCGACAGTGGTGGTGGTACTAACGGCGGTACTGGCAGCTCGTTCAACGCAGTGTCGGTTCTGATCCTGCCAGCGCAGTGAGCGCGCCCTTTTATATCGGCAGACGAATTTCGATCCGCGTCCCGTGACCGGGTTCGGACTCGATGCTCAACCAGCCGCCGGCCAGCTCGGCGCGCTCGCGCATCCCCAGCACGCCATAGTGCCCGGCTTCGGCCAGTTCCCCCGGCCGGTCGGGGATGGCAAAGCCCACGCCGTCGTCGGCAATCGTCACGGATACCTCGTCGCCGACAAAAATCATCGTCACATCAGCGCGGGAGGCGTTGGCGTGCGCGGTCACGTTGTTGAGCGCCTCTTGCACGAGGCGATACAGCGCCATCTCCCGTTCCGCTGATAGGCGTTTCGGCTCGCCCGTGACGCGAAATGCAGTCACCAGCTTGCCCTCGCCGCCCGCGTCGCGCGTCAACATTTCGAGCGCGGGAATCAGCCCCAGGTCTTCCAGATAAATCGGGCGCAGGTTGCGCGAAAAGCGCCGAACTTTTTCCACAATGTCCGTCGTCATCGCGCGCAGCTCGTCCAGGCGAGAGGCGCACGCCTGGGGATCGCGGCCCAATGCTTTGCGCGCCATCTGAATTTTCTGATCAAGCGCGATGAGGCTTTGCACCGTTTCGTCGTGCAACTCGCGCGCCAGCCGCTTGCGTTCTTCTTCCTGGCCTTGCGTCAACGCAGCCAGGTAGCCCCGCATTCCGGCCTGGTAGGATTGCACCTGCTCGGCCATCTGGATCAGCGTGGCTTGCAATGCCTGAATCTCGGCAATGCCGCCCACCGGCTCTTCAATCGCTTCAAACTCGCCCCAGCCCAATCGAGCGGCTTGCTCGTCCAGCAGTTGCAGCGGGCGGACGATGCTCCGCACGCCGTAGAAAAGCGCCACCGCTGCCAGCAAACCCGCTGGCAGCAAAATGAATTGCACCGCCTCGCTGTATCGCATCAGCGGGCTGACCATATCCGCCCACGGCTCTTCGACGACCAGTCCCCAACCGATGGGGTCTACGGGAGCGTAAGCGATGACGCGCTCCAGGTTATCTGGCGGGAGCGTGCGATAGTACGAGCCGGATTCGCCGTGCAGCGACTCTGCGCCGGGGCGAGCGCGCCAGTCCTGGCCGATGAGCGATTCGTCCGTGTGGTAAATCAGCTGGCCGTTGAGGTCAATCAAAAAAGCAGAAGCGCGCTGGGTGGCCTGCAATCCGCTCACGAGCGTTGGGATGCCCAGTTGTTGCGGACTGAGCGCGCCCATCGCGACGACGTTGCGCCGCGCCGAGGGGATGGCGATAAAGAGCGCGACGCCGCGCGTCGGCGCATCCGCCACCAATGGCGAAAACACCGGGCCGGGGCCGCGTCCCAGGAACGTCAACAGCTCGTAAGCGAATGGGCGCTGCGCCCAGACCTCGTTCGAGGGAGCGCCGGCGATGAGCCTTTGCTGGGGATCGTAAAACGCCACGCCGCCATCGAACTGGTCGAACAAGAACTCGGACTCGGAGACCAGTTGTTGAAAGGGGACGCCGTCCGAAACCCGGTCGGCCAGCGTGCGGAGCGCCGTGATTTGGTTATAGACGCGCTCGGCTAATCCCACCGCCGCCGCGCGGACGGCCCGCTCGTCGCGCTCGCCCACCAACCGCCGCATTTCCTGGCGATGAACCTGGAATGCCAGCGCGCCCAGGATCGCCGCTGCCGTCAGGGGCAAGAGCAACGCAACCACGATCAATCGCAGCGGCAGCCGGCGCATGACATTCACCCTCAAGCCGGTCGGATGAAATCGCTGATGGTAGAGCCGTCGTGGACGCGCTGGATGATGGTCGCCAGCAGCGGCGCGATGGATACCACTTGGATTTTGGGATGCTGCCTTTCTGCCGGCAGCGGAATGGTATCGGTGACAAAGAGGCGACAAATCGCGGGGTTGTCCAGGAGATTGAGCGCCTTGGGCGCCAAGACTCCATGCGTGATCGCCAGGTAGATTTCCGGTCGAGCGCCGGCTTCTAGCAAGAACGGCACCTGGCTCAAAACCGACCCGCCAGAAATCACGTCGTCAACCACGATGGGAATCTTGCCGGTCAGATCGCCGACGACCGAGGTCGTCTGGGCCTCGGTAAAGCTGGTGCGCCGCTTGTGCAGCAACACGACCGGCAGCTCCAATGTTTCGGCGTAACGGACAGCCATCTTGGCGCGGCCTTCGTCCGGGGCGACGATGACGGCGTCGAGGAAACGCTCGTCGCGGAATTGCTCGGCCAGCACCGGCATGGCCGTCAGCGGATCCACCGGAATATCGAAAAAGCCCTGGATGGCCGGGGTGTGAATGTCCACATAGATCACCCGGCTGGCGCCCATCGTCTCCAACATTGTCGCCACGACTCGAGCGCTGATGGACTCGCGTCCGCGCGCCATTCGCTCCTGACGCGCGTAAGGAAAGTAGGGGATGACGGCGGTGATCGTGTTGGCGCTGGCGCGGCGAAAAGCGTCTATATACAGCAACAGCTCCATCAGGTGATCGTTCACCGGCGCGCAGCACGGCTGGATAAAGAAAATGTCGTCGCCGCGCACGGCGTCGTCAATCATCACGTGGATTTCGGTATCGGGCAGGCGCGTGGTGGTGCAACGACCGAGCTGCACGCCCAGTCGTATCGCCACTTCTTCGGCCAGCGGACGATTGGCTGAGCCTGCAAAGATTCGCAGAGGATGAGTCGTCTTGGGCAATGTTGGCATTCTCATAACTCCTCGGCAAATGAAGAACTGAACCGGTGGAACACCAGGTACCCCACAATCAAAATGACCACCGCCGTGGCGGTAGAGCGCAGAAAAAAGTCCAGCGCCGGTTGTGTGCCCCAATAAAGCGTGTCTCGGTACGAGGCAATAATCGAGGCCATCGGGTTGAGGATGTAGACGAGTCGCTGGATCGGCCAGGCGGTGCCCAACAGCACTTTGGTCTCTGGGATGGCGCGCACATTCCACAAAATGGGCGTCACAAAGAACCACGCCAGCATCAGGACTTCCATGATGATTTGCGTGTCGCGGTAATACACGTTGAGCGTTGCCAGGATCAGGCCGATGCCGATAGAGAAAATGACCTGCACCAGCAGGACGACCGGCGCGAGCAGCGCCCACGGCGTCAATCGGACGCCGAGCGCTATCGCCACGGCAAAAAACACCGGCAGCGAGATGAGAAAGTTGACCGTGCTCGAAAGGATAGCCGCCAGCGGCAGCACCTCGCGGGGAAAGTAGACTTTTTTGATGAGGTAGCTGCTGCTGACGACGCTGGCCGTCGCGCCCACGACCGACGCCGAGAACATGTTCCAGGGCAGGATGCCGGCCAGGATGTAGACCGGGTAGTGCTTGATCTCCTGAGGGCCAGGGTTCAGCACGCCGAACACGATGGTGAACACGGCCATCATCAAGAGCGGGTTGAGCCACGACCAGGCGATGCCCAACACCGAGTTCTTGTAGCGCACTTTGAGGTCGCGCGCCACCAGGTTGATCACCAGCTCGCGGTAGTGCCACAATTCGACTAGTTTGGAAAGCATGTCAAATCTCGAGTGTCAAATATCCAATCTCAAATGTCAATGGTCGCGCTGTGACGCGCCTTTTGATATTTGGAATTTGAGATTGGATATTTGGAAGTCAATGCATCGTAGATGCCAAGCAGCCGCACGCCGGAATCCTGCCAGGAAAATCGCTCGATGGCGCGCGCCCGCAGCCAGTGGCCCAACGCGCGCCCGTGCTCCGGCGCGATGACCAGTTGCAAAATGGCCGCCGCGAGCGCAGAAGCGTCGCCCGTCGCGGCATAGATACCGTGCTCACCCAGGTATTCGCGGCTCACCGGCGTGTCGAAAGCGACCGACGGCAGCGCGCAGGCCATGTAATTCAACAGCTTGCCGCAGCCTTCGGTGGCCGAAAGCTTGGGCGCAACGGCCACGTCTCCCATGCGCAAGAATCGCGGCGCGTCCTCGTAATTCACTTTGCCGGTGAACGTGACGTGGTCGGCCACGCCTTTCTCGATGGCCCGTATTCGATAGGTGTTCACGCCGGGAAAGCCCATGATCAAAAAATGAACGTCGCGCCGCACGCGCTGGATGATGCTGGCGGCTTCCAGCAGCAAGTCAGTGCCTTGATAGGGCGCCAGCAAGCCGAGATACGACACGACGGTCCGCTCTTGAGGTATGCCCCACTGCGCCTTGAGCGCCGCCATCTCCGGCTCGTCGGCCGGCTCGCGCGGGCGGAACACGTCCACGTTGACGCAATCCGGCATGGCCTGGACGCGCGCCGAGTCTACCCCAAACTCGCGCGCCAGCAAGTCGGCGGCATTGCGCGAGCTGGCGAGGATGACGGGCGCAGCGTGATTGACGCGATCTTCCATCCAGCGGAAAAAGCGGTGCCGCCAGCCTCCGGGCCGCAAAAAGCGATGATCCATCATCTCACCGGTCAGGCTGCCCTGAAAGTCAAACACCATCGGCGCGCCCGTGAGCAGCGAAATCGCGCTGCCGATGAGCGCGCCTTCGTGCATGTGCGCGTGGATCACGTCGGGCCGGAAGCGCAGCGCCGTGCCGAGCGTCGTCCAAGAGAGCAGCGCGTCGAACGCGAACTTGTGGCGCGACGAGCCTACTTCGTAGTGAGCGCGCCAGGGCGTGGGCGGCGTGCGGACAATGTCCAGCCCATCCACGTCGCGGCCCTTGTAGTACGTCACAATCCTGACCGTCTGGCCGGCCTGGCGTAGGATGCGCGCCTCTTCGAGGATACGGATGTGGCCTCCGTAATCCGAAAAGAACGAGGTCGGGGCGATCATCAAAATACGGTAAGGCATGGGAATCTCAAATACCAGAGAGCGCAAGTCAAAAGTCGGATGTCGGAATGCCACATTAGAGTTTGGCGACCAACTGAAGTTTTGCAGACCGCGTCATGCGCTTGATTTTGACCTCGCGGCGCATGGCCTCAGAACGATTCGGCAAATGTTCAAAATATACTAACTTGACCGGGCGTCGCAAGCGAGTGTAGCGGCTGCCCCGCCCGGCGTTGTGCGCGGCCACTCGACGTTTGAGGTCAGTTGTCCACCCGGTGTAGAAGGTGCCGTCGGCGCACTCGACGATGTAGCAAAAGCAATCGGAGGGTTTCCGCTTTGAGCTTTGCGGTTTGAGACACTTGCGCCTGCGCGCAGTGCAGGTGTTTGAGATTTGAACCCTCACTTTTTCTTGGGCTTGTCTTCCGGTCGAGTGCGCTGCGGCCACAGCATGTTGCCCAGGATCGTGCTCATGCCGACCTTGGGCGGCACCACCACATTGTCCCAATTGCCTGACTTGTGATCGCGCAGCCAACGGTCGCGAGCCTCGCCCGCGTCGCTCAACAGCTTGGTCAACGCCTCTGCGTCGTCGGCCAAGAGCGCCGCGCGCACGTCTTCCAACTTGGCGCAGTACATCTCTACCCAGCGGGCCACGTTCTCGCGATTGGCGCGCAGCGCGGCGGCGACTTGGGCTGGCTCGGTTTCGGCGCTGGCCGTGGCTCGCGCAAAGGCCGGCCCGGCCACGCGGCGCATGTCGCGCCACGAGGGAGCGCCCGCCGCCGCGCTCATCAACGCGACGCCCAACAGCCCCGGCAATCCATCCAGAGCCGTCACCAGTCCGTCGTGCTCGGCAGCGTCGAGAAAGAATGGCTGCGCGCCGATGAGCACTGCCAACTGGCACACCAGGTCCATCGCGGCAGAATTAGCTTTGGGCGAAGCGACCACGCAATACTGCGCTCGCTGGAAAAGCTCCGAGCTGGGCACATCCTCCGCTTTGGTCGGGTCGAGGATGGGGTGCCCGGCGACGAACGACACGCCTCCGGGCAACAGCTCGTCGGCCCACGCCAGCACAGGAGCAATAGTGGAAGCGGTGCAAGTGACGACGCAGCCCTGCGGCAAACTAGGAGCGATGAGTTCGAACATGTCGCGCAACTGGGAAATCGGCTCGGCCAGGATGACGAGCGCAGCGTTCTTGCAGGCATTGCCGGCCCAAACTTGGGTGCGTTCGACCGCGCCAAGCTGCTGCGCCTTGCGAGCCGCTGCGCTATCGCGGTCCACGCCGACGACGGTGAGCTTTTGCTCCGACTTACGCAGCGCCAATCCCAGTGACAAACCGATGGTATTCAGACCGATGATGGTTATTAGAGTCACGTGTGCTTCTCCTCAATTTCAAATCCCAAGCAATCTGGCCGACCACCGATCTTGGGATACATCGTAGATCAGCTCAAGGCTGCGACCGTCGGCGACGCGCACGGTAAACGCCGGGCCATCGGGTGTCTGCCAGGCGCGCTCAACCGACTCGACGCTCAACCTCTCGCCGCGCCACGTCAACGCCACGGGCCGCTCGGCATACCACGCGCCGGAATAACACTCGACGCTCACCGCTTCCCGATTTTCGACCTCTGACATCTGTCAACTGAAATCCACCGACGACGAATCGCCCACGTTCAGCTTGCGATAGCTGCTCTTGACCAGCGCGCCCTTGCCGATGAGCGACTGGTCGAGCGTCGTGTCTTCGATGAGTGCGTCCTCGTCAACGATGCTATCGCGGATGATCGAGCCGACGATGTGGCAGCCGTCCGAGATCGTGGCATACGGGCCGATGACCGAATTCTGGATGACCGCCGTCGCCGCGATGTGAACTGGGGGAACGACCAGGTAGCCATTGTCTCGATGCTGTGCGCTGTTGTCGTGGCCGTGCTCGAGCAGGTAGCGATTCGTATGCAGCACGGTCTCTGGCTTGCCACAGTCCTCCCAGACCTCGACCGTCTCTGTGCGGAATTTTTGTCCCTGCTCAACCATCAGGTTGAATGCATCGGCCAAAAAGTATTCGCCTTTCGTCTGAATGTCCCGCTCCATCAATTCCTGGCACGCACACATCAGCGCGTCCGAGTCCTTGAGGTAATACATCCCAATGACGGCGAGCCGGTTATCCATAGACTCGGGCTTTTCGACAAAGCGCGTGATCCAGCCCTCTGCGCCGACGACCGCCACGCCAAAGCGGCGCGGGTCTTGCACCTCTTTGACGTAGATGACGGCATCGGCCTTCTCGCGCGCCAGACCGGAAAGGTCCGCCTCGAACAGCGTGTCCACAAAAACGATCAGCACGGGGCCATCCACAAACGGGCGGCAGCGCAGAATCGCATCGGCCTGACCGATGAGTTCCTTTTGCTCGACAAAGCGGGCGCGGTATTGAGGATACTGCGTCGCCAGATAGTGTTGGATTTGCTCGCCCAGGTGGCCGTGCACGATGATGAATTCCTCCACGTCCAGCCCGGCGAATTTATCCAGGATGTGGCCCAAGACGGCCTTGCCCGCCACGTTGATGAGCGGCTTGGGCTTGGTGTAGGTCTGGGGCCGGAGGCGCGTGCCGAACCCAGCTAGGGGAATGATGACTTTCATCCGTTAACCTTTCTGTCTGCAGAGTATGCTTCTATGCGCTGGTCGTTGGCAATCGAGCGGCGGCCCAACTCAACATGCCGCCTTTCAATTGCACTGTGTTCTTGTACCCGGCTGCTCGCAACAGCCTCACCGCCGGCGGGCTGCGATGCGCCGTCGCGCAGATGGCGACGACAGGGCGATTCGAGTCGAGCGCGAGCGACGGCAACGCCTGCTTGAGTGTGTAGATGGGCACATTGCGCGCCCTGGCTACGTGCCCGGCAGCGAACTCGACCGGCGTGCGCACGTCAATCAGTTGCGCGCCGCCGTTTTTCACCATCTCATGCAACTCGTCCGCCGAAATCTCGGGGACGCGGCCAAACGGCAGCCACCACGGCAGGCTCATGACGGCTCCTCATCAGCGCCATAGTGAGCAGATGGCTCCGCCACCAGCTCTGTGCGCACAGCCTTTGCCTCATAGACGACGATGCCATGCTTCCGAATCTCGTCTGCAAAAGTACCTGGCTTACTGGCGTCAAATTCTTCCGCCGTATATCCTATTGGCTCAATCAGATCTGTGCCTGCCTTCCATGCGGCGCGCAACAACAGACGCAACCGAGAAAACCGGCCCAGGCCAGCCAAATCCGGTGACAACACGGCCAAGTCAATATCGCTTTCAGCGTGAGTCTGTGTGCGAGCAGAGGAGCCGTAGAGAATCGCTCGCTCCACGACAATCTGCTTTCGCAAATAATCTAGGAAACGCCTGATTTGGTCAGCTCGCTCACCTGCACTGAGAGCCATTGACAGATTTCCTCTGCGTCTTCCAGCAGCGCTTGTGTGTTCGCCTGGTCATAGAATTCCAGGTCAATGTCCGCCGGATAGCGCGCGATAAAGTAATGCGCCTCAATATCCGGCATTTTCTCCACTACCCATTCAGGGACGCTGTCCACTTCTTTCAGCAATTTGCGGAGATTGTGACTCCGCGGCGGGAGCTGGCCTGTCTTGGCGACAATCACTGCTTTGAGCGATTTCTCAACCGCCTGTTCGCAGAGCGGCGCGCAGTGGAGGTAATCGCCCCATTCCAACAGCTTGCGGGCCGTGACCAAATCACGGCGCGCAAACTCTTGCCAGGCCCGGGGGTCATTCTCCCGGCTCACTCATCAACCTCTACAGTAACCGAAATCTGCGGCTTGCGCGTATGCCATTCCGTCGCCTGCTCGTAAGCGTGCGCGGCGCGCAAGATGATTTCTTCGCCGAACGCCGGTCCCAAAATCTGCAAGCCAATCGGCAAGCCGTTCCCGTCAAAGCCGCACGGCAGGCTGATGCCGCAAATGCCCGCCAGGTTGCACGAGAGCGTGAACACGTCCGAAAGATACATCTGCAGCGGGTCGTTGGCCTTTTCGCCGATCTTGAACGCGGTCGTCGGCGCAGTCGGGCAGGCGATCACGTCCACCTCGCGGAACGCCGCATCAAAATCGGCTTTGATGAGCGTGCGGACCTGCTGCGCTTTCAAGTAATAGGCGTCATAGTACCCGGCGCTGAGCGCGTATGTCCCCAGCATAATCCGCCGCTTGACCTCGCTGCCCAAGCCCAGGCCGCGCGTCTGGCGATAGGTCTCCCACATCGTATCACCACGCTCCGCGACGCGCAGCCCATAGCGCACGCCGTCGTAACGCGCTAGATTCGCCGACGCTTCTGCGGGCGCGAGCAGGTAATACACTGGCAGGCTGTAATCCGTGTGCGGCAGGCTCACCTCACGCACCTGCGCGCCCAGGCCACGCATCACCTCAATCGCCGCGCGGATGGCTTTAGCCACTTGCGGCTGCATCCCCGGAATAAAGTACTCGCGCGGCACGCCGATGCGAATCCCGCTCAACCCGTTTTTCGTGTCCAACGCGGCGACGTAATCCGGCACGGCGACCGGCATGGACGTCGAATCACGCAGGTCGTGCCCGGCGACGACGCCGAGCAGCAGCGCGCCGTCGCGCACGTTGTGCGCAAGCGGGCCGATCTGATCGAGCGACGAGGCGAACGCCACGAGTCCATAGCGGCTAATGCGGCCATAGCTTGCTTTCAGCCCGACCACGCCGCACAGGGAAGCCGGTTGGCGGACGCTGCCGCCGGTATCGGTACCGAGCGCGCCCAGCGCCATGCCCGCCGCAACCGCAGCGGCGCTTCCCCCTGACGATCCGCCCGGCACACGCGAGAGGTCCCACGGATTGTGCGTTGTAAAATACGCCGAGTTTTCGGTGGACGATCCCATTGCAAACTCGTCGGTATTCGTCTTGCCCAAAATCACGCCCCCCGCCGCGCGCAATCGCTCGACGGCGGTGGCGCTGTAGGGCGGCGTAAAATCTTCCAGGATGCGGCTGCCGCACGTGCAGGGCAAGCCCTCCACGCAGATCACGTCCTTGATCGCCAGCGGCACGCCCAACAGTGACGCATTCTCTCCACGAGCGCGGCGTGCCCTTTGGGCATCCGCTTGCCGCGCTTGATCGAGCGCCCACTCTGGCGAAAGCGCGAGATACGCCTGGATGTGGCGATCCACGGTCCCGATACGGTCCAGCACGGCCTGTGTCAACTCGACCGAGGTCAGCTCGCCGCGCCGCATCAAGTCAAGGGATTCGTGAATGGTCAGGTCGTAGAGGGCCATGTCAATTCTTGTAGAGACGCAAGAGTGACCGCGTTCCGAGTCAATCCAACACGGCCTGCACGCGGAAACAATCGGCCTCAACTTGCGGGGCATTGGCGAGCGCGTCGTCGCGGCTCATCGAATCGCGCGGCTCGTCGGGGCGCATCACGCTGCGCAGCGGCAACACCGTGGCCGTGGATGGAATTGAGGAGGTGTCCACCTCTTGCAGCCGCTCGGCGTATTCCAGGATCGCCGAAATCTGCTCTTGGTAGCGCGCTTTTTCTTCGTCGGTCAGCGCTAGCTTGGCAAGCTCGGCAATGTGCTCGACTTGAGCCAACGTGAGTTTCATCATCATCCCCTGGCGGGGATTATAACATCGTCACCGGGTAGATGCAACCATTAGAGGTCTTGAGCTTTAGTGATACTTGATGCGCGAAAGCGGGCCCGGTCACCCGGCAAGCATTGAGCCAGGAGTGGCAGGTCGGCCCGAATGACGGTGGCGATTTTGGGATAGCCCCCGGTCGTTTGATGGTCGGCCATCATCACGATGGGCTGGCCGTCGCCCGGAATCTGAACGCTGCCGGTGACGACTCCATCTGAAACGATTTCCGCCTTGTCTCGAAAAGTTACCGCAGGCCCAGCGAGTCTGTAGCCCATCCGGTCGGACGAGTGGCTCACCTCGTACTCGGACGATAAAAAGGTCGCCAGTCCCTGTGGCGTAAAGCAATCATCTTGTGGCCCCAACACAACTCGCAACGTTGGATGACTCGAATAAAGAGGCCGAGCTGCACGAGGCCACACTTTTCCTGCGCGATTTGCCGAGTCGTCTCCCGTTGGGCCAAATGGCAACCGGTCTCCAGCCCGCAACGCCCGGCCTTCCAGTCCTCCAAAACCTCCCGGCAAGTAGGTGGAGCGCGCGCCCAAGAATTGTGGCAGCGCAATGCCGCCCGAGACGGCCAGATACGCTCTCGCGCCGCTGCGTCGCTGACCGAAACGAATCTCTTGCCCGGCGCGGACGTAGACCGCGTGCCAGGTCGGCACAGAGAGATTGCCGACTCGCAAATCAAACTCTGCGCCGCAGACTGCGATCAGGCATTCGTGGGATGCTCGCAGAACTGGCCCGGCCAGCGTGATTTCCAAACTGGCGGCATCGGGAGCATTGCCCACGAGAATGTTGGCTGCCCGCAAAGCAAATGCATCCATCGGCCCGGAGGGCGGCACGCCAAAGCGCGCCCAGCCGATTCGGCCCGCGTCCTGGACTGTGGTGAGGAATCCGCCCTCAATGACCTCGAGCGATTCGACTGCTGGCTGACCGTGGGCTGCGGTGTGTGGTTTGTCGCAGGTCCCCGCCAGAGGGCGATCTGTGATCGCGTCCATCGCCACAAAGCGCACCCGGTCGCCCGCGCGCAGAGCAAACGGTTCCTCTCGATTGGGATCAAAGAGCGGCATGGATGTGCGTCCGATGATGCGCCAGCCGCCGGGTGTGGGCAAAGCGTACACGCCCGTCTGTGGCCCGGCGATGCCCACGCTGCCCGGCTCTACGCGCAGCCTCGGCGTGGGTAGGCGCGGCGTTG
>CAYHAR010000007.1:7616-8895 GCA_964354595.1 uncultured Anaerolineae bacterium | reverse complement strand
ATGCCCACGCTGCCCGGCTCTACGCGCAGCCTCGGCGTGGGTAGGCGCGGCGTTGCCAGGCGCGGAGGCAGACCGAACAAGTAGGCAAACCCCGGCGCAAATCCCAACATCGCCACGCGGTAGGTTGGCTCGGTGTACAGGCGGGTGACTTGCTCCGGCGTCAGGCCGCAGTGCGCCGCCACGTCTTCCAGGTCTGGCCCCGATTCGCCGCCATAGTGAACCGGAATCTCGACGAGCCGCTCTTCAGGGAACGCACCCACTTCCCGTTCTGCCAACGCAGAATTCAACGCGGCGCGGACAGCGGCCTCATCCGCCACAAGCGGATCATACGTCACAAGCAAGGAACGATACGTGGGAACTGTTTCTACAAGGCCGGGGAATGGACGCGCGCTCAAGGCAGCGTCCAGCGCGTGAGCCTGGCGGCCAAGCTCCTCGTCCAGTCGGTCGCCAAACTCGACGGTGAACGCGGCCTCGCCGACTGGCAAGATGCGCGGCCCTAGTTGGCTCACCTTGCGAGCACCTCAGTCAACGGAACGATTTGTACACCGGCTGCTTCAAGCGCCGCGCGCAAGTCGGCAGCGATGCGGGCTGCGCCGGGCGTGTCGCCGTGGATGCAGAGCGTATCCACGCGCAAGGGGATGATGCGCTTGTCTATCGTCTCGACCTCACCGCGTGCAATCATGCGCACGGCTCGCTCGGCCGCCTGCGCGGGATCGTGAATCACCGCGCCCGGCTCAGACCGGGGAACCAACGCGCCTTCGGCGCGATAGGCTCGGTCGGCAAAACCTTCGCGGGCCACGCGCAGACCGAGAGCGCGAGCGGCCTGTTCCAACGCACAGCCGTGGAGCGTGACGACAATGAGATGTGGATCAAAAGCAAGAACAGCGCGAGCCACCGCTTCCGCCAGCCTGGCATCGCGCGCGACAGTGTTATAGAGCGCGCCGTGCGGCTTGACGTGAACGAGGGGCACGCCCGCCGCGCGAGCGAAACCAGCCAGCGCGCCCATCTGATACAGGAGAAATGCTTCCAACTCATCCGGCGAAAGCGCCATCTCGCGGCGGCCAAAGCCTTGCAAGTCCGGGTAGCCGGGGTGAGCGCCCACGGCCACCTTGTTCTGCGCGGCCAAACGCACTGTCCGTGCCATCACCAGCGGGTCGCCCGCGTGCAGCCCGCACGCGATATTAGCCGAAGTGACCACGCGCAGCATCGCCTCGTCTTCGCCCAACGAGTAGCGGCCAAAACTTTCGCCCAGGTCGCAGTTCAAGTCTACCTGCATGGC
>CAYHAR010000007.1:0-7516 GCA_964354595.1 uncultured Anaerolineae bacterium | reverse complement strand
ATCTTTTCTTCGACGATGCTGACTTCGCCCTTGCGCAACTTGACCAGCGTCATCATGTCGCCCAACGACATTTCCTCGGCGATGAGCTTGGCCATCAGGTCGGCCTGGTTGATCGCCACGTCCACGCCCATCTCGGACGTGAACAGCCAGGCGTTCTTGGGGTTGTTGACGCGGGCAATGACGCGGTGGATGCCAAACTCGAACCGCGCGATGGTAGACACGACCAAGTTGTTCTCGTCGTCGCCGGTCACGGCCGCGACCACGTGGGCTGTCCTGATGCCCACGTCGCTCAACACTTGAGGGTCGGCGCCATCGCCTCGAACAATCACCTCGGCCGGCAGCTCGGTCTTGAGCTTCTCGATCACCTCGGCCCGCTGATCAATCACTCGGACTCGGTGTCCGCCCGCCAGGAGCAATTCGGCCAGGTGCGAGCCTGTCTTTCCCCCCCCCACGATGATAACAAACATTGCTTGCCTCCTACCGCAGCGCCAGCATCTCTTCCAACCGGACACGGGACGACACCAGCACCGCTATCGCCACACGGTCGCCCTCCTGAAACACGGTGCCCAGCGTGGGAATGATCGTCTTGTCACTGCGCGTGAGCGCCACCACATTGATCTCGCCCGGCACGTTGACATTGTGGACCGAGCGACTCACCCAGTGGGACGGCACTTCGAGTTCAACTACTTCCACGTCTCCGTTGCCGAGGGTCACGGGAACGTGCAGGTCAGGGTGAATCAAGAGCTGGATGGCGCGGTTCACGCCCCAGGCCGTCGAGGAGACCGTTTGCAGTCCCAGCCGCTGATAAATCTCGGCGCGGCGCGGATCATACAGGCGTGCGACGACTTTGGGCACGCGAAAGACGTTGCGCGCCACGCGCGCCGTGATGACGTTCGTGTTGTCGCCCGCCGTAAAAGCTGCCAGGGCATCGGCGCGTTCGATGCCCGCGTGGATCAACACGTCGCGATCAAAGCCGATGCCTGTGACGGTCTTGCCCTTGAACCCTTCGCCCAGACGGTAGAACGCCTGGGGGTCTTTGTCCACCACGGCCACATCGTGACCGTCCTGCTGTAATTGGAGGGCCAACTCTGCCCCCGCTCGGCCACAGCCGACGACAATGACTTTCATAGGGTCCTCCTGTCTTGATCAGTCTCCATTCACTGGTGTCAATCCTAGCTTGGAAGTGTCCCGCACGCCAAGTGTGCGCTCCATCTCAAGTTGATGCTGGTGGTCTCCATTCTACCAAAAATCCAACCGGAAAGGAAACAGTTGCTCAAAGGTCAAGCAATTGCAGAGTGGGATCGCAATATCACGCCTCGACCCTGTCAACCTCTGCCGGGCCCTCCCAAAGGCCGTGAGTTATTGGAAAGGCGCGGAGCAGGCCCCCGCAACTGCTCCCGCACGCGAACCAGATGCTTGCGAATCCATTCCAGGCCATAAACTGCCGGGGCGAACAGGAGCAATCCGGCCCACCAGTTCGGCGGCAGCGGCAAGTGTTCAAATACTCTCGCCAATGGAGAAAAGTAAATCATCAGCAGGATAAGAGCGACCTCAATCGCCACTCCGCCCAGCAGGAACCGGTTGCTGAACAAGCCCATCCGCCGCACCATCTCTTTTTCCGTCCGGCAGGCAAAGGCGTTGCCGATTTGCGCCGTGACCACGCCCGCGTGAAAGACCGTGGTCGCCAAGATGTAAACGGCCCCGCTCTCTGCAGCCAGTCTTGACGCAAAGGGCAGCCAATCAGTATGGGGCAAATGCAACCAGTCCGTAAAGCCAAACTGGCGATACACCCCAAAAAAGCCCGCGTAACAGAGCACCGTCTCGATGACGCCCAACCACACGGCGCGAGCCACTAGCCGGCTGTCCATCAAAGACTGCTCTCGTTTGCGCGGCGGGCGGTTCATCACGTTCGGCTCGGGCCGTTCCATTCCCAGCGCCAGGGCGGGCAAGAGATCAGTGCCCAAGTCAATCGCCAGGATTTGCGCCACGGTGAGAGCGAGCGGAATGTTGAGCAGTGCAGCCAAAATGAACGGCATGATCTCGGGCACGTTGCTGGCAAAAATGTACGTGATAAACTTGCGAAGGTTGTCGTAGACGGCGCGCCCCTCTTCGATGGCATTCGCGATGGCGGCAAAGTTGTCGCCGGTCAAGATCACGTCGCCCGCTTCTTTGGCGACGTCGGTGCCGACCACGCCCATGACGATGCCGATGTCGGCTTTGCGCAGGGCGGGCACGTCGTTCACGCCATCGCCCGTGACGGCCACCACCTCGCCGCGCGCCTGAAAGGCGGCCACCAGCCGCAGCTTGTGCTCGGGCGCCATGCGAGCAAAGATCGCTTCTTCGCCCAACGCCGCTTGCAAGGTCGCGTCGTCCATCCCGTCCACCTCGCCCCCGGTGATGATGCGCGGGCGTAGAGTGACGAGCATCCCCACGCGCCGCGCGACGGATTCGGCGGTGAGGCCATAATCGCCCGTGACCATGACCATGCGGATGCCGGCGGAGCGGCAGGCATTGACGGCTTTAGCCACTTCAGGGCGCGGCGGATCCATCATCGCCAACAAGCCGAGAAACGTCAAATCGCGCTCGACGGCCTCCGGCGAGTAGCGGTGTTGCGTTCCCCCGGACTCTCCATCAACGGTAGAGGGTTCGCGGCGGGCGAGCGCCAGCACGCGCAGCGCATTGCGCGCGTAACCGTCGTTAGCGGCCAGAATCTCGGCGCGGGTGGCGTCGTCCAACGGGCGCGCCTCGCCGCAAATCAGGATGTGTGCGCAGAGTTGGAGGACTTCTTTCGGCGCTCCCTTGACGAACGCAATTTGAGTAGACGAGGAATCTGTGCCCCCCGTTCCTTGTCCGCTTGCGCGTGTTTCCTTGTCTACTCGGTGAATCGTGCTCATCCGCTTGCGACGCGCATCAAAAGGCAATTCGTGAATGCGTGGAAAAGTCCGGTTGGCCCAGCTTTCTTCGACCTGGCCTTTGATCGCCACAACGCGCAGCGCGGCCTCGGTCTGATCGCCCAGGCACGTCCAGTGCGGATGCTCGGGCGAAGGCGGGTTCAGGCGTGAGTTGTTACAGAGCGTCGCGGCGGTCAGGAGAGCTTGCAGGTCGGCGGTCAACATGTCCGAAGGAAGAGGGTAAAAGCTGCCTATTGGCTCATAGCCCACGCCCGAGACGCGCAACCGCTCCCCGGCCACCCACACCTCGCTCACCGTCATCTGGTTCTGGGTAAGCGTGCCGCTCTTGTCCGTGCAAATGACCGAGGTGTTGGCGAGCGTTTCGACGACGGCCAGCTTTTTGACCAACACGCCGCGCTGGGCCAGGCGTTGGACGGCAATCGCCAACGCAAGTGTGACGGTGGGCAGCAAGCCTTCGGGGACGACGGCGACGATGATGCCGATGGCAAAGATCAACGCCTGGAACTCGGGCAAGCGCAGGTCGGTGAGGCCGACGGTAAAGACAATCACGCCGAGGCCGACGGCGACCAGCGAGATATTCTTGGTCGCGCGCGCCATGTCCTGCTGAAGACGGCTCGGCTCCTCTTTGACGGCCTGGGTGAGATTGGCGATGCGCCCGAACTGGGTCGTCATGCCGGTGGCAAACACCACCGCGCGGCCCGTGCCCGAAACGACGCTCGTCCCGGCAAAAACCAGGTTGGGCCGTTCGAGCTCAGTCAATCCTTCGCGCAGCGAAGCCTCGGCCACCTTGCGAAGGGGGACCGCTTCACCTGTCAAGCTGGCATAGTTGGCGCGCAGGCCATACTCTTCTACCACGCGCGCGTCGGCGGGAATGTTGTCGCCCTCGGCCAGCACGAGCACGTCGCCGGGCACGACCTCGTCGGCGGGGATTTCGACTTCTCGGCCTTCTCGAATCACCCGCGCGCAAGGCGGCAACAGCTTTTTGAGCGCGGCCACAGCTTCTTCGGCCCGATGTTCTTGCCAGAATGAAAAGCCCGCGTTGACGAGGACGACGATCCAGATGACGATGCCCAGGCCAGGCTGGCCGCTCAGAACCGCCACTCCCCCGGCAACCCAGAGCAGCAAGGCCATCGTGTGCGTCGCGTGGCCGATGAGCTTACGGTGGAGCGGGACGCCAGGCGGCTCGGAAATGCTGTTGCGTCCGCACGCGCCAAGGCGAGCCTGCGCCTCTTGGGGCGTGAGGCCATCCGCTGAGGTCTCGAGCGCGTCAAAGACCTGGGCGATGCGAAGAGCGTACAGAGGTTGTGCGGCCATGTCAATCAGTGATCCGTGATCCGTGGTCAGTATTCGCTGTCCACCGGTCACTGACCACGGTCAACTGTCCACTATCCCCGGCGGCTCTGGCTCTGTCGTTTCACGGGGTTGACCGCCCAGGCGCGGCTCGGGCTTGGGCTGGCTGCTGATGTATTGCTCCAAAAAAGATGGGGCTTCCGGGTGATCGAGGTGTAGCGCCTCGTCGTACTCTCCTGCCGGAATCGGTGGCTCGTAGCGCACCGGGCGACGCACGCCGAACAACTCAAAGAGACGCGAGATGCCGACGAGCAGGCTGTAACGATACTCTTGCATCTTGAGCGATTGCCATTCGACGATAGAGCCCATCGCGCCCTGCACACGCGCTTTCTCGCGGACGATGCGGTGGATTTGCGTGGGGCGGCGGTAGCCGATGGGAGAAAGCAAAATGCCATTCGCGGCGAGCACCAGCACGCTGAACGAGATCAACACCACCCAGCCGCCTTCTTCCCATTTGCCCGCGATCTGGCCGACAAAGATAAGCGCGGCCAGGGCAGCAGCAAACGTTGCGCCCGCCGCTCCCCAGGTGCGGGCCTTGCCGGTGTAATTGCGGAGCAAGTGTTGCCGGATCGCCAGTCCCATCACCATGATCGGCATGAACACGCCGACTCCGTAATAGGGTATCGCCAGTGACGACTGGCCCCGCACCAGGAGTTGGATCAGGACGGCCAGGATAAAGCCGGCCGTGACCGAGCGGGTAAAGGTGCCCTGGGCATTCCGGTACACGACGATTTCAGGGATTTCGCCAATTGCCACATCGCGCCACGCCGTCGCCTGCAAATCCTGGAACGCTGTCATCGAAGCGGTGGCCAGCAGCGCCACTGCCAGAATTTGATACGCCCAGTACAGCATTGTGCCGCCGGGGATTTGTCCAAAGCCGATAAAGGCCAGGTTGCCCACCAGGGTGCGACCCTGCGTGCCATCGAACACGTCAAAGCGGATGGCAAAGCTCGCCAGCAAGAGCGTTGTCAAGCCGCCATAGAACAGAAACGACGTCTGCACAAAGCGGCCAATGCCGGACTTGCCGCTATAAAACTTCCAGAGCTTTTTGAGCCGGGGCAGGCGACTTTTGCCCCATTGGACAATTCCCGCGTCTTCGTCTTTCACAAACTGGATGCCGTTCGACATCGCCTCCAACCCGCTCAGGGCCACCAGGCCCTTCATCGAGGCGGTCAACATGTGATACATGGCCTCCAGCAACGTAGCGGACTTGAGCGGCTCAGTGACGGGCACGGCCGGCACCCCACGAGACACGGCGATGAACAGCCCGATGGCCATGGTCAGAGTCAGCATGATAAAAATAGCCAGCAGAGTGAATGTCACCTGCGCCGACTCACCGCGCCCCCGGATGGTCAGATACCATGTCACGGAAGCGAGCGCCGCGCCGAGGGCAAAACGCCAGAGCCAATAAATACCGTAGGAATTTGTGATGGAAAGCAACTGTTCAACGCCAGAGAGCGTAGAGACCACGATGGTAAAGATATAGTCCTGGATCAACACGACGGCGACGACCAGGCTGAGGGCCGGCGTCAGGTAGCGCATTGAGGCCGTGTACGATCCGCCGCCCTCGTTGAATATCCCCAGCGAGTACATGTAGAGCGCGCCAAAGACAAAGTTGGAAAACGCGATCACGGCCACGGCGATATAGCCGTACTTTTGCAAGCCGTAGGGATGCAGTGCGCCCATCATCTCGCCCGTGGCGTAAAAGTACGAGGTAAAGTAGTCCATGCCAAACAAGGCCACTGCGGCCAGCAGGCCGATCTGCCCTGCGCCGTGAATGTGCGCGTCTTCAGCTCGCTCGCGCGGCGCGAACTTGTAAGAAAGAAAAACAATAACCAGCAAAAGAATGATCGAGAACAACATTTGATGACCTTCTTGAACAGCGAGGCTTAGCGCGGCTTGGACTCAAAGGCCTGTTCGAGCGCCTTGAGCTCGGCCAGGAGATGAACGCGGGTGGAATGGCTCAGGCGCGTATCTTGCGCTACCTTGACCTGTTCTTCGCGCACAGCGCGCACGACGAACGCCGGCACGAACATGATGCGCCCGGCGGGAATGACGACAAAGTCGTTCATTTTCATTTCAAGCGCCTGGTCGTCAAAGTAGGGCAGGCTCAACGAAAGCCCACGGTTCAAGTCCCCGGCGGCGGCTCGCCGCTGGATCGTTTGAATGATCTCGCCGGTCTGGTAGCGCGCCAGCCACCGCCCCTGGTTGACGAGCTGCCCCAACATGCCATACCGCTTGCGCTGATAGTCCTCGTCGGCGATGATGTATGACGCCAGCGACACCGCCGCGTGCAAGATGGCGATAAAGCGCTGCATCGAAGCCACGTGCGCCTCGGCTTCGCCGACCGAGTTCACCAACAAGCGGCCTTGCTCGTCAAAGGCGACCCAACGCGGCAGATAAAACTTGCGAGCGGCAGGCGCGTAAGGAACCTGAAGCACACCTCGGCCCGCGTCCGCCTGTCCCTCTTCCGCGATGGCATCCGTCGTGGCCGTGATGGCCGAGGCGGGTTCCAGATCATCACCCACGGGAATCGTGGGAATCTCTTCGCCTTCGGCGGCCCGAAAAGTGACCGAGCGACCGGCGGGCAGTGTGTTGTGAACCATGTGCACGACGGTGGCATAGCGCACCAATCCTGCGCTCACCGCGACGGCGCGGCTCGACGATTGCTCCAGCTCAGCCAACCGCTCGCGCAGCACCGCGCGAACGTCGCCGCGCGTCAACCGGTCAATCAGTCCGCCCGCCAATTGTTCCCGGTCGTCGGCCGGGACGGTGAACAGCTGACCCTGGCCGTGCGACGGCACGTGCACCACCACTTTATCGGGCAGCATAAAGCGGACCTGCGATACGCGCTCGTGGTGCGTGAGCGCCTCGGCCAGTTGACGAGCCTGCGCTTCTAGAAAACGCTGCGTCAAGGGCGGCTGGGCCGCAAAGAGCGCCTGTTGCGTTTCCCATTCTTCCCGCAATGGATAGTCTACACTTTCCATGGTTTCCCCCAGACCCGACTGGTCTTGCCAACCTGTCCGGTCTAGAATTCTAGCCCCTTTGCTGTGATTGTCAACGCGCTCGCCAGGCGACCGACGCAATAAAAAGAGTTCTACCGCAGAGGCAGAACTCTTTGTTGGGTATCGGAAATGCTGGCGCGACCTACTCGGCGAACCGAGATTCTAGCACCGAACAGACAGCATGTCAACGTTAAATGGAACGGCCCCGACCAAAACCTGGGTCGGGGCCACGGCTCGACAAACTCTTGG
>CAYHAR010000006.1:36244-37898 GCA_964354595.1 uncultured Anaerolineae bacterium | reverse complement strand
GGCTTGAGACCGCCGTCTGGATTGTGACACGTCAGACAGTTATCGCGCCCGGCCAGACTGTGTGGGATGGCCGGCGGGTTGCCCAGCACCGGCTTCCCCGGCGGGCGCACCTGGGGCGCATTCAGCGCGGCGTACTTCCAGTCTGTGCCGTGGCAGGCGCTGTTGCTGCAAAAGCTGCTATTGTCGCTGCCGCCCGGGTTCCCCACTGTGTGACAACTGGCGCACGTGGCGTCGAAACGAGAGCGGTGCTCCGACAGCCAGGTCGTGCTCTTGTGAGACTCGGGTTCCTTGCCCTGGGTGAGCGGCAGCGCGGCGTTGGCCTGTCCGGGGGTGATCACCTGCGGCACACTGTGGCAGATATTGCACTCTAGCCGGATGGCCTGATTGCCTTTGCTTACGTGCTTGCCGTCATGGCAGCGGAAGCAGCCCGGGAAATCCTTGTGGCCGATGTTGTTCGGGTGCGTCTGCCAGGTTACTTTCATAAAGGGGAATTCGGTGTTGTCAAAGATGGCTTGCAGTCCGGCGACGGCTTTCTGGATGTCAGCCTTGCGTTGCGCGTACAGGGCAGGGTACTGCGTCCGGTACAAGTCCTCCACGCCGGCAATGGCTGTGGCCGCTTCCTGCTCAGTGGTGTAGGTTTTCTCCAGCACCTTGGTCCCTTCGCGCTTGATAAAAGGCAAGTCGGCGGCGATAGCGCCCGTCGCCATGGCGGCGTCGAGAGCATCGCCTGGCCGCTGAAAGATGTGCGTCGCGCGGTTGTGGCAGTCAATACAGTCTACCTTTCGCTTTTGCGCGCTGGCGATTTGCTCCGGCGTCAACTGGCTGTCTGTGGAGAGATACTCGGTCGTCTGTCCATTAAAGGTAGCCTGGACCCAGGGGATATCCTGCCGCTGCTTGTCAGCCGCAATATAGTAGACGGGATTCTCGATGTGCCAGTGGATGCCGCGGCCTAGACCGGCTTTCTGGGACCCGCCGCCGGTCTTGATCAGCAACTTGGTTTGCGTCGAGCTGTTGGCCTCATCTTGCGCGTAACGCGAGAGGGTCAGCATGCGGTCCTCGTAAAACTTTTCCGGCCAATGGCATTGTTCGCAAACCACCTCGACGGGGCGCAGGCTGGTGATGGGGGAGGGGATGGGCCTGGGGTGAAAGCCCGTCGGGGCCTGCCACAAGTATCGGGCATTGACCAGTTTCGCCTGCACGGCCGCGATAGGGCCGGGACCCACGTGGCAGGTGCCGCAATCGACGCGCGCGTGCGGCGAGCTTTTATACGCGGTCACTTCGGGCTTCATCACGTGGCAGATCGAGCAAAATGGAGTGGACTCGGACCAGTCGAACACGGCTATCCCGCCCAGGAAAAGCCCAAACAGGATCAGCAGTCCAACCACCACCGTGGCTGCCAGCAGCCACTTGCTGGCGCCCACCCTGGACCAAAACCTCAACCAGATGGATCGAGACTTTGCTGGACCGGCCGCGGCCGGGGGACGCGGAGCACTTGTTTGCGCTGGATCGCCTGACATACGGGCCTCCTCCTGTGAATTTGGCTTTTAGACGAACTCGTGGACTTGATTATCTTTGCTATTTTAGCACCAAATCCCCAAGCTACAATTACGCCTTTGCCCTCAGAACCCTAATCTCTTCTTCCTCGCCAGCACGC
>CAYHAR010000006.1:1885-36144 GCA_964354595.1 uncultured Anaerolineae bacterium | reverse complement strand
CTACAATTACGCCTTTGCCCTCAGAACCCTAATCTCTTCTTCCTCGCCAGCACGCCATTCACCCAACGTTTTTGGGCCGTCGCCGAAAGATACAGCGCCGAGCGACAAAACGCTCACGCGTCAACAACGATACCGTTTTCCCTATGTCTCTCTACTGGGCGTCTTTTTTGATTGCGGTCATGGACTGCTCTCTTTGGCGTTGTGCAACGGATTTTATCTGCACCTGATATCAGGTTGATAGTGGTTATTGTGCACAAGAGCTTGTTCTGGACGCTGACGTAAATTGTTGCACCTCGCTATTCATCGTGCAGGGTGTCAAAGTGACAACCTCATTTCGCTGTCGTCTCCCGTGATGCCCACTTTCACGACTTGCGTATTGACTGAATCGCCTCGATCAGTCGTGGCTCGTCCTCAGCCTCCGCGTCGAGAAAACCAAGCAGAACATCACGCTGCTCCCGTGTCAACCGGGATGCGCCTGTGGACTCTAGCATCTCGTCATAGTAATCCACAAAGGCGCGTGTCGTCTCTTTGATCTGGTCTTGTGGGCATGGCGTCTCTAGTCAGCCTGCCAGTGCAGTTTGTAGGTTTATCTTCATAAACCCACAGGGCGAAGCCAACAAATTCTTTGCTTAACGCAAACGCCCCGCGCAGGAAACTCCCTGGTCGGGGCGATGTGTTGTGTCATCGCCTGCCGGGTTACACCGCCACGAAACCAGGCGACATGAAAGCGGGTGACGGAATTCGAGCCCGCGACTCAATGTTTGGAAGGCAGACGCTCAAATACCCTCATTGGCTCTACAAAACAAAAAGGACGTGCAATATTTGGGTCTTGTGGCAGGAGACGGATCTAGAGTTAATCTATCAGAGAGCGCTTCAAGTTGGGCACTGCCCATAGTGGCCACCGTGTCCACTTGCAGTGGGAGTATCAGCGCGCGTCGGTACAGCCAATAACCAGAACTCTAAAGCCAGCAATAAGCGCCAGTTTTACGGCGTATGGCAATTCACACCGACGATTGATCATGCGCCACCTCCGACGAGTTCAAACCGGATAGGTGGTCTCAAAGGCTGGGGAGGCAGGGTTCGAACCTGCGATTAACGGATCCAAAGTCCGTCGCCTTACCACTTGGCCACTCCCCAAAATGTTGCGAGGTCATTTTACCACAGGCGCGCAAGCGGTCAAGTCAGACCTGACAGGTTTCTAAAACC
This sequence comes from uncultured Anaerolineae bacterium, assembly GCA_964354595.1. Lineage (GTDB taxonomy): Bacteria > Chloroflexota > Anaerolineae > Fen-1058 > Fen-1058 > JBGLNJ01. The sequence goes on along the minus strand of CAYHAR010000006.1, from coordinate 34,938 downwards.
TGTCAGGTCTTTAACAACGGATAACGGAACGACTCGCCCTGGTTAGCGGCCGCCGTCGCGCGAAGGCGCAGGATGAGCGCCGCGCTCAGCACGGCCAGGAATCCGATCAGCGCCAGACCCGGCGCGCACACCATGACGAGGAACAGCAGCGCCACATCTTTCTCGCTGCCCGATAGAGTTGAGAGCGCGGCATTTCCCCCTACCGCTACTCCGACGACCAATACCGCCACGATGACCAGCGCCGCCAGAGTCACTCCATCAAAAGCCATGGACTGCGCCGCGTGCGCGCGGACGAACGCCGAGCGGTTGCGCCACCCCAGCCACACCGGCAGCGCTGTGAGAATCCCTAGGCTTTGAGCCAACGCGGCCATGTTCCGTTCGTCGCGAGTCGGTCTCACCTGATCACTGACCACCGATCACTTTCCAGCCAGCATGATCGTCGCCAGGCGCGCATAAACGCGCGCGGCATTGCCCACGTCGTCCAGGCGCACCTGGTCATCTACAGTGTGAGCCAGCTTTTCGTCGCCCGGCCCCAGCCCGACCGTGGGAATGCCGGCGATGCCGGCCGTGTAGACGCCATCGGTGGAAAACGGAAATTTGGACATCTTGGGTCGCGCGCCGATTTCCTCGCGCGCCGCGCGCTCTAGCGATTGCACCAGGGGATGATTCTCGTCCGTGACCCAGGCTGGGAAATACTCGCGCTGCGAGGCCGTGTAACCGGTAAAGCTCGTCGAGCGATATTCGACGACTTTGATATCGGCGCGCACGCGCTCGCGCGCAACGACCGACTGCACTTCGGCCAGCGCCTTGGCTTCGTTTTCGCCCAACGTCAACCGCCGGTCCAGGATGAACGAGCAGCGGTCCGGCACCACGTTGCGCGACCCGGCCTCGCTGCATATCTGCGTCACAACCAGGCTGCCCGGCCCCAGGAACCGGTCGTGGTTGAGATTGCCCGCCAAAAGCTCGACGCCAAAGATGAGCCGCGAGGCGGCATAGATGGCATTCTCGCCCAAATCCGGCTGGCTGGCGTGGCAGGCGCGACCATGCGCCGTCACCTGAAACTCGACCCGTCCGCGCTGCCCGCGCGCAATGTTCATGGACGACGGCTCGCCCAGCACCACCCAATCGGGCCGGAGGCCTTCTTCTTCGACGAGCACGCGCGCGGCCAGTCCTTCGCACGGCTCTTCTTGAACGACGCACGCGACGACCACGTCGCCCTTGAGCGGCACGTGATTTTCGATGAGCAGCTTGCCCGCATAGACCATCGCCGCCAGCGCGCCTTTCATGTCGCACGCGCCCAGCCCGTAAAGAACGCCGTTCTCGATTTCCGCGCCGAACGGGTCGCGCTGCCAGGCCGCCGGGTCCGACACGCCGACCGTGTCCATGTGCCCGTCGAACAAGAGCACCGGGCCGTTCCCGCGCCCGATGCGGCCCACCACGTTGCCGATGCGATCCATCGCCACGTCACGGAACCCGACGGCGCGCATCTCGTCGGCGATGCGCGCCGCCACTGCGCCTTCCTGGCACGAAAAACTCGGCGTGCGAACCAGGTCGCGCAAGAAAGCGATCATTCGCTGTTGATCTAGAGTGGAAAGTTGAAACATACGCTCCCTGACCAATGTTTTCCTATTGGGGGCATTCGCCGTCAATGCTTTCTGCCCCAATCTTCATCACCCCAATCGCGGACCGCGCCGAACAAGCGCCCCATCACGGCGCAGAAAAAGACGATGAAATAGGCCGCATACTGCGCCCAGCCGGTTTGGATGACCTGGGTGAACAGGATTGCCAAAACGATTCCAATGATCGCGCCGCCGGCCATCCACGTCCACTTGGCCTGGAAATCTTGGAGGATATTCTGGAACGTGAGTTTTTTGCCTCGACGGCGCGAAGAGAGTTGCCGATGGAACGCCTTGTCGCGCGCCTTGGGATCGCGGTCTTGGAGTTGCCTCTCGCGAATCCGCTTGATCCGCTCGAGCTCGTCATTGTGCTGGCTCATATCGCCTCCCACACGTCCATTGTGATCAGAGCCTCAATAAGCTCCCTGTCCAAACAAGACTTTGGGCGCTGTCCGCAGCAGGATGCGAAGATCGAGCGCCACGCTATAGTTTTCGATGTAGAAAATGTCGAGCAAGCAGCCCTCGTCAAAAGTCAGATCGCTGCGACCCGAGACTTGCCACAGGCCGGTGATGCCCTGCGGCGCTTGGAGCCGCTGCCGATGCCATTCCTGGTACTGCGCGACTTCTCCAGGCGGCGCGGGGCGTGGCCCCACCAGGCTCATGTCGCCGCGCAGGACGTTGTACAGTTGCGGCAACTCGTCCAGGCTGGTGCGCCGCAAGAAACGTCCCACCCGCGTCATGCGTGGATCGTCTTTGATTTTGAAAAGAGGCCCGGTCGCTTCATTCAAAGACCTGAGGCGTTCCTGTTCTTCCTCAGCCCCCTGGCGCATCGAACGGAACTTGCAGCATTGAAACTCTTTGCCGCCTTTGCCGACGCGCGTTTGCTTGAACAACACCGGGCCAGGGCTATCCAGCCGAATCGCGAGCGCGATAAGCCCCATCAACGGAAGCGCCAGGAGGCACAGCCCGCCCAGGATCAGGTCCATCGCCCGCTTGATCGCCAGCGAGCCGCCGCGCATCGTCACCGGCTTGACGCCGATGAGCGGGATGCCACCCAGGACGTCCACATCCACGCGAGAAAGGGTGAGTTGGAAAATATCTGGCACCAACCGGGCGCGGACCCTGGCGCGTTCGCACTGCGCGATGAGGCTCAAGATTCTGCGGTGATAGCTCCACGGCAGCGCAATAATGACTTCGGTGACGCGCTCGGTGTTGAGCACGCCGGGCAAATTGTCCAATCCGCCCAACGCCTTGAACGGGCCAATGTTCGTTTCGCCTTTTTCCGGGTTATCGTCGAGAAAGCCAAGGATCCGGTAGCCCAATTCAGGCCGGGCCACGACCGTGCGCATCACGGTGCGGCCCACTTCGCCCGCGCCCACAATCAGCAAACGATCCACGCCCACGCCGCGCGCGCGCATCTGCGCCGAGACGATCGCCAAGATCAGGCGGCTGGTGGACAGGAACAAGACGATCAGAATCCCGTCGTAGAGAAAGATCAGCCGCGAGTAAAAGAATGGGCGGTAAAAGAACGTCACCGCCATCATCACGAGGATGCCGGTCGTCACGCCGCTCACCAGCGCATAGAGCGTGTCGAACAGCGACGTGCCGCGCCGATGGTTGTACACCCCCTCCTGTCGAAACATCACGAGCAGCAGTACGGTCAGCACCGCCGCAAAGGGGAGGTAGACCGAGAACGGATTATTGTAGACCGGGTCTACAGCCCGAAACCACTGCCACTCGTAGCGGACAATGTACGAGACGACCAGCGCCAGGTTGATGAGCAGGATGTCGCTGGCGACCAATGCCCAGGTCAGCCAGGGGGGACGATGTCGTGGCATTTCTTCTCACACACTTGACCGCAGACGACTGACTGCAGCACAGAGCGAAACATGGACATCAGTTCTGGCGGTCTGCGGTCTAGGGTCTGTGGTCAATGATCGGGAATGGGTCAAGTCTATATTTACTCGGGCGCAATCGCGCGGCGGTAAACAGCAGCGGTGCGGCGAGCCGCTTCTTCCCACGTGAACCGGGCCGCGCGGGCGATCCCTTTGGCGCGCAACTCTTGGCGTAATTCCACACCCTCCAGCGCGCGATGGAGCGCATCGGCCAGCGCGTCCACATCGTCCGGCGGAACGATCAGCGCAGCATCGCCCGCCACTTCGGGCAACGATGAAGCCGTGGAGGTCACTGTCGGCGTGCCGCAGGCCATCGCCTCCAGCACCGGCATCCCGAACCCTTCGTAGCGCGACGGGAACGCAAACACGTCCGCCGCATTGTACCACATCGGCAGGTCGCCGTTCGGGACGTAGCCGGCAAAGATGACGCGATCTTGCAAATTCAATCGCTCGACCGCGGCAAAGATTTGGTCGTAATACCAGCCTTTGCCGCCCACCAACACCAGTTTGACATTTGAAACACTTGCATTTGCGCCGGAGCGCAGCGCTGGTGCAAGTGTTTGATGTTTGAGATTTGAAAACGCCTCGATCAACTTGACCAGGTTCTTGCGCGGCTCCAAAGTGCCGACGAACAATACAAAATGCTCCGGCAAAGAGCGCGCGCGCCGAAACTCGGCAACCTCGGCGGCAGGGCGCGGGTGAAACGCCGGGTCCACGCCGTGCGGGATCGCTTCAACCCGCTCGCCCGGCGCGCCATACAACCGCATCACGTCGGCGCGCGTGTTTTGCGAGACGGCGATGATGCGCGCGGCGCGTCGGCACGAGATGCGCGTGAACAATCGCAAGTACGTTCCATTGTAGCCGCGAAAAAATTCAGGGAACAGCGCAAAGCTCAAATCGTGAACCGTAACGACCGTTGGGCACGGGCGCATCAGCGGTGCGACGAAGGCCAGTCCATGCAACAGATCCAGTCGCTCCTGCGCCGCCGCGAAGGGCTGGACAAACTGCTCCCACACGATGCGTGCGACGGGCCGCGCGGTCGGCCAGCGAGTCGGGCGCACTCGCATCCCGCCGATCAGCGACGACGACAACTGGCTCACAAAAGCGGTGTAATCAATACCCGTGTCGGCGGAGGGCAAGCGCCGCAGCAACTCGACAATGTACCCGTGAATTCCGGAGCTGCGATAGCTGGCGGCCCCGGAAAGCAGGTGCGCATTCAGCCCGACATGAGGGTGCGAGTCAGTCATCAAGCGTATTATACCATCGGCAGTTGTGAATGACGAACGACGAATGGCGAATGACGAGCGATGAACGATGGTCCGGGGCGATACCTCTTCGTCCCTCGTCTTTCGTCCTTGGTCATTGCGTCATCTGGCGGTACACGGCGACAGTTTCAGCGGCAACCTGCTTTTGCGTATAGCGAGCCAGAACGCGAGCGCGACCACGCGCCGAGAGAGCACGGCGCAACTCGTCATCACGTTGCAGGCGCAACAATGCGTCGCGCAGCGCGTCCACATCTCCTTCGGGGAAAATCAATCCGGCGTCGCCGATGACTTGTGGGATTTCGCCGCACGTCGAGCCGACTACCGGAGCGCCGCACGCCATCGCCTCAATCAGCACACGCCCAAATTGCTCCTTCCAGTTCGGGCGCGTGCGAGAAGGCAAGACCAACACATCCAGCTCGTTCAAGTAGGCCGGCATCTGCGTGGAGGGAATCGGATTGTCGAACACGACGCGGTCGGCTACGCCCAGCTCGCCCGCCAGGGATTCGAGCGCATGGCGCTGCGGGCCAGTGTTGAGCACGTAAACCCGCCATACACCCGGCAAGCCGACTGCTGCGCGCAGCAATAGGTCCACGCCTTTTTCTGGAACCAACCGGGCTACGCAGCCGATGGCAAAACCTCGCTCGCCTTGGGCGTCTTGCCTTTTGCCCGGCTTGAAAATATCCGGGTCAACGCCAAACTGCGGGATGACGCTCATCGGCCCGGTGTAGCCTTTGGCTCGCCACACTTGCACTGCCTCGTGGTTACCCGCGATGCCAAAGCCGGCGTGACGCAGATTGTATCGTTCAATCCCGTTGAACGGGAACGGATAACGCTTGTTGAGGTTCTGCCAGGTGAAGAAAAGCGCGCGCGCGCCGTATCGCCGGGCCAGCCACATGGCCTGAAACGTCGCCAGGTTATATGGCTCTTCGTCAATATGGACGACGTGCGGGCGCACGCGAGCAAAATGCCGCGCCAGGCGTGGGTAAAAATGCAAGTGAAAGTTGCCATTGAGCGCCATCGGCTCGGCCAGCAACTCGTACCCGGTCACGTGCGCGCGCTCCAGGTGAATGGTCATGCCGCCAGGCTCGCGCCAAGTCGGGGGGACGATGACGGTCAGGGCCACATCGGAGAATGCCCCGATTTCTTCGAGCTTGCGCTGGTAAGCGCCCACCAGGCAAGCTTTGGAAACCATCAGCACACGAATGCGAGCCGGCGTGGAATCTGACATAACATAACCCCTTAGAGTTGTTTGACACGAGAAGCTATTGTGCTATAATCCGCCCAGTCTTGCAAGTCAAGGTAAGAGGAAAAAGATGGTTCGATGCCCTATCATACTTGGGCACCGCTTGTTTGCTTCGTGGCCCATTATGGCTGGGAAGCCCGTTTGCCGCAGCTTCAACCCCCAACTTGTTTGATTGCCCTCCATGATTAGGTGGGTTCTCAACAAGGGAGATTAGTATCCGTTCAGTTTCTTCCCCATCGGATTGCGCAGAAGAGAAAATAGGCAGTTTAGAGATGCCGCTGCGTATGCCCAGGGCCGAACACGTGAACGGTGACTGCGCTTGGAGAAATTCTTGAAGAGACGTAAACCGATTGCCCTGATAATGGTGGCATCTGCCTTGCTGCTAATGTTGCTGCCGGCTTTGGTATCGGCCAGCCCGGCGGCGATGCCCCCGCACCAGGAGAGCGGCCCGGAGCTTCTCAAGAACCCCGGCCTGGATGGGCCAATGTGGTTCAAGTCGCAGTGTTGCGGAGAGAATGGCCTGCCCATCAACGAAGTCCAGATAGCAAACGGCTGGACGGGGTGGTGGCTGCAAATACCGCCGAGTTACATCGTCCTGCCCGAAAACTGCCAGGTCAAAAAAGTGGACTATGGCTGTTACTGGATGCGGCCCGAGTTCGTAGATTCGGTCCGCACCGGCTCGACGAACCGCATCTATAGCGGCAACAATTCGCAAAAGTATTTTTCTTTTGGCCGAATGCACGAAGCAGGACTGTATCAGCGCGTGACCGGCGTCGCGCCTGGGACGCGGTTGCACTTTTCGGTGTTCATGTCCGCCTGGATGTGCATGGACCCGGCCAATTGCAAGGGCGGCTATCTTTCTGACCAGCCCACGACGATGCACATGCGCGTGGGGATTGACCCGACTGGCGGAACAAGCCCATTCAGCTCCAACATCGTCTGGTCGGGAGAGGTGGACTCGTTCGACCGCTGGACGCAATACAGCGTGGAGGCCGTGGCGCAAAGCGAATCAGTCACTGTGTTCACGCACACGCGGCCCGAGTGGATGACGTCGAGACAAAACAACGACGTTTACGTGGACGAGGCCAGCCTGAAGGCAGTCGGCGAGCCAGTCACCTCCACGACGGCTACACCAGGCAGCGGCGCCGCGCCCGCCGCTCCACCGCCCGCGAATCCACCCGCTCAGGCCCCGGCGCCTGTCACTCGACCGCAGAATACGCAACGGTCCGATGGCTCAACAGTCCACAGCGTGCAAGCTGGTGATACGCTGTTTGGCATCGCCCTGGCTTATGGCGTGACGGTGGACCAGATCATGCAACTCAACAACATCCAGCCTGGCGACTATTTGCAGATCGGCCAAGAGTTGATCGTCAAAGGCCCCGTCAAACCACCGACGCCAACCGTCGCGCCTCAGCCCACGGTCCCTCCGGCGGCCGCGGCGCCCCAACCCACCGTCGTTGCCGCTGCTCCCGCGCCGGGTGGATTGTGCGTCCAGGCGTTCAACGACCGCAATGGGAATGGACTCTATGACGAAAGCGAAGAACTGGTCGCCAACGTCAAGTTCACGGTAATGTCCGGCGACACGCCAGCCGCCACATACACGACGAGCGGTGTAGATGAGCCGCATTGCTTTACCGGCCTGTCCCCCCGCGCTTACACGGTGCGCGTTGAGCCGCCCAAAAATTATGCGCCCACTACCGACGAACAGATGGGGGTCGCCCTTGCCGCCGGGCAGACGGCTAACGTCTCGTTTGGCGCGCGACTGCCAGGCGGCCAAGCCCCGCCCGCCGGATCGGTTGGCGTGGCCAGCTTGCTCACTCGCTACAAGGGCGCACTCATTGGCATAGGCGGCGTCGGCGTGCTGCTCATTGCCGGCATCGCCAGTTTTGTCGTCATTTCTCGACGGAAGAGTTGAGGTCTGTCCTGCCGCTCCCGCGGCGGGCTTTTGACCTCTAGCCTTCAGGAAGGAGCAAGATGCGCGCAACGAAACTGTTGTACACTTTCGCTGCCCTCGCTTGGCTGACGGGGCTGGTTGCAATTCCCGTCACGGCGGCCCCCCCCGCTCAGAGCAATCTCTTGGAGAATCCCAACTTTGAAGGGGGAACGCAAGGATGGAGCACGTGGTCGTACTATGCCAGGGTCATGCAAGCAGACAAAACCCCAGATCTGGACAAGTCTTTTGAAACGCCATATTTTGGCTCGTCCGAGCCAAGCTGGGACAAGGAATCTGGTGGCACTCAAGGCTCGTCAGGGATGGTCTCCGGGGCCAAGTGGTGGAAGTTCCGCGCCGGGTTTTACCAGTCAGTGGACGTCCCGGCCGGGTCGCGCGTCCGGTTCAGCGTGTGGGCAAATGGACTTTGTGAGGCCGATGACGGCTCGAAATGCCCCGTCCTCTTGCGCGCCGGGATCAACCCGAATGGTGGGACCACTTGGGACTCGAGCAATATCCTGTGGGTGGAAGCCCAAGTGGGCAACACCAAGTACGTGCAGCTCACCACTCCCGAAGTGACCGTAGGGCCCAATGGCCGCGTGACGGTGTTCACGTGGGGCGAGCCGCAGTCTCCGGTGATTTACAATGCAGCCTACTTTGACGCGGCCAGCCTGACCGTCACTGCCGCTGCGCCGCCCACCACGCCGACCGGCGCGCCGCCGACTGCCAAGCCGGCTGCGCCCGCCGCGCCGGCGCCTTGCGCGCAGTTGCGCTACGTGTCCGACGTGACCATCCCGGATGGCGCGCCCGTCGCGCCCGGCGCCCAGTTCGCCAAGACCTGGCGCGTCAGGAATGCTGGTACGTGCGCGTTTTCAGGCTCCCTCAATTTTATCGGCAGCGGCAACCCGATGGGGGGAAGCCCAACGAATTTCCCCAAGATTGAAATCGGCCAAACGGCGGACGTGAGCGTCAACCTGACCGCGCCGGCCCAGCCCGGCTCGTATCAGGGAACATGGCAAGCGCGCGCCAGCGATGGCACTGCCCTGGAGAACCTGATCGTCAAGATCACGGTGACGGGCGAAGCGGCCACGCCGGTCTCGGCTGTCACGGCGATGCCGCAAGGCCCGCCTGCCTCTCCCACGCCCACGTCCGGTCAGATATGTGTCTTGGCATTCAATGACCGAAACGGCGATACGCAACAAGATTCCGATGAAAGCCTGTTGCCCGGCGTCGTCTTTGCTCTTTCGGACACAAGTGGGCCGCGCGATTCGTACACCACCGATGGGGTGAGCGAGCCGCACTGCGTTCCCAATTTGCCCGCCGGCAGTTACCAGGTGGCAATCAAGCCGCCGGCCAACTATTCTGCGACCACTCAGAAGGTGTGGACCATCGCGCTCAACGGCGGCATGAAGACGGATGTGCTGTTCGGAGCCAGGCGGGGCGGGGCGGCCCCTACTCCCACCTCCACAGGCGGAGGAGGGGATAGCGGCATTTCGGGACTATTGGGCAGCGCAGGCCGTATCGTGCTAATTGTGGTCGCTATCTTGGTTCTCCTCGGCTTGGGCTTTGCCGGCGGATTCGTGTTGATGGGCCGACGATAACTTGCCCAGATCAACTTTTTCGCCCAGGTCTCTGACCTGGGCGTTTTTTATTTCCGCGCCCAATTGCGCTGGCGCGCCGAGAGATGCGATCAGCCTGGCCGCCTGTCGGAGAGGTACGCGAAGCGTAGCCCCACGTGGGCGACGGGCACAAGGCCCTATGCTACAAGGGAACGCGCAGTCGAAATAGCCTCGTTTGTGGATCCTCGTTTATGTTCCTGTAACGAGAGTGCAACACACGATTGGCGGGCACTGTGTTACTATTCAATCTGGCAGATGATACCGCACTGGGCGCAGGTCAGGGGTCGACCTGGACCTGCGTGTCGAGCGGCGCCATCTGAAACCACGAATTGCCGCGCTTGAGCGGCAGTGGTTTTCCGTCGGGGTCGACGAACGTGAGCATATCGGCCGGGTTCGCGCGCACCCAACGGCCACTCTGCACCTTACCATCGCGAAAAATTTGGACGGGGCCGTCGCCCCAAATTTGAATCTGGATCGAAAACTGACCCGGCGTCTTGCAATCGGGATCGGTGCTCAGCGGGTTTTCCTGGATGGTGCAATCGGTGACGTGGTTGGCATAGACGACGATGACATTGGCGGCTGAAATGGGTTTGTTGTTGTTCGCGTCCGTCCAGGCCGCGCCATCGGCAGAGCGCAAGTAGCGGCCCGTCGCCGCGTCGTATCGCCAGCGCACCACTTCGGCGGGGCGAGGCGACCGCCAGGTATAGGGAATGACCACACTGGACGCGGGCTGGCTGGGGCCGATGGGAGTATCAGAAAAGGCCATGCCCTTCAATTCCTGGCGCGAATTGTCCATCCCGTGAGTTTGCGCCCACTTGTAAAGCAGCACCGGTTTGGCAAACAGTGTGTGCTCAAAGGCCTTGTCGCCTTGCGGGATGCGCGCGAACGGGTCGCCGGAATCTGGAACGCCAAAATCGGGCGATATCACGCGGTTGAACCACGGCGCGCTCTGAATCTTGAGCCGGATGCCGCCGGACGAGCCCGAGTAGGCAAAGAAGGATTTGTACATCACCGGGATTTCCAGATCGAGGTAGCGCCCGCTCCGCACCGAGCCGACCAGCTCTGGCGTCTGGCTGTAGAACACAGCCGTCAGGCGGGTCACGCCCTCCAGGATGTGCTCAAAGACCAGGTCGGCCTGCGAAAGCCCGCGCTGGGGCCGGACTTCGGGCGGATAGTTGGACACTTTGATCGCCAATGGCCGCCGGTTGAGCGCGTTGGGGTCGGTGACCTTTTCGCCGGTTAACGGATTGACGTCCGCTGCAAACGTCGTCTGGATGCGCGTGTCCGGCGCGGGCGTCAGACTTGCCGCCGGGGTTGGCGACGTCACGCTCGTCGGTGTGATAGGCCGAGGCGTGCGCGTGAGAGTCGGAGGAACGGTGGGTGTGGACTGGACTATTTGGACCGCGTTCTCGCATCCGGCGACCAGACCGGCCAGCATCACGCTGCCGACGAGCGCGGTGACGATCACGCGAGAACGTGATCCGCGAATCCGGGTGAACATGGACGGCTGACCTCCCCAGTAGTTTAATAGTCTGGTAGTCGTCTAGCCATGTGGTCGAATCATTTCCGACAAACTATTCGACTACTCGACCAAGACTATTATAACACGAACGCGTTGGCGCGCGCGGATTCATCGTTCATTGCAGCGCCGAGACGGCGAATGCGAGCGAATTTAGTTGACTTGCATATCAAGACAGAGTATAATCGCACCAACCTGGGGTGGATGAACGCCGGGAGTGTTGTTACGCCTGGTCTGCATCATTCGATCATCTATCGGGACCGCCATCACGTTAGGCCGCGCTGGACGGGCCGGCCCCCCACCGGTCGCCGGACGCGGCGGCGGCACCTCAAGTGTGGCGCGAGGTAAGGCACTATGGCTTTAAAAGGAAACCTGCGCGATTTCAGCACGACTCAATTGCTCAACTTGATCAACCTGGCCCGCAAGACCGGCACGCTCACCATCACGAGCAGAGGCAACGCGGCGCAGGTCTGCTTCAAGGAAGGCAAGCTGATCTACGCGACGCTGGGTGGCCAGGATGGTCACCTGGCGGACATGCTCCAAAAAACCGGCAAGCTCACCGCCGAACAAGCCCGCACCATCCGCGAGCATTCGGCCAACCAGAGCGACAAGATGCTGGGGCAGATGCTCATCAACGCGGGGCATGTCACCCAAAACGATGTGGCGCAAGCGGTGCGAGCGCACATGCTGGATATCGTCTACCGCATGTTCGGGTGGGCCGAGGGCGATTTTCGATTCGAGCCGACCCTGACCCCGGCGCAGGATCGCATCACGGTCCCGGTGGACCTGGAAAATGTGATCATGGAGGGCAGCCGCCGCCTGAAAGAGTTTGAGCGGCTTCAGGACGAGCTGCCGAACCTGGGTATGGCGCTGCGGTTTACCGACCGGCCCGACACTCGGCTGCGGAACATTAGCCTGAGCGTCGAAGAGTGGCGCGTGGTGTCGTTCATCAACCCGCGCAACTCGATCCGACAGATTGCTCAGTTTAACAACATGAGCGATTTTCAGATTCGCAAGATTGTGTACGGGATGCTCCAGGCCGGCCTGGTCGAGCTGATTCAGCCGGAAGGCGTGGCGCCACCCAAGCCCAGCGCCGCGCCGACCGCGCCCGCCGTCAAACGATCTCAGGTGACCAAGTTGATCGAATTTTTCACCAGGCGTTAGCGGTCACTGGCCCAGTTCCCCCACGGAGGCAAGTGAGACGATATGCAAACAGTAAAAATGGTTGTGACGGGTCCCTTTGCGGCCGGCAAGACTGAATTCATTCGGACGATCAGCGAGATTGATGTCGTTTCCACCGAGCGCAAAATCTCGTCAGAGGCGGAGCGCATCAAGGACGCCACGACGGTGGCCATGGACTTTGGGCGCATCACCGTAGACCAGGATTTGGTGTTGTACCTGTTCGGAACGCCGGGACAAAAACGCTTTGATTTCATGTGGGAAATTCTTTCCGAAGGGATGCTGGGATTTATCGTCGTGGTGGATAGCACCCGCCCGGAAACGTTCCGCGAAGCGCGCAGCATCCTGGACACCTTTCGGGGCTATGCGTCCACGCCCTATGTGGTGGCCGCCAACAAGCAAGACCAGGAAGACGCCTGGACGCCGGAAGACTTGCGCATCGCGCTCAAGGTAGACAGCAATGTCAAATTGTTGCCATGCATCGCCCAAGACAGAGAAAGCGTCAAGAACGTCTTGCTGGAATTGTTGTATGCGGTCCTGGAGCGGCTGGAGGACTAGAGGCCACGCGACGTCGAGGCCGATAGGGGGCCAGCTCGGGCGGGCATCGCTAAAGGGCGCTTTTGAGCGATTATGCCGCGCGAGCGGTTTTCAGGCAGCTCTCGTCGCTTCGGCTTACGGCTTGCCCGTGGCCGCGGCCGCCGGGCTGCCGCATTTGTTTCTGCTCGTCAAATCATTCAACCATCACGACGGAGACGTGCTGTGAGTTCAATGGTCACTCCCCAGGGCATCGTCCACTATGAATCGTATGGCCGGGGGCGAGCCGTCATCTTGCTGCACGGCTGGATCAATTCGTGGGGGGTCTGGGAAGACTTTATGATCCACCTGGCCGAGTCCGCCCCCTACAAAATCTATGCGCTGGACTTTTGGGGCTTTGGCGAGTCGGCCAAGACGATGCGGGGACAGACGCCGCCGTTCAAAGTGTCCGCCTATAGCCAGATGGTGGATCAGTTTATGGAGGCCCTGGGCATCGAGCGCGCGCCCGTGTTCGGCCACTCGATGGGCGGCACGGTGGCGCTCACCCTGGCGTTGGACTTTCCGAGTCGCGTGACCAAAGTTGGCGTGGTTGGCTCGCCGGTCAATGGCGAATCGCTCAACGTCTTTCTCAAGATGATGGGCGTGGACTGGATGGCGCGCACGGTCTGGCGCGCCCCGTTCCTCGTGTTTTCATTTATCCGCATCATCTTGATGCGTGACCCGACCCGGGTGCGCCAGATGGTGTTGCGTGACGTGCAACAGACCAGCATCGAGTCGTTTTGTCGCAGCATCGGCGACCTGCACCACACAGACCTGGAAGCGCGCCTGGCTCACTTGCGCGTGCCGGTGCTGGGCGTGTTTGGCGAGCATGACGTGATTGTGGATCCAAAGGAAGCTCGCCGGTTGGCCGAGGGCGCGCGGCTGGCCCGCGTCGAGATGATGCCGGTTTCTGGACACTTTCCCATGTTGGACGATCCGGCGCGCTTTAACGAGACCCTGCGTCACTTTTTGCAGAATTGATTTCGCGCCAACATTAGCCGGGGGACTTATGACACTAGAAGGGGCCGGAACAACCAAGCCGGCCACAGTCGAGAGAGCCTTTTATTATCCCAACAAGATCGGGCGGATCATTCTGCTGGCTACGGAAGAAGTGATGGGCCGCAACGGGGTCAACGCGGTGCTGAACCTTGCCAAGCTCAAGCACCTGGTCAACAACTATCCCCCCAACAACTTTGACCGGCAGTTCCGCTTCGAGGATGTCGGCGGCGTCCAGAAGGCGTTGGAAGAGATGTACGGCCCGCGCGGCGCGCGCGGGCTGGCGCTGCGAGCGGGCCGCGCGTGCTTCAAATACGGCATCAAAGAGTTCGGGCCGGTGCTGGGTATCAGCGACCTGGCCTTTCGCCTGCTGCCCCTCGGAATGAAGATGAAGGTCGGCATCGAAGTTTTCGCCGAAATGTTCAACAAGTTCAGCGACCAGGTGGTGCGCCTGGGCGAAGACGAATCGCATTTCATCTGGACGATTGAGCGCTGCCCGGTGTGCTGGGGGCGCCACTCGAGCGAGCCTTGCTGTTACCTGGCGGTGGGCATTTTGCAGGAAGGAGCGATCTGGGTGAGCGGCGGCAAAAGCTTTTCCATCGAAGAGACGACGTGCATCGCCAAAGGCGATGCGGCCTGCACGATCCTGATCAGCAAGCGACCGTTAGACTGATGCGCAAGATCATTGTTCGAGATTACCACAAGCTGCTGCCCTTTAACGAGCCGGCGCGCGAGCTGCGGGTGCTCAACAAGCCACTCTGGCTGCACCAGCGCGACGCGCTGGCGGGCTATTGCCGGCAGGAGCGCGAGGTGGATTCGCTCGAAGAGATTTCGGACGAGCACGTCGAAACCATCGTGTACCGCGACAACCTGTTCTTTGACCAGCCGTTCATTGACCAGTTCGTCACAGAGGCGCAGCGACTGGGCAAGGCGTGCCGCGTGGCGTTCAGCCTGGAAGACAAGTCCCTCACGAATCACGCACTCCAACTGCAGCGCGGCATCCGGCGCGAGGGGAACTATTACGTCGCCGACTTGTGGTATTTCCCATACGGCGTCGAGGAGAACGCTCGCCCGCTGGTGATGGACACTGGCGCGAAGGAGCACGGTTATTATCGCGTGCCGCGCTACATGTCCAACGAGAAAGGGGAGTTGACATATTGGGTGCCCCACCAAGCATTCCTCTCGATTGAGCACTGGGTTCACTTGTATATTGCGAATTGCATCTTTGGATTGTTCTCGCGGGGCGCGCGCTTTGAAGCCAAGATACAAAAACTCGGCGCCAAGCTGGGGGTCATGTTCCGTGGAATGTGGGAGCGTCGGCAGGTGCTGCGCTCGTCGGCATTGGTGCAGGTGGGCAAGAACACCTACATTGATCCCTCGGCCGTCATTCACGGGCCGACGACCATCGGCGACAATTGCACGATCGGTGCCGGCTCGGTGATTGACAATTGCATCATCGGCAATGGCGTCAACGTCGGCCAGGGCTGCCAATTGATGTTGAGTGTGGTGTGCGACCGGTGCTTTTTGCCGTTCAACGTCTCGTTGTTCATGACTACAGTCATGGAGAACTCGATCGTTGCACAGAACTCCTGCCTGCAAATGTGTGTCATCGGGCGCGACACGTTCATTGGCGCGAACACTGCCTTTACAGACTATAACGTCTTTGCCCAACCGGTCAAGGTCTTTTATCGCGATCAGCTTGTCGGAACCAATATGGCGGTGCTGGGCAGTTGCGTGGGCCATCATTGCCGGTTAGGGTCAGGGCTAATTATTTACCCGGCGAGGATGATCGAGTCTGACACGATCCTGTTCGCGTCCAAAGATCGGCACGTGATTAGCAAAAATGTGAACTATGAAGAGAGCGATCATCTCAAGCTCAAAGGCGGAGAGAAGCTGCATTCCCGAGATTATCCGAGATAGTCGAGTAGCCAAGTAGTCTCTAGTCGCGCCAAGCGGTGTGATGACTCTGCGACGCCCCCCAGACTATTAGACCACAAGACTAGACGACTACAAGGCGAATGGACAATTTCGCGTTCATTATTCATCCGATTGATCCCAAGCGGGATGTGCAACGCAAGTACCCGCTGTTGGGTAAACTCCTGCCCGAATCGTTGATCCATTTCTTTTCCGGCTACTGGTCGCCGGTGTATATCTCGCACATTACCGGCATTCAATCGGCGGCCACTGGCAAAGAGATCGAAGGCTGGTTCGTCGCTTGCCCGTACACGCCGCGGCGGATGATGACGCTGCCCGCGCCAATGGTCTATCGCAAGATCATCCAGACGGGCCAGCTCGCGCAAAGGCGGGGCGCGCAACTGTTGGGACTGGGCGCGTTCACGTCTGTCGTGGGCGATGCCGGAGTGACAATCAGTCGCGGGCTGACGATTCCCGTGACGACGGGCGATAGTTACACGGTGGCCGTGGCGGTGAACGCGACCAAAGAAGCCGCCCGGCGGATGGACATTGACTTGAAGAATGCGACGGCGGCCGTCGTCGGCGCGACCGGGGCTATCGGCTCAGTGTGCGCGGAACTGCTGGCAGGCGATGTGCCCGAGATGATTCTCATCGGTCGAAGATCCCCATCAGAGGATCGGCGGCCAGAGCGATTGCAGCAAATCAAGGCAAAGGTCGAGGGCCGCGGAACGCAGGCGATCATTGCCACCGAGATGAGCGCGCTGCGCCAGGCTGACTTGGTGATCACCGTGACGAACGCCTTGCAGGCCATCGTCGCGCCGGGTGACCTGAAACCGGGCTGTGTGGTGTGCGACGTGGCTCGCCCGCGCAATGTGTCCAGGGCCGTCGTCGAGCAGCGCGACGACGTGCTGGTGATCGAAGGCGGGATGGTGAAAGCGCCTGGGCCAGTGGATTTTCATTTCGACTTTGGCTTTCCGCCCCGGATGGCGTATGCTTGCATGGCCGAGACCATGACCCTGGCGCTGGACGGGCGGTACGAGTGCTTTACCTTGGGCAAACAGATCAAGATTGAGCGCGTCAAAGAAATCGCGGCCCTGGCGGAGCGGCACGGTTTCCGGCTGGGAGGCTTTCGCAGCTTTGAGCGCGCGGTGGACGATGACGAGATCGAACGTATCCGAGATCAAGCCCGGCGACGCCGGGCGAGTCACTGAGCACTGACCACTGATGGTGGTGGAGGTGGAGTATGGGCAAAGGCCGCATCTTGGTCGTCGAAGACGACACCGACATTTCCAACATGCTACGCATCTACTTTGCGTCCCAAGGCTACGAGGTGGTCGTAGCCGGACGGGGCGGCGAAGCATTGGAGCGATGCCGACAGCAATTGCCGCACGTCATCGTGCTGGACATTATGCTGCCGGACATTGACGGGTACGAAGTCTGCATCCAGCTTCGCACCAACTTGCGCACCAGCCACATCCCGATCATCTTTCTGACGCAGAAAGATGAGCGCAGCGACCGCATCCGGGGGCTGGAAACGGGCGCGGACGACTATATCACCAAGCCGTTCGACATCGAAGAGCTGCGCCTGCGCGTCCAGAATGCGCAGCGCCGCGCCGAGCGCGAGTCGCTCACCAATCCCACCACCGGGTTGCCGAGCGGCAAGCTCATCGAGGAACAATTGCGCCTGCTGATGCGCAGAAAGAATTGGGGCCTGCTCTACGTCGGCCTGCCCGGCATCGAGGCGTTCAACGACGTCTATGGCTTTGTCGCCGGCGACGAAGTGCTGCGCTTTGCCGCGTTGGTGATGGGCGAAGCGGTGGACAAGCTGGGCACGCCGGAGGACTTTATCGGTCACATCGGCGGCGACGATTTTATCATCATCGTCCAGAGCGACCGGGCCAAGTCTATCGCCGATACGCTGGTCAAGCGTTTCAACGACGAGGTCGGCACACATTACGATTTCAAAGCCCGCCAACAGGGTTACATTGCGTACAAGGGCAAAGATGGCAGCGAGCAGCGCGCGCCGTTGATGGTCATGGCGGTCGGCATCACCTCGTCAGACACGCAAGAATTCACCGACATCCGCGAGATCACCGAAGCGGCTGCCGACGCTCGCCGCCGCGCCATTGGGCGCTAGGTTCGCTGATGGCAGCACGCCATGTAGATACGCAGCGTCTTTGATGGACACAATCGGTCGTTGGAAGGTTAATCGAATATTTGCTTCTCTCGGCTTCAGGCTGTGGCTGCCCTTTGCATTGGGCGGGGCCATCGCGCTGATCGTGCTGGGATACATGGTGGTGCTCAACTATGGGCGCGAGCGTGAGGTGGCCGCCGACCAGCAGCGTCAGGCGGCCAAGGTCGCTGCCGATCGCCTGACATTTTATACCACCGACCTGACGGCCTTTATGCGGAACACGGCCCGCAGCGTCCAGCTTTTGATGGACAACACGCCCACACAGCAAGATCTCTTGCTCGCTGTGCTCGACAGCCGAGAAGACCTGTATAGCTTGATCTTGATCGGCGCTGACGGCATCGAGCGGATACGGCTGGTGCGCGGCTATCCGCCCTCGGCAGTGGGCGCGTACATGGCCGATTTCCCGGCCTTTCGGCAGGTGATGTCCGGGCCGGGCAACCAAGACTATTTCGGCCCGGTCTATCTCTCGTCGTACACAGCCTTTGTGGACATTGCCGCGCTATTGCGCGACGAGCGCGGCGTTCCTGTCGCCGTGCTGGTGGGCCAGTTCAAGCTAACCAGTCTCTCGGAACTGACCAGAAACCAGCCCGCCGGCCAACTGGTCTACGTGGTGGACGCGGAAGGCAAGCTGATCGCCCATCCTGCAGAGGACCCGATCACGGGCCCGGTGGGGAACCTTGCCCAGCGTAACCTGGGGCCGACGGGAAGCCAGGTGCCGGCGGTGATGGCCTTTCTAGACTATCCAACTGCCGCAAGTGACACCCTGGTTCGGCAGCCCCGAGGCCTGGAGGGCGCGCTGCGCGGAGTCGAGACGCCCGTGCTGGCTTATCATCAACCAGTTAAGGAAACCGGCTGGTGTGTTGTCGTCGAAAAGCCAGAGGCCGCTGTTTATGCGTCTGCCATCTCTTCGCTGCGCCTGGCGTTGATCGTCACGGCGCTTGCCATCAGCGCGATGGTGACGGTGGCATGGCTCATCAGCAGCCGGGTGTTGTATCCGCTGAGAACACTGCGCCAGGGCGCGGCGATGCTGGCAGGCGGGCAACTGGCGCACCGGATCGTTGTTGACACAGGCGACGAGTTGGAACTGCTCGCCATCGAGTTCAACACGATGGCCGAAAGCCTCCAGCGCACTCAGCAGCAATTGGCGGCCTTTGCGCAAGAAAAAATTCGCCAGGCCGAAGCCGCTCAACTGCGCGTCCGCGAGATGACGACGCTCTTGGAATCGGGCCGCGCGATCACCTCGCTTGACCTGAAAAGCGTGTTGGATCGCCTGGCGGCCGAGGCGGCGCACGCGGTCAACGGCGACCAGTGTTTGGTTTATCTCAAGGACCCGAACAGTGACCGGCTATTCGTGCGCGGGGCATGGGGACTGGGCGAAGCCGAATACGCCGATACGTCGCTCGAGTCCGGCGAAAGTGTCGCCGGCTGGGTGATGGCCGAACGGTACCCACTCCTGTTGGCCGACGCGCAGGTTGATTCGCGCTTTACGCCCCAGACGCCGGCCGACCGGTCGTTGGTCTCGCTGCTGGCGACTCCATTGCAAGAGGAGCGCGGACCAGTGCTGGGCGTGCTGCAGGTCGCCAGGTGCGCCGACGCCAGGCCCTTTTCGTCATTAGATCAAGAGTTGTTGGCCCCGTTTGCCCGACAGTCCATGGTGGCCTACAAGAATGCGCAACTGTACGAACAAGAGCGACAGCGCGCGCACGAGTTGAGCATGATCGCCGAAATCACGCGCACCCTCGGCGCCAGCCTGGACCTGGAAACCACGCTCAACGCGATTCTGGCTTCTGTGCGCCAAGCGGTGCCGTATGACCTGGCCGAGATTTGCCTGTGGGAGCCGGAGAAAGGCGTGCTGCGCGCGCGCGCGCAAGGTGCCGATCCCCAATATGCCGAGTACACGGCCAGCACCGGCGGCGTATACACATTGGACGAGGGCTTGACCGGCTGGATTGCCCGGCAGCGCAAGCCGCTTTTGATTGATGATTTGCTGCAAGAGACGCGCGTGGTCCCCAAGGTGGATCGGGCGCGATTCCCGATCCGGTCGCACGTGGGCGTGCCGCTGCTGGTCGGCAACGAG
The DNA here is from genome assembly GCA_964354595.1 of uncultured Anaerolineae bacterium. Taxonomy (GTDB): domain Bacteria; phylum Chloroflexota; class Anaerolineae; order Fen-1058; family Fen-1058; genus JBGLNJ01. Next base: position 14,918 of record CAYHAR010000006.1, on the reverse strand, counting down.
CTGGTCGGCACACTGGAGCTGGCCAGTTACACTCTGCGCGCGTTTCTGCCGGCTCACGTGACCGCGCTCCAGACGGTGGCGGGTCAAGCGGCCATTGCCATCCAGAATGCTCGTCTGTTCGAAGAGACGCGCCGACGCGCCGAGGAAATGTCCGCCCTCCACGAGGCGGCGGTCGAGGTCACCGGCCATCTGGGGCTGGGGCGCATTCTGCAATCCATCATCGAACATGCCACGACGCTGTTACATGTCCGGGGCGGTGTGCTGTACCGGGTGGATGCCGAGCAGCAACTCTTGACCATCATCAGCCACAACCTGGAGCAGGATTGGACCGGGGCGACGCTCCGCTTTGGAGAGGGCCTGGCCGGGCGCATCGCGCAAAAGCGCCAACCCATGATCGTCAACGATTACCGTCACTGGGAAGAGCGCGTCGCTCGCTTTGCAGACGAGCCGTTTGCGGCTGTGATGGGCGCGCCACTCATCTGGCAAAATGATCTGGTGGGGGTACTCAACGTTCTGGCCGACTCGCGCAAGTTCGCCGACGACGACTTGCGACTGCTGACCTTGTTTGCCAGCCAGGCCGCCGTGGCGCTGCAAAACGCCAACCTCTATGAACAAATCATGCGCCGCATGGAAGAAATGTCGGCGCTGCGCGAGATTGCGGTAGACATTGTCAGCGAACTGGACCCGGATCGGCTGTTGGAAACCATCGTCCAGCGCGCGGCCGAATTGTTGCGCGCCAAGGGCGGCAGCCTCCACCGATACGACCCGGTCGCCCAGACCTCTCGCTTGATCGTCAGCTACAACATGGGGAGTGACTATCGCGGCCTTGTTATGCAAAAAGGAGAGGGCCTGGCCGGGCAGGTGCTCGAAAGCAGGCAGCCGCTCGTCGTCAACAATTACCAGCACTGGGTCGGGCGCTCGCAGCAATTTGGCGAGGGTGCCTTTACGGCCGCGATGGGCGCGCCGCTGGTCTGGCAAGATCGGACGCTGGGCGCTTTGGTGGTGGTGGACGACGCCGAGCGGCGCATTTTTGATCTCAATGACTTGCGCATGTTGACCATGTTCGCGGCGCAGGCCTCGGTCGGCATCCAGAACGCCGACCTGTACCAGGAAACGCGGCGGCACGCCGAGCAATCTGCCCGGCTGGCGCGTCTCAGCGCCAGCGCCGCCATCACGCTCGACATGAACGAACTGCTGCGCCACATGATCGCCGAGACGGTCGCCTTGCTGGACGCGGAACAGGGCATCGTTCTGTTGTTGGACGAGCGGCAGCAAAAGTTAATGGCGCATCCGGCCGCCTTTTACGGCGCGCCGGCCGAGATGGTAACCGATTTTGAATTGGACGTAACGACGGCCGATTTCCGTTTCAGCGTATTCCGCTCGGGCCGCCCGTTTCGCTCTGACCGCGCAGGGGACGACCCGCGCATCATTGCAGCGTATCGCAAGTTTATCGAGCGGTTCGGCGTGAGCACGCTCCTCTCCGCGCCGCTGACGTCCAAGGGCCACGCGGTGGGCGAGATGCACATCGCCAACAAGCGCGGCGGCTCATTCACCGACGAAGACGCCCAGGTGCTCACGACCATTGCCAGCGTGTTTACTGGCGCGATCCAGAACGCGCAACTGTACGCCGAGACGCAACGGCGCGTAGTCGAGCTAGAGACGCTCACCGAGATTGGCCGCGCGCTCTCGTCCACGCTGAACATGGACGAGTTGCTCAGCCTGGTCTATGAGCAAACCCAGCGCGTGATGCACGCCGACAATATGTACATTGCGTTGTACGACCAGGCGCGAGACGAGGTCGAGTTTGCGCTCAGCATCAATACCGGCGAAGTCCAGCCGGGCACGCGCCGCAGCAGCCGGCGCGGCCTGACGGGATACGTCATCCACACGGGCCAAACGCTGTTCCTGCGCGGCAACGTGGCCGAGTTCTTGGTTGAGCGCGGGATCGAAAGCATTGGCCCCACCGCCGCGGCTTGGGTGGGTGTGCCGATGATAGTGGGCGAGCGCGTCCTGGGCGCGCTGGTGGTGCAGCACTATCAAGACCCGGAGGCTTACGACCAGACGCAGTGCGAGCTGTTGGAGGTAATCGCCGCCCAGGCCGCCATTGCGCTGGACAATGCGCGGCTGTATCAAATCACAGACGTGCGGATGCAGCAGCGCGTCGAGGAGCTGACGGCGCTGGCGGCCATCTCGCGCGAGCTAAACTCGACGCTGGAAAGATCGCACATCTTTGACCTGGTGTTGACCGAGGCCATTCGGGCGACCCAGGCTCAATTCGCCTCCATTTACCTGCTCGACACAGACCGAGAAACCTTGCAACTGCAAGCTGTGCGGGGCTACGAGGCCAACGCCGCGCTCAGCGCGCAGTCTATGGGCCAGGGCATCATTGGCCGGGTGGTCGCCTCTGGCGAATCCGTTGTCGTGGACGATGTGACACAAGATCCCAATTACCTGGCGGTTGTTCCCAACGTGCGCTCCGAGATGTGCGTGCCGATCAGCTACGCTGGCTCGGTCGTCGGCGCAATCAATCTGGAAAGCCCGGACGTTTCGGCCTTTCACGATGCGGACGTGGACTTTGTATTGGCCCTGGCTTCGCAGACGGCCATCGCCATCGGCAACGCGCTGCGCCTGGAAGAGCAGATGGAGCGCGGCGAATTGCTGCGCCGCCGCGCCGAGCAGCTTTTCAACCTATTCGAGATCAGCCAGGCCTTTCGCAGCGACCGCCCGCTGGAAGACGTATTGGACGACGTGGCCCATGCCATCCAAGAGACCGTCGGCTTTGACGTGGTGGTTCTTAGCTTGGTCGAAGGCGAGCCGCCGGATACCGTGCAGCGCCGCGTGGCGGCGGCCGGCGTCCCTGTGGCGACGTTCGAGCAGATGAGAGCCTCGCGGCCCCCGTGGTCGGAGGTCGAAGTTGTCATGCGCGACGAGTTCCGCATCAGCCAGAGCTATTACTTTCCCATGGAACAGCGCGAAGTCACTGCCAGCATGCAGACCTTTTCGACTTCCGACTTGCCGCCGGGGCCGCGCCGGTCGGGTTACTGGCATCCAGACGACTTGTTGCTCGTCCCCTTGCGCGGCAGCGGCGGTCGCCCGCTGGGCTTGATCTCGGTGGACGACCCGCGCGACGGGCGCATCCCGAACCGCTCGACCATCGAGACACTCGAAGTCTTTGCCAACCAGGCCGCCGTCTTGATCGAAAACAGCCGCCTGTACGCCATTGAGCAGGCGCGCGCGCGGCAGGCGGAAGGAATCGCCCGCATCGGGCGCAGCCTGGGGGCCAGCCTCGATCTCAGCCAGACGCTTTCGGGGGCGCTCCGAGAAATGGCGCAGATGATGAACGTGCCTCAATGCGGCATCATCCTGTTCGAGGAGAATGACCAGTACGGTCGCCTGATCGCCGAATATCAGCAAGAGGGCGACCCCCTTCGGGCCGGCGCTCGCGTGCGCCTGCCGGTGGCCGATAATCCATTCCTTCAGCGCGTGAGGCAGACCGGCCGGCCTCTGGCGATTTACGACGCGGCCCAAGACCCCCTGACAGCCAGCATTCGCGACGTGATGACGCTGCGGCGTATCGCCTCGATCCTGACCGCGCCTCTGATCGTTCGTGGGCGGATCATTGGCACGATTGGCTTTGATAGCGTCGGCTCGCTGCGCCGCTTTAGCCCAGAGGAACAAGATCTGGCGCAAGCGCTGGCGAATCAGGTGGCGGCGGCCATCGAGAACTCGCGCCTGTTCCAGGAGACCGTCGCCCGCACGCAAGAACTGGGCGCTTTGCTCGACGCCAGCGCAGCCATCTCGTCCTCCCTGCAGCTCAAGGACGTGCTGACCGCCCTGGCCGATCACCTGGCCGAGGTGCTCAAGGTGGCCGGATGCGCCCTGTCGCGGTGGGATCGAGAGAATCACTGCGTCATCACGCTGGTGGACCGTTTCAAGCGCAAGGAGCGACCCCGACCGCCCGATGAATGCTTCGACCTGGAAAATTTCCCGCTCACCGCGCGGGTGCTGGAGCAGCGCGGCATCGCCGCCATCAGCGCGGACGATCCGAATGCCGACCCGGACGAAGTGGCAGTCCTCCGCGAGCTCAACGTCCAGGTGATGCTCATGTTGCCGCTCGTCGCCCGCGACGAGGTCTTTGGCCTGATTGAGCTATATAGCGATGCGCCGGGCTACAAGTTCACCAGCGCCGATGTTCGCCTGGCGCAGACGCTCGCCAATCAGGCCGGCATGGCGATCTCGAACGCGCAGTTGTTCGAAGAGATTCGCGGCTTTACCCAGGAGTTAGAGCAGCGCGTGGAGGAGCGCACCGAGGACTTGCGCCGCGCGCTCGATCAACTTACCGCGGAAAGCAGCCAACTGGAAACGCTGTTCCGCATCACGAGCGAGCTTTCGGCCAGCCTCGACCTGGATCGCGTGCTCAACCGCGCGCTGACGCTGGTCATTGGCGCCATCGGCGCGCAACGCGGCTCGATCATGCTGTTGGATCCGCAGACAGATATGCTGGTTCACCGCGCCGCGCTGGGCAGCCCGGCGACTTTGCCTCCGGGCGGCGCGCCGACGGCCTTTCGCCGGGGCGAAGGGTTGGCCGGTTGGGCCATCCAGAAACAGCGCCCGGCCATCGTCGGCGACGTGCTCACCGACGAGCGGTGGGCCAAAAAGCCGGACGAGCCGGCCCGCGCCTATCGCTCGGCGATGGCGGTCCCGCTGGCGGCGGGCGAGGACGTGCTCGGCGCGCTGATGCTGTATCATCCGGAGACGGACTATTTCACCGAGAGCCATTTGCGGTTGGTGGAGGCGGCCGCTATCCAGGTGGCCACCAGCATCAACAACGCCGAACTGTATCGGCTCATCCGTGACCAGGCCGAGCGGCTCGGCTCGATGCTGCGTGCTCAACAAGAAGAGGCGTCCAAGAGCCAGGCCATTCTGGAAGCCGTGGCCGATGGCGTGCTGGTGGCGAACGCGCATGGCCGCGTCATCCTGTTCAACGTCGCCGCCGAGCGCATCCTGAGCACCAAGCGCGAAGAGATCATTGGCCGGCTGATAGACGACTTTTTGGGTCTGTATGGCACTGCCGGGGCGACCTGGATGCGGCAGGTGGGGCATTGGTCCGTTTCGGCCAACGCCCGGCTGGATGTGCCCAGCCTGGCGCAGCGGCTGCAAATCGAGGACCGCCACGTCAACGTGCACGTCGCACCGGTGACGATGGGCGACGAGTACCTAGGCACTGTGTCCGTCTTCCGCGATGTGACCCGCGAAGTGGAAGCGGATCTCGCCAAGAGCGAGTTTGTGTCCACCGTCTCGCACGAGCTGCGCACGCCCATGACGTCCATCAAAGGCTATGCCGACTTGATGCTGCTGGGCGCAGCGGGAGGCATGAACGAGGAGCAGAAGCGGTTCCTCAGCATCATCAAGTCAAACGCCGACCGGTTGACGGTGTTGGTCAACGACTTGTTGGACATTAGCCGGATCGAGGGCGGGCGCATTGAGCTAGACATTGAAGCGATGCGGCTTGAGGTAGCGGTGGATCAAGTCGTCGCCAGCCTGCGCGCCAGGGTTGAAGAAAAAGGGTTGAGTCTGTTCGTCAACGTCCCGCCTGACCTGCCGCCTGTCTTGGCCGACCGTGACCGGGTGATCCAGATTTTGACCAACCTGGTCGGCAACGCTTACCAGTACACACGCGCGGGCAGCATTACGGTGACGGCGCGGCGCGTGGACATGCGCAGCATGGCGCGGATAGACGTGGCCGATACTGGCATCGGCATCGCGCCGGAAGATCAGGCCAAAGTCTTTGACCGCTTTTTCCGCTCCGACGATGCGGCGGTGCAAGAGTTTTCCGGCACCGGCTTGGGCCTGGCGATCATCAAAAGCCTGGTGGAGATGCACCACGGCCAAATCTGGCTGGAAAGCGAGTTGGGCAAAGGCTCGACGTTCAGCTTTACCTTGCCGCTGGCAGAACAGGAAATGGTGGATGAGCCTATCCCGGCGGCGCTGCCGGCCGACCTCCACCAAGACGGCCAATCTCCCAACGGAGATTTTCAGCGTCATGTCCTGGTCGTAGAGGACGATCAGAACATTGCGGAACTCATCAGCCATCATCTAAAGGACGGTGGATACATTGTGTCCACTGTCGGATGCGCCGAGGATGCGCTCCAGGCCGCTCGCCACGAGCGGCCCGACCTGATCACGCTCGACATTTACCTGCCGGGCACGGACGGTTTCGAGCTACTGCAAACACTCAAATCAGACGAGACAACCGCCGATATTCCAGTGGTCATTGTGTCGGTGTTGGCGGACAAGCAAAGCTTGCGGCTGGGCGCGGTGGACTATGTCACCAAGCCGATCAATGAGCGACTGCTGCTCGATACCGTCGGGCGCGTGCTCTCGGGCAAGGGCCTGGTGTTGGTGGTGGACGACGATCAAGACACGCTGGGGCTGTTGCGCCAGACGCTCGGCAACCTGGGCTTTCAGGTGCGAACGACGACCAGCGGCCCGCGCGCGCTGGAACTGGCGCGCGAGGAAAAGCCCGATTTGATTCTGCTCGACCTGAAACTGCCCGGCGGGATGGACGGTTACCAGGTGTTGACCCAGCTCAAGCGAGACGAACAGACGGCCAACATCCCGGTCATCGTCATCACCGGCAGCCTGACCGCCGAAGAGACCAAACAGCAAAAAGTGCTCGCGCTGGGCGCGGCTCGCTTTCTGACCAAGCCATTCGAGATCGGCGACTTGATTGCCGAGATCCGCCAGTTCATGGGCGAAAAAGCGGCCCAGCCGGTCGAGAACTAGGCGCGGTCAAGGCAGCGCCATACTCTCAAAAAACGAAAAACTCTTGCGCCGGAGCGCCATGCATTCACAAATTGTCGAGACCTCCCAGCAGACCGTTCCGATCCGAGACGAAAGCGACGTGTACGCCGCGGTCGGGCTGGGACGGATGATGACAACCGAGATGGGCTTTGGCCCCAGCGCCCAAGCCTGCGCCCAGACGATCATTGCCGAGCTGGCCCGCAACGCGCTGCGACACGCTGGAGGCGGCACGGCGGAGCTGAAAGCGCTCGAGCGAGGGGCGCAGCGAGGGTTAGAGGTTGTCGTGCAAGATCAGGGGCCGGGCATTTCTGACTTGGCGCGGGCGCTGGATGGGGCCGGTGGACCGAGCGACAGCTTGCCCTCCAAGGGCGCGGGATTGGGAGTAGGCCTGGCTTCGGTTCAGCGGCTGGCCGACGAGTTTACGATTGACAGCGCCGCGGAAAGCGGAACGCGAGTCCGCGCGCTCAAATGGGACAAGCCAACTCCCGCCAGCGGGAGATAATCAGGAGGAGCCAATGACGGCAGAGAAACTATCCACTTCGCAGGAGTTTGAACGCCAATTGGCGGCGCTGCAACGCGTCGCCGGAGTGTTTGGCGCGATGCGCAAGGGCCAAGACATTTACGACCAGATCACACACCAGGTCGTTGATCTGCTCAATGTCGAAAAATGCGCAGTCTTGCTTTACGACCCGGATCAACAGGCTCTGGTCGGGCAAGCCCCGGCGGTCGGCGTGCCCACCCAAGACATTCGCGGCTATGTCATCCCCCTGGCCGAGGGCAGCCCCGCCAGGCAGTTTTGGGAGGTGGGCGACAGTTTTGTGGTCAAGGACATTGATGCGGACCCGGTCGTGCAGGCGCTGGGCTTGGCCGACTTTGCTCACAAAGTCGGCGTCAAGAGCACGATGCTCGTCGGGATGCGGCTGGAGGGGCAGCTCATCGGCGTTATCCAGCCCTCGAATCGGCGCGACGGCCTGCCGTTTGACGAGACCGACGCGCGGCTGCTGACGATTTACGCCAGCCAGGCTGCGGTGGCGATTGAGAATCAGCGGCTCTATCAGGCCATCACCGCCGAGCGGGACCGGTTGGCGCGGGTGCTGGCGACGGTGCAAGAGCTGTCCACGCCGGTCGTGCCGGTGCTGGAAGGTATTTTGATTCTGCCGTTGATCGGGTTCATTGATAGCGACCGCGCGCAGAGGATTATGGAAGGACTGCTCAACGGCATCGTCCAATATCGCGCGCAGGTGGTGATCCTGGACGTGACGGGCGTGCCGGTGGTGGATACCGGCGTGGCGGATCACCTGGTTCGCGCGGCGCGCGCCGCCGGGCTGCTCGGCGCGCAGCCGATCCTGGTCGGCATCCGCCCCGAAGTGGCGCAGACCATCGTCGGCCTGGGCGTTCACCTGCACGAGATCGCCACGCGGGGCGATCTGCGCGACGGGTTGGAATATGCGCTGGCGGTCTTGCACCGCAAGATCGTCACCGCCGAAGGACAGCATGTGGGGCGATAAATGGAAATCTACCGGATTCCCATTCTGCAAATCGAGGATTTCCTGGTGGCTTCGATCCAGACGCCGCTGCACGACGCCGCTGCCATCCAGTTCAAGGACGACTTGCTGGAGCGCATCTATAGCACCAAGGCGCGCGGCTTTGTGCTCGACCTGACGGCGATTGACGTGGTGGATAGCTTTATGGCGCGCATCGTGGCCGACGTGGCCGAGATGGCCGGGCTGATGGGCGCGCGCGTCGTCGTCACGGGCTTGCAGCCGGCGGTCGCCATCTCGCTGGTCGAGCTGGGCGTAGAGATGGCCGGCGTGACGACGGCGCTCGACCTGGATCGGGGCATCCGCATCTTGCGCGAGTTGGTGGCTCCAGAAAGGGAGCAAGCCGATGGCTGACAGCTTGCACATCCCGATCCTCAGCGACCTGGATATTGTCATGGCGCGCGTGGAGGGTCGCAATATGGCGCGTGATCTGGGTTTTGGCGTGATTGACCAGGCGCGCATCGCCACCGCCATCAGCGAGCTGACGCGCAACATTGTGCTCTATGCAGGGACGGGGGCAATCACGCTGCGGCCTATCGAGACTCCCCAGCGACGCGGCCTGGAGATTGTGTGCGCCGATACTGGCCCCGGCATCACCGACGTGAACCTGGTGATGCGAGAAGGCTATAGCAGCCGTCGCGGGCTGGGCATGGGATTGCCCGGCACTCGCCGCTTGATGGACGAGTTTGAGATTCGCTCCAAGTCGGGCGAAGGCACCGTCATCACGGCGCGCAAGTGGCTGCGGTGAAAATCGAATGTCGCTGAAAATTGGAGTGGCCGCCTGGCCCAAGGTCGGACAAGAAGTCAGCGGCGACGCTTACGAGATTATCCAATGCGGTGAGGACACGCTGGTGGCGTTGGCAGACGGTTTAGGTTCTGGCCCCAACGCGGCGCAAGCGGCGCAGTTGGCCATGCAGATCGTTCGCTCCAATGCCCAAGCCGGCCTGCCCGACCTGTTGCGGCTTTGCCACCAGGCGCTACAGGGCACGCGCGGCGCGGTGATGGGCTTGCTGCGGGTGGCGCCGATTCAGCGGCGCGTGGCCTACGCGGCCATCGGCAACATTGAATGCTCCACGGTCAGCGCGACGTGCTTCAAGCCGTTGGCGGCGTATGGGATTGTAGGGCGTCGGCTGCCGCATCCACGCCCGTTCGAGGGAGTGTACACGCCGGGCGACCTGTTCGCGTTAAGCACAGACGGTATCAGCCGCAAATTTCACTGGGAGGCATTGCCGTCGCAGGACAAGGACCCGCAAACGCTGGCCGAAATCATTGCCCGGCACTTTGCTCGGCCAGACGATGATGTGACGGTCTTGGTAATCCGATAACGTAGAGAGGCATTCGTAGTATGGCAAAAATTCTAATTGCAGAAGACGAGCGAGATATTCGCGAGCTGGTGGCGTTCAACCTGCGTATCCTGGGCAAGTTTGACGTGAGTGAGGCCGCTAACGGCGTCGAAGCGGTGGAGCGCGCCACAGCCGAGCGCCCCGACCTGATCCTGATGGATGTGCGCATGCCCAAGATGACCGGCTACGAGGCATGCAAAAAACTCAAGGAGAATGACGAGACCAAAGATATCCCGGTCATTTTCCTTTCGGCCAAAGGGCAAGACAAAGAGATCCAGCAGGGGATAAACGCGGGCGCGGAGGAATATATTCTCAAGCCGTTCGAATCGGAGGATCTGCTCAGCAAGGTGCGCCAAGCGTTGGAGCGAAACAAAGCGTCCCAGTAGGACGCTGGCGGTTGCCATGAGCGCGATCATTGTCGAAAATGGCCTCGTCCACTATGAGGCAATCGGGCGCGGCAAGCCGGTCTTGTTCTTGCACGGCTGGCTGGGGTCGTGGCGTTACTGGATGCCGACGATGGAAGCGGTCTCTGATCGCTACCGCACGTATGCGCTCGATTTGTGGGGCTTTGGCGATAGCGACAAGACGCAGCATCGCTACGAGGTCGAGTCCTACGTCTCGCTCATCGGCGAATTTATGGATGGACTGGGTTTGGTCAAGGTGCCGATCGTTGGCCACGCCTTAGGCGCGGTGGCGGCGGTGCTGTTCGCCGTGCGGACGCCCGACCGGGTGGACAAGCTGATGGCGGTGAGCCTGCCGCTCAACGGCACGGCCCTCAGCCGCAAGATCGCCGCGGGCGGCGATGGCCTGCTCGACCGTACGCTGGGGCGCAAGCAAGCACAGCAAACTTATCCCGATGTGGCCCAAGAGGCCGACAAGGCCGACCCCGACGCCATCACCATCAGCACCCAATCGTTTACCAAGATGGATTTGCGGCTTGAGCTGGAAAAGATCACACGACCGCTGCTGATCGTTCACGGCGAGCGGGACTCGCTCGTCACGCCGCCGCCCGCGGACGCGACGCAAGGCATGGATGAGAACATTCGCCAGATTGCCCTCAAAGACTCGATGCACTTTCCGATGATGGACGAGGCGGCCAAGTTCCAACGCCTGCTGCGCGACTTTTTGGAGAACGACCTGGCGTCTTTGGAACTCAAGGAAGAGTGGAAGCGACGCGCGCGCTAGGTCGCTTACCTTATATCGCTTATCGCCTCGTAGAACACGCAACGCTCGCAGCGCGCATCACACCAAGGACTGACCCATGCCCCAAGCCTGGGAACCTGTTATTGGCCTCGAAGTCCACGCCGAATTGCTCACCCGCTCTAAAATGTTTTGCTCGTGTGCTGTGGTTCAGGACTATGCTTCCGCGCAGCCCAACACGCACGTCTGCCCGGTGTGTATGGCGCTGCCCGGCAGCCTCCCCGTCATCAATGCGCGCGCGGTCGAGCACACCATCAAGACCGGCCTGGCGTTGGGCTGCGCGATTGGCGAGTTTAGCATCTTTGCGCGCAAGAATTATTTTTACCCCGACCTGCCCAAAGGCTACCAGATCAGTCAGTACGAGCACCCGCTGTGCCGCCAGGGCTGGCTGGAAATTCAAGTGGGCGAAAGCCGCTCCGCGAAGCGCATCGGCGTCACGCGCGTCCACCTGGAAGAGGACACCGCCAAGCTCACTCACGCGGGCGAGGCGAGCCTGGTGGACTTGAACCGCGCCGGCGTCCCGCTGATGGAGGTCGTCAGCGAGCCGGACATGCGCTCGGTGGACGAGGTCAAGGCGTATGCCACCCAGCTTCGCGCGATTTTGCGCTACATTGGCGTCAGCTCCGGCGACATGGAAAAAGGCGCGATGCGCTTTGAGGCCAACATCTCGATTCGCCCGGCGGGGTCATCCGAGTTGTTCACGCGCACCGAGGTCAAGAACCTCAATAGCTTTCGGGCGCTGGCACGCGCGACGGAATACGAGATCGCGCGGCAGATTCGCGTGGTCGAATCCGGCGGCCAGGTTGAGCAAGAGACGATGGGCTGGAACGAGACGCGCGGCGAGACGCATAGCCAGCGTGGCAAGGAGCACGCGGATGACTATCGCTATTTCCCAGATCCGGATTTGCTGCCGCTAGAGATTTCACGGGAAGAAATAGAGCGCATCCGCGCCACGTTGCCCGAGTTGCCCGACGCCAAACGCGACCGGTTCGCGGCGCAGTACGGGCTTTCGCAGTACGACGCGAGCCTGTTGACGGCGGAGCAGGCGGTGGCGGATTATTTTGAAGCCTGTGTCAAGTCTCCAAATGCTAACCCCAAGTCGGCGGCGAATTGGATGACGGGCGAATTGTTCCGGCAGATGAACGAGACCGGTGCGGATATTGAGCAGGTCAAGATCAAGCCGGGCGACCTCGTCGCGCTCGTCGAGCTGGTCGGCGCGGGCAAGGTGAGCCAAAACACTGCCAAGGCCGTGTTCGAGGAGATGTACGCCACGGGCCAGCCGCCCGCAGCGATCATCGAACGCAAGGGGCTGGCGCAGATCAGCGATGCGAGCGAATTGGCGGCCATCGTCGAGCGCGTGTTGGACGAGAATCCCAAGCCGCTGAGTGAATACCTCGGCGGCAAAGAACCGCTCTTTAAATGGTTGATGGGCCAGGTGATGAAGGCGACGCGCGGCCAAGCCAATCCTCAGGTCGCGCAGGAGGTGCTCCAGTCCGCGCTGGATCGGCGGCGGTGAGCGCGATTTGAGCTTGGCTATTCTCGCACACTTTCTCTGTGGCAACACGATAACGTCTCTATCTCATCATAAGGATAAGAAAATGAAGCACATATCGAAGCACGTCACATTTTCGTTTTTAGCTGTTGCTTTTCTGATCGTCGCGTCTCTGGCTTGTGAGCCTATTACCGGCAGCGGGCAGAATCAACCGAAGTAGCCACCGACGGCTCTGCCACCTGTAGGCAAAACTGCTCCTTGAACGTTCAGGTCACTGTGTCGCCACCGACAAGTCGCCGGGGACCGTCATTCTCATCCAGTGTTTCCCCCCGAAATAGCCTTTTTAGGAGAGACTGTGACAGCTCAGCCCACGCTCGCGGCGCGCTTTGCACTGCAACCCGCCGCCGAGTTCACATGGCCAAGAAAGACGGCGGAGAGTGGAAGGGAGTACGAAAAGCAATCTCCCAACACTAGCAACTCCCAGAGTGTGGTAAAATCTGGCAGCCTGACAGCCTGTCGGAGAGGTAGCCTTGGGTGATGGGCGCTGCGCCCGAGACTGCCGATTTCTCTGGCAGATTCAATTTCCACGAGGAGAAGTCAACATGAACCGTTCATTCAAGCGTATCCCACTTGCGTTTTGGGCGATTGCCTTG
>CAYHAR010000006.1:0-1785 GCA_964354595.1 uncultured Anaerolineae bacterium | reverse complement strand
CAACATGAACCGTTCATTCAAGCGTATCCCACTTGCGTTTTGGGCGATTGCCTTGTTGATTGTCGCATCGCTCGCTTGCAGCCCCACTGGACTTGCGCCCAGCGGAGGCGGGCAGAGCCAACCGACTGCGGCAGTGCCCCAGCCGACGCAGCCGCCAGCCAAGACAGCCGCGCCGGGCGGCCAACCTACTCCTGCTGGCAAGCAGCCGACGCCGACTGCAGGCTCCTCCGGCCTGGCCGGGCAGTTTGCCCAGCCGGATCTTTTGGACAGCTATCGCGCCCGCATGAAGATGGGCACGCAGAAAAAGGATGGCTCCCAGTCCGGCGAGATGAGCTGGACGATGGAATGGATCAAAGAGCCGCCCTCCCGGCATATCACGATGGGCGGGGACATGCAAGTCATCACCATCAAGGATACGACCTGGGTCAAGGTCGGCGGCAAATGGATGCAGCAAACGGCCGCCCAGCGCACCACGAGCCAGACGCCCGATAGCTTGTTGCCGCAAGAAGACATCACCGTCAAGCAGGTGGGCGAAGAGACCGTCAACGGAATCCACTGCAAGCATTACACCATCAGCGGCAAGGTCAACTTTACCATCCCGGCGATGGGAGGTCAGCCCGAGCGCAAGACTAGCGTAAAGGTTCAAGGCGAGGTGTGGGTGGCCGATCAGAGCGGCTTGCCGCAGGTGCCCATCCGGCAACGCATGGAGATGGAAGGAAGCCTCATGGGCCTGTTCACCGGCGCTCCGTCAACAGAGGGCGAAAAGACCTACTTTGAAGTGGAACTGTACGACATCAACACGCCTATCAGCATCCAGCCGCCCGAAGGCGCGCAGCCGATGCCGGGCGGGCCCACGCCGTCTGCGGGCAAGACGCCTCCCGCGCCCCAGCCGACCGCCGGCTCCGCTGCTACGCCCGGTGGACAGCAGCCTCCTGCCGGCCCGCTGGGACAGCCCACGACGATCCCGCTGGGCAAGAAGAATGTGAGCGTGACGGTCAAGGGGACGGATGCCATTTACCTGGCAGGCCGCGCGGATGCCACCATCCCGCCCCTGGACACGGAAGACCCCGACTTTCCTTTGATACGATGTGGCGGCGATCTGGTAGAGGCGTTCCCCGCGTCATTGGCCGTCAGCCCTGGCGCGAAATTGACCTTCAAGGCAACCGGCTTGGTCCGGTATTATGGTCCAGACGATCCAGGCTGGGGGCCTGATGGAGGCGGAGACCCAAGCGACATTCCCGGCCAGGGCGGCATCAGCCAATACCTCGGCTCTCAGGGCGCGCTGGTGGGAGTTTTCCTGGACAATTCCAACCCCAAGGACGAGCCAGAGCCAGACGGGCTCGAGTTTGATACCGGGTTTGCCGCTCTGACTCCGGCGCTCGGCCAGGTCTTTTTCATCGGAGATGGGTTGACCGACGCCGGCAGCGGCGATGTTCAAACGTTTGTCGCGCCGCCCGGCGCTACTCGCCTCTTCCTGGGCATTGCCGACGCTTCGAGCTTTACGGGCGATGCGGGATGCTATTCAGATAATGTCGGCTCTTTCCAGGTAGAAATCACTCTGCCTTGAACAGGATGGGGATAGCGCGTTCGTAGCGCGGCTTGCGTCGTGACTTGTCCGAAGGGTCGCCAAGAACGGTGGGCGTTTCTTGGCGATCCTTCGGGGCATTTATGCGGCCAACGCAGTTGTTCTAGGGTATAATAGCGGCGACATTGAAATCTCTGATCAGGAGGAGAAAATGGCCGACGAATCCGCGCATCCGCGCGGTCGCTACTTTGAAGAGTTTA
>CAYHAR010000005.1:37845-41632 GCA_964354595.1 uncultured Anaerolineae bacterium | reverse complement strand
GGGATGCGGTCAATCTGGTAGGCGCGAAAAAAGACCGCCACAGCCAGCGTGGCGGTTAGCGCCAGCGCAAGAGCCAACGCGCGAGGACGGATCACCGGCGCTCCCTCTGGGGCGGGTTGCGCCACAGCCCAAAGCGAATGCGCATCAGCTCCTTGAAATTGCGCAGCGTGCCGCTCACGACTTGGTAGCGGCTGTCGGCGTCGTTGCGCCAGCGGATGGGCACTTGCTGGATGCGATACCCCAGCCCGTCGGCAATCGCCAGCGACTCGACGTCGAACATGTAGCCGTTCACTTGCTGGCGGGAAAAAACGTCCAGCGCCGCCTCGCGCCGAAAGAACTTGAAGCCGCATTGTGTGTCACGAATGTCGGGCAGGCCGATAAGCCAGTGCATCACCATGCCAAAGGCTTTGGAGCCGAGTCGCCGGTGAATCGGTTGCGCGACTTCGATGCGCGACTCGTCCAGTCCGCGCGAGCCGATGACCACGTCCCAGCCTTTTTGCAGCCAGGGGAGAATCTTGTCAAATTCTTCAATGGGCGTTTTATAGTCTGCGTCCGCAAAGCCGATAAAGTGACCCTCGGCCTCCGCCACGCCCCGACGGATAGAGTAGCCTTTGCCGCGATTGGTCTCGTTGCGGAGCAGGCACAGGTAAGTCCCCTTGAGAAAAGTGGGCGTGCGAGCGCAGAAATCCTCAACGACCTGCGCGGTGTGGTCGCGGCTGCCGTCGTCCACCACAATGACTTGACTGTTGAAAGGTTGCTGGCCCAGGTAGGCCAGCGTTTTTTCCAGCGCCAGCCCGATGCGCTTGCCTTCGTTGTAGGCTGGCATGACAAGAGTGAGTAGAATGTCGCTCAATATGTTAGCCCCTAGAGTCGTATCACCGTCCCGCAATATTCGCACTTGATCTCGGTCATGCCTTTGACGACGGCCTGCGTGATCGTCGCGCCGCAGACGTTGCACTTGGTCGGCGCAGCGCGGGCGGCTTCGACGGCGACCTTGTCCTTGGGTGCGATCCGCTCGCCGGCAATGTCGCCGGACTTGGTGCGCCCGATGAGCGCCTGCCAGGCGTCGGAATCGGCCTCCAGCCGCAAGAGCGCCGAGCGCACTTTGACGCTTGTGCCAAAGCCGAACTCGAGGATTTCCTTCTTGCCGATCCCCAGGATCGCGCCGCCTTTTTCGCTGGCTCGCGCGGACTCGATCTGACTGAGCGGCGCTTCCCATTTTAGTTCTTGCACCTTTTGTTTTTCGGTGGCGATGAACAAGACCTTTTTCGTGGCGATCTCTTCTTTCTGCTCGAACAGCGCGCGCTCTTCGGTCAGATAGAAAACGCCTTTCGGCCCTTCCTTCTCGCTCGTCATCCACTGGGCCTTGACTGCCGAGACCACGCCCTCGCCGGGGTAGAGTTTGAACGTCGCGCCGTCCACTTGGTCGAGCACCCACGTAATCTCTTTGACCTGGTCGGTCGCCTGCCGGAGATTTCCCTGCAGTGCGTCGTACATCCCCTCGATAGAACCTTTGGCGGCGCGGACGCGGCTTTCGAGATCGCTCAGGGCCGACTCGGCGGTGGCAAGCTCGACCTCACTGCGATTAGGGCGCAGGAACGGCAGGCGCTGCTGGAACAAGTCGGACTGGTAGCGCAGCGCGCGGCTGTGCTCGTCCACCGCGCTCGTCACGCGCGGGCGCAGCTCAGTCCATTGCTGGGCCAGCACCTCGGTCTTTTTTTCGAGATAGCTCTTGAAGACATAGCCGCGCGAGCGCGCCTGCTGAACGGAAGCGGGCAGATCGCGCAGCGCGGTATCAATATCTCCCAGGGCATCGTTCACCCAGCGCAGCGCAATGTCGTCTTGCATCGAGCGAAAGCGATCTTCGACGGCCTCGACTCGTCTCAAGAATTCGTCAACCGGTTCGGTGCTCATGGGATTCTCCTTTGGGGCGGCATCGGGATGCCGCCCTACTGGTGAAAAACGTCAGGCGGCTTGCCCGACCGTGGATCGCAAGTACGCTTCCATGAACTCGTCCAGCCGCCCATCCAACACGGCGGCGGTGTTGCCCGTTTCGTACTCGGTGCGATGATCCTTGACCATCTGGTAAGGATGCAAGACGTAGGAGCGAATCTGGCTGCCCCACTCGGCCTTGATGTGCTCGCCCTTTAGCTCGGCCAGTTGCTCGCGGCGCTTTTGCTCTTCCAGCTCGGCCAGGCGCGCGCGCAACACCTTCATCGCGTTTTCGCGGTTCTGTGTCTGGCTGCGCTCGTTCTGGCACGAAACAATGATCCCTGTGGGCAGGTGCGTGATGCGGATGGCGGTCTCGTTCTTTTGCATGTGCTGCCCGCCCGCCGACGAGGCGCGAAACGTGTCAATCTGGAGGTCGGTCGGGCGAATGACGATTTCACTATCTTCACCGATTTCGGGCCACACTTCGACCAGCGCGAAGGAGGTGTGGCGGCGATGCGCTGCGTCGAACGGCGAGAGCCGCACCAGCCGGTGGACGCCGCGCTCGGCGTGAAGGTAGCCATAGGCGTACTCGCCATCTACCGTCGCCGTCACGCTCTTGATGCCGGCCTCGTCGCCGTCCATCTGGTCAATCACGTCGGCCTTGAATCCGCGCGACTCGGCCCAACGCAGGTACATCCGCAAGAGCATCTCGGCCCAGTCGGAAGCATCGGTGCCACCTGCCCCGGCGTGAATCGCCAGAATCGCGCTGCCCCGGTCGTGAGGGCCAGAAAGCAGCAATCGGAACTCGCGCTGTTCAAGGTCTTGCATCAGTCGCTCGACTTCGGCGGCGACTTCCCTTCCCAACGACTCGTCGTTCTCGGCCATCGCCAAGTCGAGCAGCTCGCTCACTTCGCGGATTTGCTGGTGCAGCGCCAGCCAGCCTTCGGCCTCGCCACGTAGTGTGTTCAACTCGCGCATCGTCGCCTGGGCGGCCTCCGGGTTGCTCCAAAAATACGCCGAGGACGAGAGGCGTTCTAGCTCTTTTATTCGCTTCTGCTTGCTCGCGACGTCAAAGACGCTCCAGGAGGCCTCCCACCTTGACGTTCATCTCGTTCAAGCGGGCTTTTAATTCTTCCACAGTCATTCACTCCATTTCACGGCAATGCTGCCGGAATAATCAAGATTTTACCACACTTGCCCATAAGGCGTAAAACATTCCTCTACGCACTACGGCTTACGCTCCACGTTTTACTTGGGTGGCGCGGGCGGAGGCGGGCCGTACCAATCACACACGTCCGCGCCGGTCACGTCTTGTCCCGTCTTGATCGTCACCGGGATGAGCGAATGATCCTTGCAGTCCACGCTCAATCCGCAGGGCACCGCTTTAGAGTACGAGCCGCCGAGCTTGCCATCGTCCAGCCAGGCGTACACTACATAGGTTCCTGGCAGCACACGCTCGATGCGATAACGCGTTTCGTTCGGGCCTTGGGAGTTGGTCGTGAACGACTGGCCGGTTGATTGATTCACGGCATAGATCGTCATCGGCGGGATTTCGCTGCCGGGGTAACACAACTTGCCGCTGATGCTGCCCTGCAGCGGCGGGCGGGTCGGCAGAGCGGTGGCTGGCCGGGTCGGTTGGACAGATGGCCGGGGTGGAACGACGGGCGTTGGAGCCGGCGCGTTGCACGCCAGCGTCGCCAGAATCAACGAGGCCAGCGCAATAATGGCTAATCGGCGCTTTGACATTCAAGTCCTTTCTCGAGCGCAATCTCGCAAGTTACTACAGGTGAGTAGAAAAGTGTGTATGATTTCTACCCCGACTTGCCCATTTTGTCAACACCGAATATGCCGGGGG
>CAYHAR010000005.1:0-37745 GCA_964354595.1 uncultured Anaerolineae bacterium | reverse complement strand
GTGTATGATTTCTACCCCGACTTGCCCATTTTGTCAACACCGAATATGCCGGGGGCGATTTTGCGTAACCTGGCGGCGCGTCGAGTCTGGCCCGGAGTGTGGACTGCCAGCGGAGAGGAATCGGACATCTGACGCTCGCTGTATCCACCGGGGCTTGGTCGGGATGTGGTATAATATCGCTCGCCTCTCTGGGCCAGGATGCGTCCGGCAAAATGGAAAGCAAGATTCAACTCGACCACGTCTCCAAGAGATTTCTCCTTCAGCGCGAGCGCCCCCGTTCATTTCTCGAACTGGTGACCAACGGGTGGAAGCCTCGGCCCAGCGAGCAGATGTGGGCGCTGCAGGATGTGTCTTTCTCCGTCTACTCGGGCGAGACGGTCGGCGTGATCGGCGATAACGGCGCCGGCAAGAGCACGCTGCTCAAGCTCATCACCAAGGTCATCGGGCCATCGTCCGGCCAGATACACGTCCGGGGCCGTGTGGCGGCGCTGTTGGAGCTGGGCGCCGGCTTTCATCCTGACCTGACTGGCCGCGAGAATGTGTTCCTCAACGGGTCCGTGTTGGGCATCCGACGCCGTGAGATGGAGCGCAAATTCGACGACGTGGTCGCCTTTTCCGAGCTTGACCAATTCATTGACGTGCCGGTAAAACATTATTCGTCGGGCATGTACATGCGGCTGGCGTTTGCAGTGGCGATTCACGTGGAGCCAGAGGTTCTGTTGGTGGACGAGGTCCTGGCGGTGGGCGACCAGAGCTTTCAGGCCAAATGTCTGCAGCGCGTCCGTGAGCTTCAGCATCAGGGGATGACCATTCTCTTTGTGTCGCACGAGCTGGGCACGGTATCCAGCCTGTGCTCGCGCGCGGTGTGGCTGGAAGATGGTCAAGTGCAACTCGACGGCAGCGTGGAGCAAGTGCTCGACGCATACCGGGAGAGCGTTGCCACTCATAGCCAGCCGGCTCCCGGCCAGCGGGTTGCCCAGCCGGCCGATGTGCCCGGCATCCGGTGGGGCAGTGGCGAGGTCGAGATCACGTCAGTCGAGTTTCTCGGCAGTGACGGGCAGCTTCGTCATGTCTTTACCACGGGCGAGCGGGTGGTGGTGCGGATGCATCATGACGCGCGCCAGCGCATTCCTCAGCCTCAGGTGGGCCTGGCGTTTTATCACGCCAGCACAGGGACACATTTGAGCGGCCCGAACAATGTGTTTTCCGATTACGATATCCCTTATATCGAGGGTGAGGGGTACGTGGACTATATCATTCCGGCTTTGCCATTCCTGGCCGGGGACTATTTTGTCTCTGCCGCTATCTATGATCATGCCGGTATTCACTCTTTTGACCACTGGCACAAGTGCGCTCGCTTTACCGTCAAGCCGGGCGGCGTGGCCGAACAATACGGATTGATCTACGTGCCATCGCAGTGGGACGCCCGTGTAGGGAAACTGTAAGTCAGAGAGCACGCGCGGGAAAACCTTTGATCGGCCCCGGCCGATTGAGACATCACAGGAGAAACTAGATGCCTAAAATTTTGTTGGTCGGCGGGGCAGGCTATGTCGGGTCTGTCTTGGCCTACGAGTTGTTGCAGCGCGGTTATGCGGTCAAAATCCTCGACCGGCTGTATTTTGGCGACGACGGGCTGCGCGATGTCCGCGACCGCGTCGAGCTGGTGGTCGGCGACATGCGCACGGTGGATAGCACCGTGCTCAAAGATGTGGACAGCGTGGTCAACATCGGCGGGCTGTCGAACGACCCGACGGCCGAGTACAATCCGCAAGCCAATCACGAGATGAACACGTTGGCGACCAAAAAGCTCGCCGACCTGTGCGTTGCTCATGGCGTCCGGCGCTATGTCTTTGCCTCGTCGTGCTCGATCTATGATCGCGGCGTCGGCAACGAGTCGGCGGACGTGTTGCTCGACGAGACTTCCGAGGTCTATCCGCGCGCGGCCTATTCCAGCTCCAAGCGCGAGGCCGAAAAGCTCTTGTTGGCAATGGTCAGCAACGACTTTTGCCCGGTCATTCTGCGCAAGGGCACGGTGTATGGCTTTTCGCCGCGAATGCGCTACGACCTGGTGGTCAATACCTTTGTCAAGAGCGCGCTGGCGACGGGCAAACTGACGCTGCACTATGGCGGCGAGATGTGGCGACCACTCGTAGATGTGCGCGACGTAGCCCGCGCCTACATTGCCTGCCTGGAGGCGCCGGAAGAAAAGGTCAAAGGCGAGATGTTCAATGTTTCGTTCCACAACATCCGCATCTCGGAGCTGGCGCTCCGCGTGCGCGCCGCACTGCGTGAAACCGGCCATGAGTGCGAGATTGTGCCGGACTATGGTTATTCCGGTGTGCGAAGCTACCGCGTGTCGGCAGCCAAGATTCAGCGCGTGCTGAATTTTCAGCCCAAGGTCACGATTGAAGAGTCGGTCAAGGACCTGGTGAAGCAGATTCAAAAGTATGGCTACACCGACTTTGATAATCCCAAGTATTATAACATCCGCTGGATGCGGCTGCTGGAAGAGGCGCACAAAGTCATCAGCATCACCGGCTCGGTCTTTGAGGCCAAGGGGTGAGCCATGAAGATCGTGCTCATCGGCGCTAACGGACAACTCGGCAGCGATTTGGTCAAAGTGTTGCGGCCCGCGCACGACCTGGTTCCGCTCGCCCACGCCGATGTCGAAGTCACTCGCCCCGAAAACTTGGAAGCGATGATGCAAATGCATCGGCCCGAATTAGTGATGAACATGGCCGCCTTTCACAAGGTGGATGTGTGCGAAGAGCAGGTCGAGCAAACCTTTGCCGTCAACGCTTTTGGCGCGCACAACCTGGCCCTGGCTTGCCGCGCTCACAACGCGGCTCTGCTGCACATGAGCACCGACTATGTTTTTGGCGGCGACAAGGCGCGCCGCGCGCCCTATGTCGAGACGGATACGCCAGCACCTATCAACGTCTATGGCGTTTCCAAGTTGGCTGGCGAAAACCTGATCCGCTATGCGCTAGAGCACTACTATATCTTGCGCGTGACGGGACTTTACGGCGTGGCCGGGTCGTCCGGCAAAGGCGGCAACTTTGTCGAGCTGATGCTGCGACTGGCAAAGGAAGGCAAGCCGATCCGAGTGGTTGACGACCAGCGATTGACGCCGACCTACACGGTGGATGTGGCGCATCAAATCGCGGCACTCATCGAAACCCCGCGTTACGGCCTGTACCACGCGACCAGCCAGGGAGACTGCACCTGGCACGAGTTTGCCGCCGAGATCTTTCGCCAGAGCGGTCTTGCCCCCAACCTGAGCAAAGCCAAAACCGGCAGTTTCGGCGAAAAGGCGACTCGACCCGCATATTCTGTTTTGGAAAACAAAGCCTTGCAGTACATCGGGTTGGATCAGATGCGCCCATGGCAAGAGGCGTTGGCTGCTTATCTGAAAGAGCGTGGCTTGACCGAGTGTCCTTTGCTCTTGTCAGGAGCCCGCCGTGATTATCAATAAATCTATCGAGCTCTCCGACTTGCAGCGCGTTTCCTTTCTTGCGCTGGTGGAAGATTTTGAGCGCCTCAGGATTGCTCTGAACGAAAAAGGATTGCGCCATACAAGTTTCTTGGGAGACTTTCAGCCTTTTCATAGCCCAGTGGCACGTGACCGTGCCTGGCCTGAGCGTGCGTTGTGGAAGTACTGGGAGATGTGTATGGCGATCACTTTCTCAGGTGTGTCGAGCCGCTCAGTCGTGTTGGGCATTGGCGAGTCGTCCACGCTGCTTTCTTTCTACCTTGCCAGCAAAGGCGCTACAGTTTACACAATAGACTTGAATCCTGCCCTGGCCACCAACGCTAATCGTGTCGCCAATGTCATGAAGTGGAAGCTGTTCAATCTGTTGAGCGATGCAGCAGACCTGCCTTTCTCAGCGGGAACCTTTGACCATGTACTTTCCATCTGTGTCTTGGAACACATCAAAAGACAGGAACGCGCTGTTCAAGAAATGGCGCGTGTTCTCAAGCCAGGGGGAGTTCTGGGACTGACGTTCGACTATGGTTACCTGGAGCCGGACTGTCAAGGTTTTATGTCGCCCGATGAGATTGAAACGCGTATCGTTCGGCCTTCCGGGCTGGAGATTGTAGGGAACCGGCATTTCTCCGAAAGCCTCTGGCAGGAAGAAAGGTGGCATGGAGCCTGGGGGACGCTTTTTCTTTGCAAACCAAGTGCCTTGCCCAAGCCCGTTGATCTGACTTGGGTTGACAAGGCTGACTATGCCCTCATTCAACAGGACATTTGGCGGAGACTGGAAAGATTTCAGCGCGAGGATGATGTGCTGCGGTCACAGCAGATAACACAACTGAAGCAAGAGGTAAAACAGCAGGCGGAGCTGGTAAAAGCCTTTCGCAATGGGCGAGTGATGCGCTTGATGATCGCCACCCAGGAATTTTGGCGGCGAGTCCAAGGCAAAACGATATAGGGTGTTGCCAAACTTGACAACAGAAAGGAACCGGAAACGATGAAAACTCATCTTATCCTTACGCCTCTGGACGGTCTGGTCGTCGTAGAGATTTACTATTTCCAGGATGAACGGGGATTCTTTATTGAAAGCTGGCACAAGCGGGATTTCGCCGCGGCAGGACTCGACCTCGAGTTTGTGCAAGAAGGTCATTCCCGTTCGGGGCAGGGCGTCTTGCGCGGGCTACACTATCAGGACGTGACTGCGCCGATGGGCAAGCTGCTGCGCTGCACAGTAGGCCGCATCTTTGACGTGGCGGTTGACTTGCGCGGCAGCTCGCCCACGTTCGGCAAGTGGTTCGGCATCGAGCTTTCGGCGGACAACAAGAAGCAAATCTACGTGCCGGTCGGATTCGCGCACGGGTTTGCGACGCTTTCGGATGTGGCCGAAGTGCAGTACAAGCAAACGGGCTTTTACACGCCGCCGTCCGAAGGCACCCTGGCGTGGAATGACCCGGACGTGGGCATCCAATGGCCAATCACCAACCCGACTCTTTCCAAGCGTGATCAAAACGGGATGAGCCTGAAAGAGTATTTGAAAAAGCCGGCTTTCACCTAAAACGTCAAGACCATGGACGACCGACTCTACCCTGACCTGGATTATGCGTTTTTGCGCTACACCGGCGTGGTGCCCGAAAATATGCGGCGCATCCAGAGCTTTTATTTGCCCTTCTTTGAGGGGCGGCAGCGAGTGTTGGACTTGGCCTGTGGTGATGGCGACTTTGTCCAGATGCTGGCCGAAAAGGGCGTGTCGGTCATCGGCATAGACTTTGATCCCAAGGCGTGCCAAGCCGCGCGGGCGCGCGGGCTGGATGTCGTCTGCCAGGATGTTCTGGACTACCTGGAGCAGGTCGAGCCAGACAGCATTGACGGCATCTTTTCGGCGCACCTGGTCGAGCACCTGAACTATCGTCAGGCGCTCAGGATGTTGGAGCTTGGTCTGCGCGCCCTCAAGCCGGGTGGAATCATTCTGTTGGCCACGCCGAACGCGCGCAGCATGTACGCTCACCTGGAGAGCTTTTACAAGCACTTTGGTCACGTCTCTTTCTACCATCCTGAACTGCTGTGCTTTTTCCTCGATTACGTCGGCTTTGTTAATCCCCAGATGGGCGAGAATCCCCGAATGGCAGCCCCGCTGTGGGGCGAGCCGAGCATCTCGACACGCCAACAAGACGCGCCGCTGATCCCTCATCTGACCTACGAGCGGAGATTGCCTCTACTCAACGACAATCTCTTGCGGCGCGCCATTCGAAGCGTCAAAATGTTTTGGGCGCGCATGATCGTCTTGCCCTACATGGACCAGCTCCTCGGCGGCGTGAACAGGTTGGTCACCGATGTCAACCTGGTCGCCGCCGACGTGTATCGAATGCGCGCGACGCTCGACCGCCCTGTCGAGTGCTATGCCTCCGCCTACAAGGCAGAAAAGCGCGCCGAGTAGAAATATGGTCAGCCTCCCTCCCAGCGCCGCCTTGCCTTCGGTGACCGTTGTCGTCCTGAGCTACAACAGCCGCCAGCACCTGGAAACCTGCTTTCGCTCCTTGTTGGCATTGCGTTACCCGGCTGAGCAACTCGAGCTGATGCTGGTGGACAATGCCTCGACCGATGGCTCGCTCGAGTTCGCCGCTTCTCGCTTCCCCCAGATCACGACGGTTGCCAACCCCGAAAACTATGGCTTTGCGCGCGGCAACAACGAAGGCGCTCGCCGGGCGCGCGGACAGTGGGTGGCTTTTCTGAACCCCGATATGCGCGTCGCGTCTGACTGGCTGGTTGAGCTGGCGGCTCCCATGCAGCGCGACCCCGACATTGTCTGCGTTGCATCCAAGATATTGAGCTGGGATGGCCGGCGCATTGATTTTGCCGGCTCGGGGATGAATGTGTTGGGCTATGGTTATCAGGAAGGCTGGGGAGACCCGGCGACGACGCATGACCAGGAAAAGCTCATCCTGGCGCCATGCGGCGGAGCAATGCTGACAGATCGCCAAGTCTTTTTAGATAGCGGCGGTTTTGACGAAGACTATTTTGCCTTTTACGAAGATTTGGATTGGGGTTGGCGGCTGTGGGTGATGGGACACAAAGTCGTCTACGCGCCTCGTGCGATTGCCTACCACATCCATCATGGCTCGTGGAAACGGGTGTCCAACGAAAAGATCGTGTTGCTCTACCAGCGCAACGCTTTCAGCACCCTGTTCAAGAACTATGGCGACGAGCAGTTGAGCCGCGTGTTGCCGGCGGCGCTTTTGCTGTACCTGCGACGGGCCTATCTGGCGACCCGTGTGGACTCGTCGCGCGTGCGCTCCGAGCCACGCGCGATCGCGCCTCATCTGTACACCGAAGTCCCACACATCAATACTCCGCGCCGAAGGGCTTTAGGTTCCGCAGGACAACAAACCTACAACATCGCCTACTATCTCCGCGAGGCCTGGCGGACCTTGCGAGACGATGGACCGGGAGAGTTGTGGCGCAAAGCCGCCATCGAAGCAAGGAACCGCTGGCAGAATCGGCCTCGGCTGCCGCGCTCACCGAGTCGCCGGGTGAATCGGCGAGCTGGGCCTGGTCGCACCTCTGTAGACAAACGTACTGTCAGTCACCTGATCGCCGCCGATGACCTGGCGCAAGACTTGCCTCGCCTGATGCAAAAGCGCCAGGTTGTTCAAAGTCGTCGCCGCCGGTCTGACCAAGAAATATTTGCACTCTTTCGCTGGCCTTTGGGAGCCGACTATCCAAACTCGTACTATATACAAACACTGCAAGACCTGGCCGAGGCCTGCGGGATACAAAATTTCTTTGGGCAAGAACAGGAACCGACACAACGATGAACAGGGTATTGATTGTCAGTGAGGATCACGTCGGCAGCAAGATGTCCGGACCAGCCGTCCGCGACTGGGAATACGCTCGCGTGTTGAGCCGGCATTGCCGCGTCACCCTGGCCATCCCCAACGAAAGCGACCTGTCGCCATCTGATTTTAGTCTGCGCCGCTATGACTCGGCGGAGGCGTTGCAGGCGATGGTCAGCGAAAACGATGTCGTGGTCACTTCGGGCTATGCGCTCAAGCGCTTTCCATTTCTGAAAATGCTGCCGATGCCTCTGGTCTTGAGCGTACCTCACTCTTTTGTCCTGGAAAACATTCAACACTTTATCTCCGAAGGCAAGGGACAGGAATTTCAGTGGCACGTCTTTCGGGATGGCGCAGCAGTGTTGAACGAGCAACTGGCAGTTGGGGACTATTTTGTTTGCAACAGCGAGCGGCAGCGCGATTATTGGATCGGCATGCTCGCCGCCCTGGGCCGCGTCAATCCAACGACCTACGCCGACGATCCATCGCTCCGTCGCCTGGTGGACGTGGTCTCGTTTGGCTTGCCCGACGAGCCGCCTCGACACCGCCAGCCCGTGCTGAAAGGCGTCTACAGCGGCATTCCTCCCGATGCCCGAGTGTTGTTCTGGGGCGGTGGCCTCTACGACTGGCTCGATCCACTCACACTCGTCCACGCGATGCCGCAGGTGATCGAGAAACGACCCGAGGTCGTCGTCTTTTTCGCCGCCACGCGCCATCCCAGCCCCAACGTCACAGCCGTTTCGCCCATGTGCCAGCAGACGATGAGCTTGAGCGACAAATTGGGCCTGACCGACCGGCACGTTTTCTTCCACGATTGGATTCCTTACCAGGAGCGCGAGAATTATCTGCTCGAAGCCGACCTGGGTCTTTCCCTCCACCTGGAACACGTCGAAACCCGCTTTGCCTTTCGTAATCGCGTGCTCGATTACATCTGGGCCGGGCTGCCAATCATCGCGACTGAAGGCGACACGGCCAGCGAATTGGTGGAGCGGCACCGATTGGGTGCCGTCGTCGGCTATCAGGATGCGTCGGGCCTAGCCCAGGCCATCTTGGACTTGCTCGCCACCCCCAACCTCAAAGCCGATCTCGCTCCGTGCTTTGCCGACCTGGCGCGCGCCTATCGTTGGGAGCAAACCACCCGCCCCCTGGTAGAGTTTTGTCGCGCCCCCCGGCTCGCTCCTGATCGAGGCAGGCGACTGATAGAGTTGACGTTTACGACATACGCAACGGCGGTTCCACCACGTCCCGCTCGTTCGTGGGGAGAGAGGCTGGTCAAGGCGTGGCGCAGCTTGCGCCAAGGCGGATGGGCCGCCCTGAAGCGCGAGATCATTGGCTACCTGGTGTGGAAACTGGAGCATTGAGCGTGGACTGGCCTCATGTCAGCGTGATCGTCCTCAACTACAACGGCGTGCAACACCTGGAGCCTTGCTTTCGTTCGCTGCTGGCGCTGGACTATCCGACCGACCGGCTGGAATTGATTCTGGCGGACAATGCCTCGACGGACGACTCGCGCAAGTTTGCGCAAAAGCACTTTCCACAAGTGCGGATCGTCGCCTTGCCGCACAACTATGGCTTTTCGCGGGCCAACAACCTGGCCGCGGCTGAAGCCAAAGGAGAATATGTTGCCCTTCTGAACAACGATATGCGGGTCGAGCCGACTTGGCTGACCGAGTTGGTCAAGCCGGTGCTGGCCGCGGACGACGTGGTCGCCGTCGGCTCGCGGATACTGAGTTGGGATGGCAAGCGAATTGACTTTGCCGGTTCACTCCATAATTTCTACGGCCACGGTTGGCAGATCGGCTATGGCGACGAGCGTGTTGACGATTATACAGAGGATCGAGAGATTCTCGCGCCGTGCGGAGGCGCGATGCTGGTGAATCGCCAGGTCTTTCTCGACGTTGGCGGCTTTGACGAAGATTTTTTTGCCTACTTTGAAGATACCGACCTGGGCTGGCGGCTGTGGGTGATGGGTTACCGAGCGATGCTGGCCGGCCGCTCGGTCTCCTATCACGTTCATCATGGTTACTGGGGTCAAGTCGGACAAGAGCGCAAGCTGGTTCTCTACGAGCGCAACGCGCTCTATTCGCTCATCAAGAATTACGGCGACGAAAACCTGGTGCGAGTGTTGCCGGTCGCGTTGCTCCTGATGCTGGAACGGGCCTATCTCTACGCGCGCCCCGGGTTCGACCCGGCAGCATTCCGAGTGGAGCGCCGCCCCACGATGCCGCCGCAACCGGCTCAGCCGGTTTATACCGCAGAGTATTACTGGCGCGAAGCGTGGCGCACGTTGCGCCAGGAAGGAATGTGCGCGCTTTGGTCGAAAACGCGAGCGGAGCTGCGTCGGCGCGGTGGGCCCGGACGAGTGCTGTCTTCTTGGCTGCCTCGCCTGACGGATGATGACCTGATAGAGATTCCCAGCACGGCCTACAGCCTACTGGTCGCCGGCAGCGACGTGGCTCGCTTTTATCCCGTGATGTTGGCCAAGCGGCAGCGGGTGCAGGCCGCCCGTCGTCGGGCTGATGGCGAGATCGTGCATCTCTTTGGCGTCCCGTATCAGCCCAACTTTATTGATCCCGGCTACGAGCAGGTGCAGAAAAAACTGGTCACTCTATTCCAGCTTGACCAACAGTTTGGTCCCGTGGAGTGAGAACACGATGAGAGCCGAACTAGTCGAATTGATGTTGTGCCCTGTCTGCGGCGCTGACCGTCTGGCTTTGCATCAGGCGCAAACTGAACAGGTGCGCTACGGCGAGCGAGAGGTTGAAGAGGTCAGGGAGGGACAGGTCGTCTGCCGCGAATGCCAACGGACTTGGCCCATCGCTGACTATGTGCTCTCCTTGTATGACCTGATGCCAGAAAGCGTCAAGAAGGACGGCGAGTATTGGGGAACCTTTTATCGCTGGCACTATGACCAGGGCTATACCGGCTATGTGGACTCGCGGGGCGACGTGCCCGGCTTTTTGCCTTACCAGGTGGGAGAGGCTGCCCCTCATACAGAGCGGCAGCGGGTAGCCGGGGTTGCCCGGTTGGCCGAACATCTTTTGGTCGCGCGCGGCGGGCGATTGCTCGACATCGGCTCCGGCAGCGGCTGGACTTCGTTTTACCTGGCCCGCTGCGGCTTTGACGTGGTCACGTATGATCCGGGCCTGGAAAACATGCGCACGGCCAAAGAGTACGCGATGAAGCAAGGCGTTTTCCTGGAGTGCATCTGCGCTGCGATGGGCAACCTGCGGTTCAAGCCGGAAAGCTTGGACGTCGTGTTCGCCTTTCATTCGCTCCATCACGTGCCGGACCTCGACCAGTTGATGCAGAGTGTGTACGACAGCATCAAAATGAATGGCTGCATCGCGATTGACGAGCATATTCAGAACAATCATAAAGCCAACCTGGTCGCCGCCGCGCTTCTCGACTGGGCGCAAGAGGCCATCTTTCCGCGCTATCGAGACGAGCGCATCAAGTCGGTTCCTATTCCTCCCGGCGTGGCTTCCGTCAACGAAGATTGCAGCGAATGGGCCATCATCCCCTCCGTCGAGAAATATTTTCACATTGACATGGCAGACTACCGC
Source organism: uncultured Anaerolineae bacterium (assembly GCA_964354595.1). Taxonomy (GTDB): domain Bacteria; phylum Chloroflexota; class Anaerolineae; order Fen-1058; family Fen-1058; genus JBGLNJ01. Next base: position 26,871 of record CAYHAR010000005.1, on the reverse strand, counting down.
TATATCTTTCTGGATCGTTTCCGCGATCTCTACTATCTGGCGTGTGACAAGTCGCCCGAGAGCCTGGCCCACGCTGAGCGCACCATCAGCATCTTGAACGCGGTCATGAAACGCGCTTTCCCGGACGGAGTCGAGTGCGTGACGCTGGTCGGCCAAAAGCGCAAGACCCGGCCGCCTAGCAACGCCGACCGGTTCGAGCAAGGAGATGGCAAGCCTGCCTATCGGGCGCGCACCGGCCCCCGGCTCCCAATGCCGGCTGGGGCGGCACAAAAGATGGTCGAGCCGACTCCTTGGTGGCGACTGCCTATTCGCACATTCGGCATCCTGTGGTACCAGGGCGGAGCTGCCTTGGTCAAAGAAATTCGCTCTTATCTCACATGGATGAGACACCAATAAGGCGCAAAGAGTCGGTCGGATGCTGTTGTTCATAGGCGCGTTGGTGAATAGACGTCCCCGCCCTCACAACCCACGCCATGGAGGAAGGATGAGCTACCAAGATACATGGATAAAGCCGTATTCGCTGGGTGAGTTTAATGTGAAAAGCCATGACGGAGTGATGACTCCTGAAGAATTAAAAGCGCGCGCAGAGGGTTATTGTAAAGCCATGTTCCCGCCGGGCTTCTTTGGAGCAGAGGATATTGTGCTGGATTTTGGTTGTGGGGTCGGATACATCATCGAAGAGCTTTTAAGCCGCTGCCAGGTCAAGAAGATAGTTGGCCTCGATATTTCAGAGGCGACACTCGAACTGGCTCAAAAGCGATTGTCTCATCCAGCCCTCTCCTGGCAACGTTACGATGGAAGGACGATACCCTTTGAGGACCATGTGTTTGACAAAGTGTATAGCACCGCGTGCATCCAGCACATAGAGGAACATGCGGCCTTTCTGCTTCTGGCCGAGATCATGCGAGTCCTGAAACCCAAGGGAAAGGCGGCTTTGCATTTTATTACCTGGAAGAGAGCGCCGCACATCGGTTATGGCGACTATAGTAAAGTATGTGAGATGATCTGCAAGGGCGAAGAATGTCATTGGCACGTGTTTTACACTCGCGAAGAGTTGGAAATCAAGTTCGTCCAGCTATTGGGCGCGGAGCAGGTCCGGTTCAAAGACCTGGACTCGTTCGGCGGTGACGTGATTGCTTACGTTACAAAGTCCGGCGAGCCAGGACAGAAACCTGCGCCGACTTCCCTGTGGCGTTTGCCCGGTCGCGCTTGGAATACTCTGTGGTATCAAGGCGGAGAGGCTCTGACCAGACAAGTCCGTGGTTACCTCACCTGGCTGCGACACAGATAACACAGGGGCGAAATGGAATATATCCGGTGTAACCTCTGCCTGGCCGACGACGGCGCGGTCATCGCGGCCAAGTTTAATTTGACCGTCGTGCGCTGCCGCCAGTGCTCTCTGGTCTACACCAATCCACGCCCGTCACTGGACTTTATCTGGGGTCGTTACAGCCGCGAGTACTTTGAGCAGGAATATCTGCCGAGTTGGGGCGTGCGCGCCGATCAGGTCAATTCGGAAGAGTTGTATCGGCGATATCTGCCCACATTAGACGAGTTGCGCCCCTACCGGCAAACGAACTGGCTGCTTGACGTGGGCGCCGGGGCTGGCCTCTTTTTACACGTGGCACAGCGCGATGGCTGGCAAGTCCAGGGAGTAGAAATCGCCAGCGGCGGCGTGGAATTCGCTCGCTCCCGATTGGGCCTGGATGTGATACAGGGCCGCATGACCGAATCCAACTTGCCCGACCATCGCTATGATGTCGTGACGTTGCAGGAGACCATCGAACACCTGCTCGACCCGATGGCCGATCTCAAGGAGATCCATCGCGTGCTTCGACCAGGAGGTGTCCTATCCATCACTACCCCTAATTTCAATAGCCTGGCTTACAAGTTGGTCGGGCGCGAATGGTCGGTGTTAAGCCCAGGGGAGCACCTCTTTTACTTTACACCGCAGACACTGTGCGCCATGCTCGAACGAACGGGTTTCGTCAATATAGATGTGCGCACCAATAGCGCCCTCAATCCTGACCAGATTCACACAAAAACGCTACGCGTCCGCCTGGCGCAACACCTGGTGCGCCGACTGAGCCGCTTTCACCAGCAGATCGCCCACCGGGCATGGGGCGATATACTCTTCGCCCAAGCGGAAAAACCCGCCTCATGATCGGTCGGGTTTCTTGGCAACTCTTCATCGTGACACCCGTTTGTGGATCAGGCGGGTGTGACCATCAAGCTATTGACACCGACAGACGTGCCGGTGTAAACTGTAATCGTCAGGCAGCCTGACGCAAAACGGTCGGACACGAGACGTCACCTGGTCCTCCGCACGCCCCGACGCTCGCGCCCGTCCATGGTTCTTGGGAACCTCGGGGCCGACGCGCGCTCTGCGCCGCGCGTCGGCAGAAGCCAGGCAAAAGTAAATTGCAATGGAGGCAAGCAAAATGAGAACACTCGGCCATCTCAACTTGGCCCGGCCCATTGGCTTTTCTCTAGCCATCCTACTCATGCTCTCGCTTTTGGGAACGACTACACCATCCCAAGCTACGCCCCAGGCCAGCATCACTTTTCCCAGTGGCAGCACTGTCGGCGGAGGAGACGATTTTGCCACCGTCGTCTTGCGCGACCCGTGGGACATGAACGAAAGCAGCGATGTCTGGGAAATAAATAACATCTCGAACGTTGCCTTCAGCGGCGGAATTATGAGCTTTCGCACTGCCACCGCCGATCCATATTTCTGGGTGCTGCACCAGGGATACGGCAGCGCCCAGAACATTGGCAAGACCGGCGTCGCGGACCCGATTGACGCCAGCAAATACCGCTTCTTTTCCTTTCGTATGTATTCAAGTGTAGCAGGATTGGCGAACATATACTGGTTCTACGATCCAATTTATTCAAAGTATGCCTGGTCCAACTGGATCAGCATCCAGACAGGTTGGCACGTCTATACGGTTGATCTGCTGAACTATGTGGGGGGCAACTATGGAGGCGCCACGGGCTGGAGTGGCACAGTCACTGGGCTGCGCCTCAATCCGATCAAGACGGCTGGCGTGGACATGCAGCTTGACTGGGTGCGGCTCACGCCCTTGGACACCACGCACATGCTTCCTCTCGGTTGGAGCGGGGTATCTGGTTCCAGCTTGGGCCTCTACCTGGACGAGGACACGTCCGGTTGTGACGGACCACAAATCGCATCTATCTCATCGCCATCTTCGTCGGGCACCTTCACCTGGGGCGCTGCGCTGGGTGGCCCTTCGGGTCTGCCTTATCCGCTTCCGGTCAACATTGCGCCGGGCAACTATTACGTGTGTGGCAAGTATGGCAGCTCGACCGTTTACAGCGGTGGAACCCTCACCGTCAAAGGGACGCCGATGCTGTGGGTCACCCATCCCAGCTACCTCACCGGGCCTGATTACGCCACTAACGCTGGCGTTCCGTGGAACATGGACAATTCGAATGCCTTCAAGTCTATCCTGGGCCTCGACAGTTACCAGTTCTCCGGAGGGCAGTTTAACGCCACCAACACTGGCGGAGACCCTCGCCTGCGCTTTAACACGCCGGTGACCGTGGATACCAGCAAGTACAAATACTTTAGCGTCCGGATGTGGCTGGAAGGAAACTGGGACCTGTACGGCGGCTGGGTGGCGCGCGCTCTTTGGGCTGCCTCGGCTGGCAGTCTGCATACGACAACCGATGACATTGTTATCTATCCTGGCTGGAACACGTATACGCTTGACCTGACTAAGGCGATCTTGGAGCCGGGCGGTACTCCGTGGCAAGCCGGGTCGTGGGGTGTGTTCCGCTTTGACCCGAACGAAAACATCCGGGGCGTGCCCTGGACTTTTCACATTGACTATGCCTTGCTCACCGGCAATCCCACCGGCAGGATCAACTCGCAGGTGCCCATCTGGTACGAGTTATCCGAAACATCCGGTGTGACGGTGACGTTGTATTATGACGCCGACACTAACCCGTCCAACGGCAAGACGCTGGTCCAAGTTTACACGGCTCCAGCACCAAGCCCATGCGGCCCGGTGTGTGTTTATTTGCCCCTCGTCGTGCAGGGTTATCCCCCGCCTGGTCTAACGCCGACTGGGACCAAGGTGATATGGAACACGGCCGGGGTATCGGCTGGCGCCTATTACATCATGGCCGAAATAACCGATGGCTACAACACAGCCCGCTGGTATAGCGATGTGCCTTTCGTCTTGACTAACTGAAGCGACCGGTTGCGCGATCCCAGGCCTTCTGATGAGAAAGGTAGCAACAGCGTGACAGAGCCCCGGCCAACGCCTCGCGTCTCGATCATCATTGTCAACTGGAACGGAAAACGTTTTCTGCAAGACTGCCTGCCGACAGTGCTAGATCAGACGTACTCGGATTATGAAATCATCCTGGTAGATAATGGCTCTGACGACGGCTCAGCCGATTGGGTGGCCGAGCAGTTTCCGGCCGTGCGCCTGATTCGCAACCCGGTGAACCTGGGCTTTGCGGCGGGCAACAACCAGGCCATCCACGCCAGCCGGTCCGAGTTCATCGCCACGCTGAACAACGATACCCGCGTCGAGCCGAACTGGCTGGCCGAGCTGGTGCAGGTGATGGACGGCGACCCGAGCCTGGGCGCCTGCGCCTCCAAGATGCTCTTTGCCGACAATCCCCACATGATCAACTCAACCGGCATTTGCGTGGACAAGATGGGCATTGCCTGGGACCGGCGTGGAGGAGAACCAGACGCAGACCGAGACACAGAATCGACCGAGGTATTTGGAGCTTGCGCCGGGGCGGCCCTTTACCGACGGGCCATGTTTGATCAAATCGGCGACTTTGATCCAGATTTTTTCATGTACTTTGAGGACGTAGATTTAGCCTGGCGCGCGCGCCTGGCCGGATGGCGTTGCCTGTATGTGCCGGCAGCGCGCGTCTATCATCACCACTCGGCGAGCGGCGTGGAAGGTTCGCCGTTCAAGGATTTTCACTCGGGGCGCAACAAGGTCTGGCTGTTGATCAAGAACTATCCGTTGCCGGTGGGCTTGCTCTATCTCCCGCTGGCTGTGCTGTATGATGTGGGCACACTGTCGCTGCGCCAGGTGCTGCGAGGAAATTGGCACAACATACGGGGGCGTTTGCATGGGCTGTGGCGCTGGCGCGTCGCCTGGCGCCAGCGCCATCTGCCCGGCAACCCGGTTCGCCGCTCCCGGTGGCCCGATGGCATGTCACCGATGACGGCGGTCTGGCGGGTCAACGAGCGCACGCGGCACGTGGCGGAGCGCATCAAGTAGCTGAAAGCTTTGCGCTGGTCTGTGTTTATGCCCGAGATAGCCGTCGTCATCCCAAATTGGAACGGTCGCCATTTGCTGGAGCGTTGCCTGAACGCGCTCCGGGCGCAGACGTATTCCGATTTTCAAGTGATCGTCGTGGATAACGGCTCGACCGATGGCTCGGTGGAGTGGCTGCGGGAGCATTGGCCGACGGTGGAGGTGATTGCCAACGAGAGCAATCGCGGGTTTGCGGCGCCGATCAATCAAGGCATACGAGCCCGCGATAGCCGACACGTGGCGATATTGAACAATGACACGCAGGCAGAGCCAGGCTGGCTGGGAGCAATGGTGGCCGCAGCCGAATCCGACCCCGGGGTGGGCATGGTTGCCTGCAAACTGTTGTTTGCCGATGCGCCGGATATTATTAACTCGACCGGACTGGCGCTGGACTGGGCCGGGTTCTGCTGGGATTGGCGCGGTGGACAGCTCGATGATCCGAGCGCCAGCGCCATCGAGGAGCGGTTCGGCCCTACGGGCGGCGCAGCGCTCTATCGGCGCGCCATGCTGAACGAGATTGGTTTATTGGACGAGGATTTCTTTCTTTACGCCGAAGACGCAGACCTTGCCTGGCGAGCGCAGCGGGCGGGTTGGCGCTGCCTCTATACGCCTGCTGCGCGCGTGTATCATGCCGCTTCGGCTACCTCCGGCGAAGGGTCGCGCTTCAAGAACTATATGCTGGGCCGCAACAAGGTGTGGATGTTTGCCAAGAACATGCCGGGTGGTTGGCGCCTGGCGTGGATCGTGTTGCTGGTGGTTTACGACCTGCTCGCGCTAGGGTATGGCTTGCTCTCGCGCGGCGACATAGGCGCCATCGAGGGTCGCGTGGCGGGCCTGCTGAGTTTGCCCCGCATGATCCGCAAACGCCGCCACAGCCCAGCCCGCGCGAACGATTACCTGCGGCTGATTCGCCCTCTTGAGCCTCCGTGGAAAATCCCATTGCGCTTCAAGCACATCCGGGCGCGCATCCACGCGCCCCAATCAAGCCTCGGCGAGTGACGGACATGCGCGTGGCGATCAACGCGACCGAGATTGGCCGCAATCGCGGCGGCAACGAATCGTATCTATTGGGCCTGCTCGACGGGTTGCGGTCACTGCCTGATTCGGGCGACCGCCTTACTCTGATCGCGTGCCAGGCCGGGGCGACGATACTCTCGGCCCAGTCATGGCCTGGCCGGTTCGACCTTGTTGATACTGGCCCCTGGAGCCGCTGGCCTTCTTATCTCTGGCAACAGACGCAGGCCCTGCGGCGCACGCGAGCCGAGTGGTACCTTTCGACTTTTCTGCTGCCGCCCGTCATCCCGTGTCGGGCGGGCGTGTTGATTCACGACCTTTCGTTTCGCGCTCACCCAGATTATTTTCCCATCCACATTGCTCTATACATGGCCATGCTGGTTGGCTGGGCGGTGCGCCGCGCTCAAGTCGTCATCGCGCTTTCCGAGTTCACGCGCAGCGAACTGGAGCGCTTTTATCCGTCGGCTCTTCCCAAGACGAGGGTCGTCTATCCCGGCGTTAGCCGGGAATTTACGACAGAAGGCGACCTGGCAATAGACCGGGCAGCCCTTCGCGAGTACGGGATCGAGCCGCCTTACATTCTGGCGGTCGGCAACATCCACCCACGCAAAAATCTGGGACGGCTGCTGGATGCGTATGAGCGGTTGCGTCAGGTCAGAGCCGATCTGCCTGGGATGGTGTGGGTGGGCGTCGAGCGATGGGGCAGCGCACAGCTTCAACAGCGTGCGCGAGCAACGGGGGTGCAGCTCACCGGTCGGGTCGCGCCCGAACACTTGCCGGCCTTTTACCGTCAGGCGGCGCTGCTGGTATATCCCTCTTTGTACGAAGGCTTTGGCCTGCCTGCTTTAGAGGCGATGGCCTGTGGAACGCCGGTGGTCGCCAGCAGCACAACCAGCCTGCCCGAAGTTGTAGGAGATGCCGCGCTCGTGGCCGATCCGACGGATGTGGCGGCCCTCTCGGAAGCGATGGCGCGCGCGCTGTTTGACGAGACATTGCGCGCGCAATGGCGAACGCGCGGCCTGGCGCGCGCTGGGCAGTTCAATTGGGCCACGACCGCAGAGCGGGTGCTCGCTTCGCTGAAAGCGATCGAGGCGTAGGCGGCGCATTCGCCTTCCTTGCGATTGTTGCCACTTCTGGTGTCTTTTGTTATAATCTCCCTCGCACGTTGAGATGGGCACCTCTTGCTGTCTACCATGAAGTTAATCATCCAGATCCCCTGCTATAACGAAGAAGCCACGCTTCCCGTCACCCTCGGCGATTTGCCGCGCGAATTGCCAAGGATAGACGAGGTCGAGCTGTTGGTGATTGACGACGGCAGCCACGATCGGACGGTCGAGGTGGCGCGCGAGGAGGGCGTTCACCACGTCTATTCCTTCCCTCAGCACGTTGGTCTGGCGCGCGCGTTCCGGGCCGGGTTGGAGACGGCGCTGCTGGCGGGCGCCGACATTATCGTGAACACGGATGCGGACAATCAGTATAACGGCGCGGACATTGCCCGGTTGGTGGAACCTATCCTGGCCGGCCGGGCCGATATTGTGGTCGGCGATCGGGGCGTGGCAACACTCGAACATTTTTCGCCGATAAAGCGCCTGTTGCAGCGGTTCGGCAGTTGGGTCGTGCAATGCGCATCGGGCTTTGCCATACCCGACGCGACGAGCGGCTTTCGCGCGTTCAGCCGCGAGGCCGCGCTGCGGACGACAGTGTTGAGCGAGTATTCGTACACGCTCGAGACGCTCATCCAGGCCGGCGCGCATCGGCTGGCAATAGAGTACGTGCCGGTGCGGGTGAACCCCAAGACGCGCGAGTCACGGCTGATCGAGAGCCTACCTCAATTCATCGCCAAGTCCGTCTTGACCATCGTGCGGGTGTATGCCACCTACCGGCCACTGCGCGTGTTTGCGGCAATTGGCAGTCTTTTCCTGGCTGGCGGCCTGGCACTGGGATTGCGCTTTCTGTATTTCTATCTGACGGGTGCAGGAGCAGCCGGCCATATTCAATCGTTGATTCTCGCTGCGATCCTGATTATCTTGGGTGTCCAGGTCGCGCTGATTGGACTGATCGCTGACCTGGTCGGCGTCAACCGGCGCATGATGGAAGAGACGCTGTATCGCGTACGCAAGATGGAACTAGACCGGACGCGCGCTGATACACCGGGTACATCCTCAAGGATGCAGGGCTAGGTGGCAGTGTTCAATCGCCGTTTTGGGTTGTTGCCTCTGTTGGCGCTGATCGCGTTGTGGGCCAGCGGCTGCTCCGATTTTGTGGATGCCACACAGCCGAACAATTCCCTGGGTCTAGGCAGCCCGGTAACCGCCACGCAAAATGTGGGACAGACTTTTGTGGCATGGCACGGGGGCTTGAATGGCATCAGTGTATTGGCTGCGGTAGATGGCAACGCCGGCGATGGCGTTGCCATTTTGCATCTCCGCACTGATCCTACCTCGGAACGGGATGTTGCTCAGGCAAGCCTGCCTCTGGTCAGAGTTTCTGGCCCCGGCTTTTACACTTTCTCGTTTCCCCCGATCCACGACACCCACGCCAGGCGATACTATTTTCTGATTGAAGCGCAGGGATTGCCTGAAGGCAGCTCGCTCACGGTGGGGCGTGGCCTTGGGCCGACCTATGACGATGGGGCGATGTATCGGTCGGGCCAGCCGCGCGATAGGCAACTGACCTTTCAGCTTCATTACGCGTGGGGAGAGTTAGTCGCCAATGTATTGCTGGATACGTTGTCCGACGTGCAAGTTCTGTTGGTAATGCTGGCGTTGTTCATACTGCCGGGTTGGGCGCTGCTGACGTATCTGTTGCCGGGAAGAAAACTCACCTGGGGCGAGATGCTGGGTTTGTCTGCTGGCCTCAGTCTGTGCGTCTATCCGCTCGTATTGCTGTGGGCGCGCGTGATTGGCGCGCAATTGGGAGTGGCAGCCGCGTGGGGACCGGTGGCAGTATCCGCCCTCGCTCTAGGGTGGCGCAATCGTCGCGTGATCCACATTTCGCCCGCCGCGGCGCATGCCGCGTTTGGACGGTGGATGCATTCCGAAGCGTTCCTCTCCGACGCGCTTTTGGCGTTGGTTATGTTGTTGGTCTTGGGAGTGCGGCTGTTCGTCATCCGTGGCTATCAAGTTCCATTTTGGGGCGATTCAGTTCAGCACGCAGTCATCGGTCAGTTGATGGTAGATCACGGCGGTCTGTTCGACTCGTGGCTGCCGTATACTCCTTTTCGGACACTCACGGTTCATTTTGGATTTCACAGCGACATCGCCGCTGTGCATTGGCTAATGGGCAATGCTATCCCGCGCAACACATTGGTAGCCGGGCAGATGATCAATTTCCTTGCCATCCTCGTCCTCGTTCCGCTGGCCTGCCGTTTGACTATAAGCCGGTGGGCGGGAATTGGCGCGCTGCTCGTGGCCGGATTGCTTTCACCTTTGCCGATGGAATACGTGAATTGGGGACGTTATTCCCAACTGGCAGGACAAGCCGTGTTGCCGGTCGCAGCCTGGTTGACCTGGGAGCTAGCCGAAGCAGAAGCGAAACAGAGATGGCGCGTAATGCTACTCACGGCCATGGCGCTGGCGGGTATGTTTTTATCGTACTACCGAATGCCGCATTATTACGCGGCATTCGTCGTTGCGTGGCTTTTGGCAATCGGTCTGCCGCGATGGAGACTAGATTGGAGATCGTGGATCAGGTGGGCAGCTTGGTTGATTGTGACGGGCCTGGTAATGCTGGCGCTGATCGTGCCGTGGCTGATGCACATCGCAGGCGGCAGTCTGGCCGCGACGATTGAAGCCGGGGTTACCAACGGCTCTACGCTGGATCAGGTTTTGCGCGAATATGGGCAATGGCGTGACATTGCCCATTACATTCCCGTCGCTCTCATGGCATTGGCTGTCGCCGGCCTGATCTGGGGCGTGGCTCGGCGCCGGCAGCGTGCCGCGGTGGCGACAATTGGTTTGTGGGTTGCGGGATTGGCGGCACTGACGGCAACGCGGCTCATCAGGTTGCCGGGGTCGAACCACATGGCAAGCTTTGCCATCATGATCAGTCTGTACATCCCCGTCGGGCTATTGGGTGGTTATATGCTGGACTCGGCGCTGGAGCATCTGGGGCGTTTGCGTCAGTGGGGAAAAGTGGCCGCGGTCGTAGGGCTGATTGGCCTGGCAGCGTGGGGCGCCAAGGAGCGCAGCGCAGTCATAAACCCGTCGTATCGCCTGGTGGCTCCGGCTGACTTGGTAGCGATGGATTGGCTTCGCGCCAATACGCCGGGCGATGCTCGCTTTCTCGTGGATGGCTTTTTGATCTATGATGGTCGGTCGGTGGTTGGATCGGATGCGGGATGGTGGATTCCGCTGTTGGCTGGTCGGCAAAACACAATGCCGCCTCAATATGCGCTGCTGAATGAAAAGCCCTATCAACCGGGCTATGATAAAGCTGTGACCGATCTGGTGGCGCAACTCAGGCAGGTTGGGGTCACATCGCCGGAGGGGATGCGGCTGCTGTGCCAGCACAGTATCACGCATGTCTACGTGGGCCAGGGACAAGGGCGGATCGCGTTGCCGCCGCCGGAACCCATGTTGCCTCTTGCGAGTTTAGAGTCGTCCCCGCAATTCAAGCTACTGTATCGGCAAGACAAAGTGGGCGTGTTTGCGTTTGATGTTTCTGTGTGTTCATCTGTGGCAGGCGGAGGGTAGAGATCAATAAACCGGCAAGTCAGCAAGCCAGCAATATCGCGTTTGGAGCGATCGCAGATAGAATCGGGGTATGGTTTTGCCTGGTCAGCTATCTGGGGATAGTGCAAGTCGCCAGCACACCGTCCGTCACTGGCGATTTGGTGCTCCGCTTGCTATGGTCAGTGAGTTTCGTCGTTGGGCTTTTGGCACTGTGCGAAATCGTCTGTTGCTCCGGCTGGCATAGATGGTCGTGGCAAGCCCTCGGGCTGATCCTCGGCCTTGCAGCGAGCAGTACGTGGTATGCGTTCAGCCAACACACGTGGGCAGCTTGGCTATCGCTCGTTGTGATGTACGTGTCGCTGGCTTGGCTGGATCGGACTGTTGTCGCAGCCCTGGTTTGCAATCGTGTAGGACGCTGGATAGCTCGATTGATCCTGGCCGGGGCCGGTGGATTTCTGCCTATCATTCTCAGCCAAATCGAGGGTCGCTTTTCAGATGAAGAATTCTTTGTGTTTGTGCAGGGCATCGCTCTGGTAGTTTTTTGTTTGTTGTTCTTGTCCGGGCAGAGTTACCTGGACCGTCGCCGGGTGAAAACGGAAAACATTATTGACAGGCCAACGTGCGAGACGAGCTTGGTGATTATTGGTGGCCTGACCAGCATGATGATTGGGTTGGGCGTCTGGGGCCTTGTGGCTTACCAGCATAGTTTTTATACTTCAGAGGCTCCCGCCTATCCCGGAATCACAGAAACCACTCCATTCGTGTGCGGCCAAGTTGCGGCTGATCCCCAGCAGCCTTCTGGTGTGGATGTGTATCGGCAGCTTTTGGCGCGCGTCGAAGCAAACCCTTACAAGCGCCCCTCAGAATTTGCACTGTTGGCGCTGGGCACGCACCAGCAGTGCTGGGCCGAAGTGTTTCGCGATGCAATTTTGGCCGAAGCGCGAGCGGGCCGATTCACCGGGCCGGCCAACAGTGTCAAGTCTACGCAACATGAGGCAGCCCTGGGAGCATATTATGCGCCCCGTGTTCGGGCAGCTTTTCCGGGTTTATTTACCGATCAAGATTGGAGCACATTGCAGATGTGGTTTGCTGCTGTCAATCGCCGTGCTTTGGCTGTGGAATGGGTGGACTGGATGTATGCCCTGGCCTTCTCAAAATGGCCGGAGGGCCCTTACGAAAACCAAGAAAACGGGGCCGGGCTGTTGGCTATGCTTGAGCAGGAGAGGCTGGGTGCACCAGAGCTATCGGAGGCGAATCGCGATTACTTGCGCCGATATGTGCGAGGGTGGGCAGCGCGATTTCGAAACACAGATGATGCCTACATCTATCAACCTGAATGGATCAGTAATGCTCTTTTCCAATTCGGTTACGATCAAAGCACGGGAGGTGAACCAGAAATAGTCAAGCGCAACCGTCGGCTTTCTTTCGAGTGGTTACTCTTGCAGGCTCTGCCTGATGGATCGGCCTTGACGTATAATCACCCCAGTCGGCTATCGTTGGCGGGTATCAGCTACCTAGGGGCACGATTGCTATCTGACGCACGTTACGTGTGGCTGACAGAGCGGGCGCTTTCTGATTTGGAGCAGCGTGATGGTTTCATGCCAGCGCAGCCTGGAATCGAGGTACCGATCCCGCTGTCGGGCGCTTCTCCACTTGAAGGCTCTTGTTTGCTGTATGGCGATTCCGGCCTCCCCAATCAGTCGGGGCCGCTGGCACCAGATAAGGTGGTGTTCCGAGATAGCTGGTCGCCAGAAGCGGCCTACTTGTTGCTTAACCTACGGTTCACTGGGTGGCATCGCTATAAGGCAACAAACACGGTGACCCTCCTGTATGAGAATGGCCCAATAGTTGTTGAGCAGTCAACCGACCAGCCGATTGGCTGGCTACCGCGCGGACGTGCTGCATTCCGCGATAAGCGCGTGCCGCGCGAGAATCTCAATGGCTTGTTGATTCCACAGTCCGGTATGGCACGCGTCCTCCAGATTTTGACCGGCGTTGGCAACGCGTGGTCGCAGGATCCGCCGCCCTATGCGCAGGTTGAGAGGTTTGAGACGCTCGGCGCATTGGATTTCAGTCGAACGGCGATTAACGACTGGCGAAGTTGGTCACATACGCGCGCTGTCTATTTTGTCCCCCAAGGCCCTGTCATCGTGATAGATTCAGCCCAGGGCAGTGGGCAGCCGGCGATTGCCTGGCATCTGGTGGGTGAGGGACGTCGTGACGGCAATAGCATGTGGCTGCGCGAGAGCCCTTTGCCAGTGAGGATGATCCTACCTCTAGAGGCCTGGCAGAGTACAAGCATTGAGCCCATTGGGGCAGAGAGTGACAAGGGCGACCTTGGACTGCCCAACTGGAATGTAATGTATCATTCCCCTGTGCCAGGGCAGCTTCATTTGGCGACAGTGTTTTTGTTGGGGCAGTGGGCTTCCGCACAGTATGAAGCGCAAAGCTTGCCCGGCGGCTGGCAGATCAGATTGACAGACAAGGACAAGAGTTTGATTCTCTTGCAGAATGACTCGGCGCAATGGCTGCAAACGCAAGACGCAGCTACCGATGGCCGCTGGGTTCTCGTGCTGCAACAGAACCGGAGCCGGCAAGTATGCTTCGAAGGTGGCACGCGCACGCAAGTCAATCTAGGAAGCAGACCGGCAAACGTGTTCGATGCAGGCGAGCGCATGCAGTTTGATTGGGAGTGGATGCAAGATGAACTGGTTTTGCACAATGCGACCCCTGATACGACAATCTGTCTAAATGTGATGGAGTGACAGTCGTGTATATCAGTTTTGTTATGTCGTCTCTGTGGCTTAACGGTGGCGTGCGGGTTATCGTGGAATACGCCAATCGCCTAACCGCCAGAGGGCACCGGGTCACTCTCATCACGCCCGGTGGCACTTCTGACCCTGATATGTTGCAAGAGGTGCGCACTGGCGTGAGCGTGTGGGAAAGCCGTGTAGCACGCAAGTCACAAATGAGTATTTTGCATATGATTCTACTCACGTGGTCACTGGCCCGGGTAGTACCTCCTTCACATGTGGTTATTTCCACACACACATCCACAACGGTAGCGGGCTTCCTAGCGGCCCGCCTGTTGAAAAGATGCCGACTGGTGTGGTTGTATCAGGACAACCGTGAGATGTTCGCCGGTCGGCCCTACGAAGAATGGTTGCTGCGCCATGCCTTGCGGTGGCATGATCTTGCTCTGGTGGTGTCAGATCTTTCGCGGCAGGAGTTGAATACTGATTCTCCTGGCAGAATAGTAGTGGTTGGTGAGGGGCTGAGCCATGCAGAGCTTTTCCATCCCTTGCCACCCGAGGCACGCCCCAAGTTGGACAACCGGCGAACCATTTTGTATTTGGGCGATATGCGTCCGCGCAAAGGGTGGTTCGACTTTCTGCAGGCTGCAGCCCAAGTTTATGAAATTGCGAAAGATATTAAACTATTGATTGTCTCCAAGGAAGATTGCCAGATTGAGACGGATGTGCCGTATGAATACATTTATCGGCCTACGCGGGTTGAACTGGCACGGCTCTATGCAACCTGTGATCTATTCGTCTCAGCTTCGTGGCTCGAGTCTTTCGGATTGCCGCCGCTAGAAGCGATGGCTTGTGGCGCGCCGGTAGTCTTGACGGCGACACGAGGGGCATACGAGTACGCCCGTGATGAAGATAATTGTCTGATGGTGCCTCCACATGACCCGATGGCCTTGGCACAGGCCATGATTCGAGTGCTGACCGACACGGCGTTAGCCGAACGTTTGCGGGTCAAAGGCCCTCCGGTAGCAGCACGTTTTACTTGGGATGCGGCCGTAGATCGTTTTGAAAGCGCCCTGAATAGTTTGTTCTAGTAGCAGGATGCTTGCACTCTGAGCATGACCCAACTGAATCAGGCCTTGCCTAACGTATCCTGGTCGATCATCTCGTGCACAAGAACTCCAAGACGCTCGGTAATAACAGCCTCGCTGCATCGAGTAGCGTAAAGATTCCGACCATTAGCCGCCAGATAATTGCGCAGTTCGACGTCGTTGTGAAGTCTAAGGATGGCTGCGGCCAATGCTTCTGGCTCATTCGGAGGGCATAGGTAAGCTGTCACTTGGTGAGAAAGTAGTGTTTGGTTGGCGGCTGTGTCAGCAGCAATCACCGGGCGGGCCATGGCGAGCATCTGATAGACCTTGCCAGGAACGACACGCCCGCCTTTGGCGCTGCGGCCCCAGTGCCCTCCCAGGCAGATATCGGCGGAAGCAATCTCGGCCGGCAATGCGTCGAGCGGGCAAGGCGGCACGAATGTGACATTTTTCAGATCGGCTGCCAATTCGCGGACGGCAGTATACTCCTGACCATGGCCGATCAGTCGAAAGTGAATGCGAGATTCTGACTGGAGCAGAGTGGCAGCGTGGACCACCGTCTCCACACCGTGAAGCGGAAGATAGCTGCTATAGTACAACACACGTGTCATGCCGTCAGGAGAAACAGACAAGGGGTGGGGATGGAACAGATCTTCGTTACAACCTACTGGCAGCACGTGAAATTTGGAGGGTGGCAAGCCAAAGGTCTTGGCGAAATAATCTGCGTGTAGCGTCGTATCGAGCAGAACTCGGTCAGCCCGTTGACATGTCGTTCGGTCCAACCAAAACGCTAGGTGGCCGGGCAGGGAATTTGGCAAAAAACGCGCTCGGTCGAAGCATAGCGTGTCGTAATTGGATACAAATGCATCGAACAGAATGGGACGGCGCGAAAGAGCGCCCACTGGCAGCATGAGCAAGTATCCATAGAATCCGACAAAGGCCAGATCGTATTGACGGGCAAGCCGAGGTAACAGCCGCATAAGGATCCGCAGACTGCGCAAGACTAGTGATCCTGGCTGAGAGTCAGTGACGGTCTCGACAGCACCGAGGCGGCCAAGTGCGCGAAGCAAAACGTCGTTGCGAGGATAAGTGGGCTCTCGCCCACAGGCAAACAAGATACGCATTGCATCGGATTATAAACCTGACCAACTAGGAGGGCAAGTAAGGCCACACGATTGTGGTATAATCCCGTCGCTATTGCGCGGGACGCGAACCAAGGGAAAGTACAGCCATGTTCCCGTCATTGTATACCGTCATTGTCAACTGGAACCTGCCGGACGATACGTTGATTTGTGTCGAATCTGTGCTGTCTTCTGGCGCGCTTGCCGGCCAAGTGATCGTGGTAGACAATGGGTCAACAGATGGATCAGCGCAGGCAATAATGGACACATTTGGCCCGGCCATCAAGCTGGTAGTAAGTGAAACGAACCTGGGCTTTGCAGGCGGGACCAATCTTGGTATAGAACGCGCGTTGGCAGAGAATGCTGCTTGGATGCTCCTTTTGAATAACGACACGCGAGTGGACTCTGGCTTTGTAGCTGAGCTGGAGCGTGTGTCCAGTTTAGATGATCGACTAGGGATCATTGCACCGATGATCTTGTATCATGATGATCCTGATCGTATCTGGTACCTAGGGGATCGCTTGATACCCGGCTTGCCGTTGTCGTCAAGTATCGCCCGTGGAGCTCGCGATCGTGGACAGTTCCCCGCATTGCTGCCTGTAGACTTGGTCAGCGGCTGCGGAATGATGGTGAAACGAGCGGTCTTTGAGCAAGTGGGACTCTTTAACACTGATTTCTTCATGTATGGCGAAGATTCAGACTTTTGCTGGCGCGCGCGTTCCAAGGGATTCCATCTGGCTTGTGCGCCGCATGCCAGAATGTGGCACAAGGTCTCTTTATCGGCCAACCGCGACAAGCCGACGTCACGTTACCTGCGGACGCGCAACCAGGTAACCTTTTATCGCAAGTACTCGCGAGGTTGGCAGGTGCCGGTCATGTTGATGTTTACAGCCTTGCGCGCATTACGGGTGGCAATCCGCGATGTAGCTTTGCGAGACACAGCATTGATACGGCCACTCATTGGAGGCTGGCTGGATGGTTGGCGGGCCGACCTCCGGGCGCCATAGAATACCGATATCTGGTTCGCCGGAATGCTCGAAAACTGGATGATCTCTGAATTCCTCAATCTGGGAAACCGTTAATATGAACAGTGCGATAGCAATTATGAAGTTGGCATGGGCTCGTTGGAGGGTTCTATCTTCCATACTAGGTGCCGCATAGGGCCGCATCTTGACGGCTGTCTTTTACTGGACGATCTTGATGCCATTTGGGTTAGGGGTTGCATTGTTTAGCGATGTTCTGCAAACTTGCCAGTCGCCACTTCAATGGCATGCGCGCAAGCCTATATCAGATCAACTCGATGATGCTCGGAGGCAGTTTTAATGTTCATTCTTGGCATCTCTTGTTTTTATCACGATTCGGCTGCCGCTCTGATTAAAGATGGAGCGATCATGGCCGCCGCTGAAGAGGAGCGGTTTTCACGCAAAAAGCACGATGATGGCTTTCCTGTTCATACGGTCAAGTTTTGTCTGAAACAAGGTGGTATCCAGGCTGGCGATCTGGATTATGTGGTCTTTTACGAAAAACCCTTGGTCAAGTTTGAGCGCATCCTGTTAAGCACTCTGGCGACGTTTCCGCGTTCGATATCGCTCTTCCACCAGGCAATGACAGCCTGGATGAACGACAAGTTGTGGGTCAAGAGCCTCATTTTGAGAGAACTGGAAATTCCGCCCGGGCGGCTGCTGTTTGCTGATCATCATATGGCACATGCTGCCAGTTCTTTTTTGGTCTCGCCGTACAAAGAAGCTGCAATCGTGACCATAGATGGTGTAGGTGAGTGGACCACCGCGACCGTTGGCAAAGGTGCGGCCACATGGGACAGTCAAGGTCGAAACTCAATCGAGATGATGTACGAGGCACGTTTTCCACATTTGCTAGGACTGCTTTATTCGGCCTTTACTGCTTTTCTCGGTTTTGAGGTTAACGAAGGTGAATACAAGGTGATGGGCATGGCTCCCTATGGCGAGCCGCGATACGTGGACAAAGTCTATGAGACGGTCCACGTAGGAGGTGATGGCGCCTTAACGCTGAACATGCGTTACTTCACTTTCCAACATTCCCCTACGCAAACCTTTAGTGACGCATTTATCGATCTCTTTGGCGAACCTCGTGTTCCTGAATCCTTATTCTTCACGGGCAAGATTAAACAGGATTTGGCTCGTCAGGACCCGGAGAGCGCTCGACGCAATCAGTATTACGCGGATGTCGCCGCCAGTATACAAAAAGTCACCGAAGATATTGTTCTCAAGATAGCTCACTATGCATATCAGCAAACTGGCTCGCGCAACTTGTGCATGGCAGGAGGGGTGACGCTCAACAGTGTAGCGAATGGGCGCGTGATGCGTGAGTCGCCGTTTAAAAATGTTTTCATCCAACCCGCAGCCGGCGATTCGGGGGGGGCGCTGGGAGCAGCGTTGTGGGTTTATCATGTCTTGCTTCAGCGCCCACGCAACTTTGTACAAGAACCAAAAGTTTCCCGATTCGTGCTTTGGGGCCTGGCTTGGCGGTCCTGACTGGCGAAACCGGCCAGAACCAGGCAAGTTTTCGTCGAATTATGTTCAGCTAGCCAGCTGTTTTTGCACATGCGTTCCAAACTTGACACTCCTGGACAACAATCGGGAAACTTTTGAAGAACATAGCTATTGGGGCGCTGAATATAGCCATGACCAAATCCGTACATTCCTGCACGAGAACAATATTGCATTCGAATATCACGATGACTTGAACCGGTTGGTGGATACTATCACCGACGATATCATCCGGGGCAAAGTCATTGGCTTGTATCAAGGTCGGTTTGAGTGGGGGCCTCGCGCACTGGGCAACCGCAGCATCCTCGCAGACCCAAGGCGCGCGGAGATGAAAGATATTGTGAATGCCAAGATCAAGTTCCGCGAGCCGTTCCGTCCGTTCGCGCCAGTGGTGCTAGAAGAGCGCACGGCCGAATTCTATGAAGACGCCGAAGATGTGGCCAGTCAGTACCCTGCACGTTATATGCTTTCGGTTTATAACGTCCACGAAAAGTGTCAAGCTTTTCCGGCTACAACACATGAAGGCGGTACCTCGCGTATTCAGACCGTGAGGCGAGAGTGGAACCCGCTATACTATGATCTGGTGGAAAGATTCGGTCAGGCGACGGGAGTGCCAGTGTTGATGAACACATCATATAACGTGCGCGGTGAGCCGATTGTCAACACGCCTGCCAACGCCTGGAACACGTTTCACAACAGCGGCATTGACGTACTGGTGATGGACCGCTTTGTGGTACGAAAGGAGGCGAATTAGATGGCGAGCAGATTGCTAAATGATCTGATCAATCGCCTGGATATTGCGGGAGAATTGCTGCACTTTATGTGGACACGAAAGTTGTGGTGGATGATCCCCATGATTCTGTTGTTATTGGTTTTGGGCACGTTACTGGTCTTTTCTCAGATAGCGGGCGTTGCACCATTCATCTATTCGCTGTTCTAATGACAATATACATTGTATTTACGCTCACGCTCATTATTGGACTAGCGGGTGGAGGGTTTGTGGCGAGCGCATCGGCACGCCGCTCCCCCCTGCGGTCAGGGTTGGGGGGGCGAGTGTTTCACTACCTTGCCTCGGCATCGATGACAGGCGCTCCCGTCGCCGTGCTCAGCGGGTTGCTGAGTGGTTATTGGGTGGTGGGCGTTCTTTTTGGCCTGGGTTGCCTGGCTGTGTGTGCGATTTCGCTGCTGATCCATGCGGCTTTTGAGCGTAGAGCCACAGCAGAAAATCCCCGGCACGCCTGATGTATGGCTATGGCAACTCGACGCAAAATTCTTGTCATTGCCCTCGACGGTGCTACGTGGGATTTGCTGACCCCATGGATGGAGGTTGGCAAGCTACCTTGCCTGAAGCGACTCTGCGACGAAGGAGCTACGGCGGCTCTTCAAAGTACCATTCCCCCGATTACCCCAGTGGCCTGGTCCACGTTCATGACCAGCAAAAACTCGGGCCATACAGGCATTTTCGACTTTTTCCGTCCTCTGCGAAGTCAATACACTGATCTTGTGCCCGTCGTCTCCCCACCGAGGCGCAATCCTACCCTATGGGGCATTCTCAGCCAACGCGGGTACCGCGTGGGAGTGATCAACATGCCGATGACTTATCCGGCTGAGCCAGTCAACGGATTCTTGATTAGCGGGGTGCCCGCGCTGGCTCAACCTGATATAGCTTATCCGACAGAGATCCTGGCCGAGCTACAAGCGCACGGGTGGGATTTGACGCGGAACGCGGCCGTCGTCGAAAGTTCTTACAAAAGATACCTGGAATATCTGAGCGAGTTGGTAGCAACACGGCTCGAGGCAACTAAATACCTGCTTGCCGCCAAAGAGTGGGATGCTTTCTTTATCCACTTCTTGGAAACAGACCAAGTCCAGCATACGTACTGGCGGTTCTTGGGCGACAAGACGGCTGATGGTGCGCCACATCCTTTGAGCCACGCCATGCTGCAAATTTTTCAGCAGGTTGATCGTGGCATTGCCGACTTGGTAGAGATGTGCGGCATTGACACTGACTTGGTGATCTTGTCGGATCATGGTATGGGGCCAACCTCTGGACATGTGTACTTGAACAATTGGCTATTGCAAGAAGGATTCATCAAGTGGAGGTCAAGTGTTGCGACCACGCTCCGGCGGTGGGGATACGCCATCGGACTGAATCCCGCGGCTCTTTATCGCTTGATGCCCTCGTCATTGCTCCGCCGCTTTACGTTGGGAGACTTGCGCGCTGGGCTCGCTGGGATATCAACCGAGCACGTGGGTCGGAAGCAGTCCCGCTTGCGGTTGTTTGCCAATCGCTTGCTGCGTCTGCCTTTGTTGAGTTTCGCGGATGTTGACTGGAGTAGAACGATCGCCTATGCCACTGGCCCTACGCAAACTGGTTTTATCTACATTAACTTGAAGGGACGCGAGCCTCAAGGGATTATCACACCTGGCGAAGAATACAAACAGATACGCAACGCTATTCGGCGACGGCTGTCCCAGATGAAGAACCCGATCACGGGTGATTTGATGGTGGATCAGGTTTACTTTGGCGAGGAACTGTATTCAGGGTCGTATATGCCGGAGGCCCCTGACATCATAGTTACCTACCGTGACGGCAAGTTCGATAGCAAACATGGGTCAATTTTCTGGAGCACCAGCCTCGTGGAGCCAGTCAAGAATGCAAATGCAGCTCATCGTGCACTAGGCATATTGCTCATGTGGAGTCCGGTGGGCAGCATCGCGCATTGCCACATTTCAACAGCGCACCTGCGTGACTTGGCACCCACCTTGCTCTATCTCATGGACGAAGCCATCCCCGGCGACATGGAGGGTCATGTACTGTTGGATGGATTTACCGATGCTTATCAAAGCGATAATAAGCCTCGCCAACAAGATGCTTTAGCGCCAGCTCCATCTACTCCACCAAGAGATGAGAGCGGACTTGATCCAGAAGAGCAAGAAATTATTCTGGGGCACCTGCGGGACCTGGGTTATCTCGACTGAGTCGAGTTCACTGGGTGATGGTCATTATGGCATTCGAACAGGTTTCGTGTAATCACTGTGGCATGGATAGTACAGAACCTTTTGCCAAGCTCCAAGACTGGTTGTGTGGCATAGAGGGTGAATTCTACCTGGTCCGCTGTGCCAATTGTGGTCTAGTGTATCAAAACCCCCGGCCCGACGTGGCTGAAATCGCCCGTTTCTATCCGTCCGAATACGAGCCTTATGTAGCAGCCAACGATGCTGCCTCGATTATTCAGAAGCGGGCGCTTGACTTTGGCATGGATCGCAGGTGCCGCTTGATCAGACATTGGATACCTGCTGGGCGGCTGCTGGATGTAGGGTGCTCGTCTGGGCTGGTCTTGAACCGCATGCGTCATTATGGCGATTGGGAGTTGACCGGTGTGGAGCTTAATGAAGCCGTGGCCCAACAAGCACGCCAGCAGTTCAACTTGGATGTGTTTGCAGGGCAATTGGCCGAGGCAGCTTTTCCAGACGCACACTTTGACGTCGTCACGTTGTGGGATGTACTGGAACACTTACACGACCCCCGAGCAGCCCTCCAAGAAATACGACGGATTCTGAAACCCGGTGGAATAGTCATCATACGGACTCCACAATTAGAAAGCCTGGATGGATGGCTATTCGGAAACTATTGGATTGGGCTTGATGCTCCTCGCCATCTGTATATTTTTCCTCGTCCCGTCATGACTCGGATGCTTAACCTGGCCGGATTCGAGATCATTCAGCAGAAATGCTGGGGGGGATATTTTGGATTTGTCTATAGCATGGACTTTTGGCTGCGGGCGCGTGGCAAGCGATTGGATAAGCGGATCGAGCACTCGCTTGTTCTTCGAGCAGCGACCTTGCCATTATTCTGGGCAATTGATAGGTTAGGCAGAGGGACATCTATCACCATTGTCGCACGGGCAATTTGATGAAGCCGCAGATGCTAAGAGGATTGCTTCAAAATCTCTTACTATCGGGTCTGAGCATCTGTGTGACCTTGATCATGGGTGAGATGGGGGTACGATTGCTTGTGCCGGAATATCTGACCAGCCCGCACCCCCAAGGTATGTACATCTCAGATCAGGTGCGCGGTTATGCACTCGCCCCCGATTTTCACGCCTCGCTCAAAAGCCCTGAATTCCAAACCAGTATCTCTACGAACAGCCAAGGGTTGCGTGAGCGAGAATTAGGCCCCAAGGCGCCTGGAACATTTCGGGTTTTGGTGTTGGGCGATTCATTTGTGTTTGGTCAAGGTGTTGATGCAGAGCTTGCCTTCCCACGTTTGTTGGAGAGCGAACTCGCCAAGTACCGGCCCGATATCAAGACTCAGGTGATTAATGCAGGCGTGCCCGGTTATGGCACTGACCAAGAATTTGCGCTGCTCCAGGAACTGGGATGGTCATACTCGCCCGACTTGGTCATTGTCAACATGTTTGCTGGCAATGATGTGAATGACAACTTGATCGGCGGGAAGGAACGCCGTTCGGTCCGCAATGGATTCCTTTATGATGAGTATCAGGCGCGCCAAAAAGCATCCAAGTATCGGATCGTTGGACCATTGACCAGTTGGTTGGCTGTTTACAGCCGTCTGTATGTCTTTATGCGCACACCATTGGATGTGATCCAATGGTCGCGCGGAACACGCCTTCCAGTACCGCAGGAACATCTCGAGGCGATACAAATTCCTCTCTCACAAGAGTTTCGGGATGGCCTGGTATTGACTGAATCAATACTGAAACAGATGACCGACCAAGCATCTCAGCATGGGGCGCACTTGATGATTGTAGTCGTGCCCTCCGCCGTTCAAGTTGACGACACGTTGTGGAATGAGACAATTTCTGTGTATCGTTTGTCTGCTGCAAATTATGACCGCGCGCAGCCGGGTAAATTGTTCGTGCAGTTTGGGCAGGAGGTTGGTCTACCAGTGTTTGACTTGATGCCAGATTTTGTGAATGTGGACAGCGCCTATTTTAAGAATGACATCCATTGGAATACAAAAGGACACATGATTGCATCTCGGGCGATTTCGCGTTTCCTTGTCGCAGATTCCCAATTGCTCGGCTCAAAGTAGACTTATGACAAAGAATGGCGGTTCCGAATCTCCTGTGTCAGTTGCAGCGTCTGCTTGGTCAACGAGTCCGCTCGCCAGATGGACATTTCGCCTGTTGATGGGCGTTGCTATTGTACTGTTGCTCTACAGTGGATACCAGGGCTGGGACGAACTCGCGGGTTCGTCATTTCGTATGGACTGGCTCGCACTGCTAGTTTCGTTTCTAGCCTATGGGCCGACGATTCTGACAACAGTGTGGGGATGGCACACAATTTTGGTTGATCTGGGTGGACGTATTTCCTACTGGAAAAATGTCAAGCTTTACTGTTCTACTAATTTGGCCCGTCGGCTGCCAACTATCCTGTTTTATGCCGCAGGGCGAACTTATGTATACCAACAGGAAAACACAAGTGCTCTTTTAGTGTCCACAGCCATCTTTTTAGAACTAGTGATGGTTGCCGGGTCCGGGCTAGTTGTCACCTTTTTGTTTTGGCCATTTATGGGCAGCCAATCGTTGCCGTTACCTACGCTAGTCATTTTAGGAATAGGTGTGGTTTTGTTAGCTATCATATTTATTAGGCATGATCTGTTGGTACGCTCACTGAACAAGCTCAGCAGTCGTTTCCTCAAGACTCCCCTACCTGTGATGAAACGTCGGGATCTTGCGCGTTGGATAGCAATCTATAGTGTTAATTGGGTATTAGGCGGCACATGCCTATTTTTTCTTGTCCAAACGTTTTACCCAGTGCCACTAACTGCCTGGCCCAAGATTGTGGCTATTTGGTCACTTAGCGGCCTAGTCTCCACCATTGTGACCTTGTTTGTTCCGGCTGGATTCGGTACTCGTGAAGTCACAATGGCGTATTTGTTGCAATTTCTGGTTCCACTTCCCATTTCTATTGCGGTTTCGGCCTTGTCCAGGGTCTGGGTTGTAATAAACCAATTATTGTGGTTCGCGTTCAGTTTTTTCCTTTCCTGAACACAAGTACAATACACTCGGGGCCGGCGATTCAATAATCCGAAGGTATTATTGCCATGTTCCGAATTAGCAGCTAAAATGAGTTCTGTAAATTGAGATTGGCATACTGGCATCGCTGATTGTGTCTTTGCCAAGTTGCTTTTTGAACGTTATGTAGCCCCGATGGGGGCCGGGGGGTGATGAAAAATCATAGCCAAGGCCGACCCAGAGGAGGGATGGCAACGACGATATAAACTAAAGGTCAAGTGTTCTCGGCAAGACTCAAAGAGCTCTCAAATCATATTATGTAAGGAGGATTCTCGATGAAAAAGTTTGGTTTAATCAGCTTGGTTGTGGCAGTATCACTGCTGCTCTCTGGTGTCGCTGTGGGGCAGGGGTTTGGCCTTGTCTGGGACGACGGCATTACCATTGCCAACATGAGCAAGACAGGTGAAGCTACTTATAGCATAGCATTCTACCCCATAAACGGGTCGAGTGTTATTAATTATGCTCCCACGACAAAAATTCCTGTGAATGGCTCGGTCAAGCTCTTCCCGTTGACTATGGCGGGGACCTCGTTCAGTGGTTCTGCCGTCATTGCTTCTGACCAACCTGTGGCAGCAACAGTGAACCAACTAACCACCATGGGTGGCAGCAATTCTGGCGGTGGCAGCTATGAGGGTGTGTCGGCCGGGGCCACTAGTGTCCAACTGCCCATCATTATGCGCAACAATGGTGGATACAATACAGCCTTTACTGTCCAGAATGCCGGGAGTGTGGACGCGAGTGTAACCGTTACATATACCGCCGGGGTAGCCGGCAGTAATTGGAGTGAGGGCCCCTTCACCATCAAGCCCGGCTATGCCAAGACGTTCGATCAATCGGACAGTGGCCATTCGGCACTTGGAACCCGGTTTGTTGGTTCAGCAGTCGTCGTGAGTGACCAACCTGTCGTGGCGGCTGTCAACCAAGTTAACCCAACAGCGAAGGTCATTTTGAGCTATCGGGGATTCACTGCGGGTGGTTCTCCTAAGGTGAGCCTGCCGACCATTCAGGCCAACAACGGCGGCTATAACACTGGTGTTGCAGTGCAGAATGTAGGTACAATTCCCACTACTATCACCATCTCGTTTGGCCCTAACAC
Source organism: uncultured Anaerolineae bacterium (assembly GCA_964354595.1). Classification (GTDB taxonomy): domain Bacteria; phylum Chloroflexota; class Anaerolineae; order Fen-1058; family Fen-1058; genus JBGLNJ01. The sequence goes on along the minus strand of CAYHAR010000005.1, from coordinate 1,242 downwards.
CGTTGGTACGTTTAACCCTGTAGCAGAGACGAGTGTCAATATCGCTGCCAAGTCTTCGGTGAACTTTAACCAGTGGGGCGGCCAATGGGGAACCAATCGTTACGTTGGGAGCGCAACTGTTACCAATAGCCAAAATCAGTCTCTTGTCGTCAACGTAAACCAGCTCAAGGGAGCTGCTCCTGGTCAAGGCTCTGCCTATTCAGGCTTTGACCCTGCTGCTGCCACGACCGAAATTGTCGTTCCAACACTGATGGCCTACAATGGCGGGTTCATAACTGGTTTCCTGGTACAGAACGTCGCTGGAGATGGCTCTGCAGCTGACTTTACCGTCACGTATGCCACCTCTGCGGGTGCGTATACGACCCCCGAGGTAGAGACCGCTACTGGCATCGCTGATGGTGCGGGTTACAACTTCCGACAGTATGCTGGGCAGTGGATCGATCCCGCCAAGAATAACAGCCAGCGGTGGGTGGGTTCTGCTATCGTGGTTTGCACCAAGCCGTGCGTGGCAGTGGTCAACCAGCTCCAAGGTGGCTCTACGGCAGACTCGCTGTTGACCTATACTGGCACAAACCGGTAGTCGTTTGTCCTAGCCTTTCACTGCGTACCTGCAGGTCACTATGCCAGGGTCGCCAAGATTTGGCGGCCCTGGTTGTTGTTGATTCTATGCATTGACAGGAGTGTGCATGAAAAAACGATTATGGTTGGTAGCAGTGCTGCTTTTACTACTTGTAGGGTGCAAAAGTGGGCCTCCTAAACCAACACCGACCGTATCCCCCTTGATGCCGATGCAGGCTGTGTCTCCCTTGCGGTTGCCGGTGGCCAGCGAGGGCAAGCTTCAGATTCCTAGACCTAGGCCAGGGTTGGCCGTAGTGACAGGCAAGTTTGTTCAGCAAATGAAAGGAGAACCTGTTGCAGGGACCACAGTCTATCTTGGTGCAGTGGAACAGGTTGATAGCACGAGGGGATTCTCCGTCGCTTCACTAAATCCTGCAACTGCTCAATTCACTACCACCGAACAGTCTGGTATTTTTATTTTCGAGAATGTGCCACCAGGTCGGTACGCACTGATTTATCGGAACGCATTTGATACCTATCTGGCGCGCTATTCTACTGGAAAAGATGTCGTATTTGATGCTACTGATGGTCAAACAGTGGACCTGGGACAGATAGACGTTCCAGAAGGTCAATAGTAACGAATGGTGCTAGTTTGAGGCTTCGCCGCAGTGAAGGACACGAAAA
>CAYHAR010000004.1:38656-41930 GCA_964354595.1 uncultured Anaerolineae bacterium | reverse complement strand
CCAATTCATTATCCCCAACCGACTTGGCGCATGGAGCGTCCACAAAGAATCTCTCTACGCTCCACCCTTGACGCCGAACAACGAGCCAATCGCATAGCCCGCCAGCGCCGAGACGATGCCAATTACCACCATCTGCAACCCGCTGCGGCCCGGTTTTCCTACCGTGATGCGCGCCTTGTACGCGCCCACCACAAACAGCGCCAGCGCCGAAACGCCAAGTGAGATGAAAATGGCTGCGAGGCGCGAAAGAATCCCCAACGGCACCAAGGCAAACGGCGCCAGGGGGATGACCGATCCAACGATGGCCGCCACGCCGACGATGAGCGCGCTCCGCAGCGCGCCGCTTTCCTCCACCGGCTGGAGTCTTAATTCCTCTGCCATCATTACCTTGAGCCACGTCTCTTCGTTCGACGTGACAGCCAGAGTCACTTGCTCCAACGCCGGGCCTGTCAGCCCATAGCCGCGATAGACCTGGCGGACTTCATCGCGCTCCACCTCCGGCACCTCGCGGATCTCGCGCTGCTCGCGTGCCAGCTCGGCTAGGTAAAAATCGCGGTCGGCCAGCGTGCTGGTATAAGCGACGGCGCCCATCGAAATGCTTTCGGCAAACGTGGCGGCCAGTCCGCCCGCCAACACGATGGCTGGATCGGGCGTGGCCGCGGCCACGCCCAAGATCACGCCGAGCACATTGACCAGCCCATCCTGTCCGCCCAGGATCACGTCCGAAAGCGCGCCGCCTCCACCGTGGCGCTCAATGTGTCGCGCCCGCCTCGCCGAACGCGACGGCGCAGCGGATGATTGCAGCATGTTGACCTCCCAAGAAATTGACTGCAGACCACAGACGGCAGACCGCAGGTAGAATCCTGCGGTCATCGGTCAGCGGTCTGCGGTCAAAACCGAGTGCTAGGCGACCAAGGCTTTCTTGAGCACATTCCCCAGTCGCCGGATGCCCTCCACAATCACTTCCGGCTTGGCGAACGAAAAATTCAATCGCATGTGACGGCGACCTTCAGGGTCCGCGCCAGGGTAAAACGGATCGCCCGGTACGTAGGCCACCTTTTCTGCCACCGCCACTTTGAACAGATCCACCGTGTCCAACTGGGGCGGCGTGGTCGTCCACAAGAACAACCCGCCTTGCGGCCGGAACCACTTGACCTCTTCGGGAAAGAATTCGGCCATCGCGTCGAGCATCGTATCACGCCGCTCTTTATACGTGGCGCGGATGTGCTTGACGTGCTGGCGAAGAAAGCCACGCTGGCAAATGTCGTTGGCCACAACCTGCACGAACGTGCTGGTATGCAAGTCAGCGCCCTGCTTGGCCTGCACCAACTTGCTGACGACCTTTTGCGGCGCGCTGACCCAGCCCAGCCGGATGCCCGGCGCGAGCGTCTTGGAAAAAGTGCCGACGTAAATCGTGCGCTCTTGGGCTAACGTGACCACCGGCGTGAGGTCTTGGCCCTCAAAGCGCAGCTCGCCATACGGGTCATCCTCGACGATGAACAGGTCGTACTTGCGAGCCACCTCGGCGAGCTTGTGTCGGCGCTCTTCGCTCAACGAGACGCCAGCGGGATTGTGAAAGTTGGGCAGGACGTAGATAAACTTGGGGTGGCATCGTTGGACCGTTTCTTCCAATTCGTCTACGATCATTCCTTCGTCGTCGAGCGGGACGGTGCAATAGTTAGCCTCGTAAGCGTTCCAGGCCTGCAGCGCGCCGAGGTACGTAGGCCGCTCGGTGCAGACAACCACGGTGCTATCCACAAAAATCCTGCCGACGAGGTCGAGCGCCTGCTGGCTGCCATTGGTGATCAGGATGTTATCTACTTCGGCGGGCACACCGTACCTACGCATCCGCTCGACCAGGTATTCCCGGAGCGGGCCGTAACCTTCCGATGGGCCGTATTGAAGCGCCTGGGCACCCTCGCGGCGAAGGACATACGCGCACGCCTCTTCAAACTCGCGCACGGGGAACATTTCCGGCGCAGGCAGCCCGCCGGCAAAGGAGATAATGTCCGGCTGCATCGTCAACTTGAGCAGCTCGCGGATGATCGAACTGCTCATGCGTTGGATTCGCGCAGCATAGATGGCTTCCCAGTCAACTGGCTTGTCTAGCGCGGACATGGGCACGTCCATGAAGGGCCTCCTCGATTTCGGATTGCGGATTGAGAGTGGGGTTGCTCCATTATACATCCATTCTACCATGATTGATGCATGGGCAGTGATTGACGTTCCTCGCGTTTCTGGCGGGCTTTTCGTCACTCGTCCCAATCCAGCCATTCGCCTGCCCAGTGAGTTCGTGATAGAATATCAGTGGTTAGTGGTCCGTTACCGGGTAACTGATTGACCGATTGACTAAGGGAAAGGAGGCGGACATTAAACCGTTTCGCAAAAACGTCGCTGTCGCCATTGATGGCGGCGGCATCCGGGGCGTGATGATCACGCAGGCGCTCATCGCGCTGGAACAAGAGCTGGGCAAGCCGGTGAGCGAAATCTTTGCGCTGGCGGCGGGCTCCTCCACCGGCAGCATCATCTCCGCCGGGCTGGGCGCGGGACTAGCCGCGCAACGCATGTACGACCTCTATATGCAGCTCGGCACAACCATCTTTCCCAACACGCTGCGCTCCAAGCTCTGGCCAATCTTTCCGTATCGCTACTCTGGCCAGCCGCTCGTGGACGCGCTCAAGCGCGTCATCGGCGAGATCAAGATGGGCGATTTCTGGACGGCCACGCCGCGCAAGGACATTGTCATCGTCTTGCGCGACCTGGTGGAGAACCGGACGCGCTTTGTCAAGCCGTGGAAGGACGAGTACCGAGATTTTCCGGTCTGGAAAGCGGTTCTGGCCAGCTCGTCCGTGCCGACGTACTTTCCGGTCGTGGACGGGCGCTATGTGGATGGCGGCGTGGGATCATATTCCAACCCGTGCTACGCGGCAGCCTTTGAGGCGGTCTATTGCCAGGGCTGGGACCCGAAAGAAACCACGCTCATCAGCGTCGGTTCGGGCCGCACGCCCGACGCGCTCAGGCTGCACCAAGCTGACCGGTTCATCTCGATCCAGTGGCTGACGCCACTGGTGGATACTTTTCTCGACGCCGCGAACGATCAGCAAGTCCACATCGTCAAACAATTCTTTCCCGACCTGGACTTGCGCCGCTTTCAGATCAACATTCCGCTCATCGAGATGGACGACGTGTCCAGGATGAGCGATCTGACCGAGTACGGCAAAAAGTTGGGGCAAATGATCGTCAACGACCAGGTGGACGTCGAGCCGGAGCGCCC
>CAYHAR010000004.1:36992-38556 GCA_964354595.1 uncultured Anaerolineae bacterium | reverse complement strand
TGATCTTTGGCACCGTCGGCGCGCCGCCCAGCACACCGAAAAAGCCCGGCGGCAGCCCCGGCGCAATCGCGCGCATCAAGGAACTCGGACTCGGCGCATTAGAGCTGGCCTGGGTGCAATCCGTCTCGGCCACCGACGCGACGTGCGCCGCGATCCAGGCTGTTGCGCAAGAGCACGGCGTGGCGCTTTCGGTTCACGCGCCGTACTTTATCAACCTCAACGCCGACGCCAAGATGTGGCCGGCAGGCCGTGAGCGTTTGATGAAAGCGGCGCGCGCCGGATTCAAAGCCGGGGCGACCGACATCATCTTTCACCCCGGCACGTATTTCGGCCAGCCGCCGGACCAAGTGTACCGCGTCGCGCGTGACCGACTGGCCAAAGTCGTGGCCGAGCTGCGCGCGGAGGGCAACACCGTCACGCTGCGCCCGGAGACGATGGGCAAGTCGGCCATGTTCGGCACGCTGGAAGAAACCGTGCAGCTTGCGCGCGACGTGGATGGCGTCTTGCCGTGCATTGACTTTGCTCACTTGCACGCGCGTCGCGGCGATGGGTCGTTCAATTCATACCGCGAGTTTCTCGACGCGCTCAAGCTCGTCGCAGCGGGATTGGGCGAGCGAGGCATCCGCAACATTCACATCCATATATCGGGCATCGAGTACAGCGCCAAGGGCGAGCGCAATCACTTGATGCTCAAAGAAGCCGACATCAAGTATCGTGACTTGTTGCGCGCGCTGATAGACATTGGGGCAACAGGTCGCGTGATGTGCGAAAGCCCCGACCAGGAAGTGGATGCAGTGCTGCTGCAAAAGGCGTATCGGCGGATGGTGCACAAGAAGAAAGAGGCCTGAGGCAGGATGCAGGGGGCAAGAGGCAGGAAGCAAAGCGCACGTTATGAGCTAGAGGCATTGCACCGTGAGATTGCAAAATGCCGCCAGTGCGCGGAGGCGGGATACACTGTGGAATCGGTGCCGCATCTGGTGGTATCGGGGCCGGCGGAGGCGCGGCTGATGGTGATCGGCCAAGCGCCGCCGAGCGAGCGTAGCAGCCACGGTCGCCCGTTCAGCGGCCCGGCGGGGCAGCGGTTATTCAAGTGGCTGGCTGAGGCTGGTTGGGACGAAGAAGAATTTCGCGCGCAGTGTTACATCACCGCTATCACCAAATGCTATCCGGGCAAAGCGTCCAAAGGCGACCGGCGTCCGACCGCGGTGGAGCAAAAGCTGTGCCGCCCATTCCTCGACCTCGAGCTGGCGCTGGTTCGGCCCGAGGTCATTGCGCTGGTCGGCGAACTTGCCATTGAGACGTTTTTGGGGCACAATAAGCTGCAAGACATTGTGGGGCGGGCCTTCGTCCGGGACGGTGTGCGCCATATTCCCCTGCCCCATCCATCGGGCGCGAGCCTGTGGCTGAATGCGCCCGAGAATCAAGCGCGCGTTCGCAAGGCGTTGAGGGTGTTGGGGCGATTGAAGTAGGACTTGTGACTTGGCCATGGTAGCTGAACGTCACGACGAGAAACCCATTAGCTTGCAAGAGATGAGACAACACATACGACATCGTCGCGATGTAT
>CAYHAR010000004.1:35401-36892 GCA_964354595.1 uncultured Anaerolineae bacterium | reverse complement strand
ATCTTGCTGGGATTGTACGAGTTCCGCGTCCACAAAAGCGCGCCGGCCGAGCGCGGCCCGGTCGAATCGCTCACGCTCGTCGAAGCCGACGCGAGCAAGCTGGCCGCGGTGGAGGCCGGGGCGCGTGTAGGCCGGATTTTGGCCGAGGCGACGAATTTCGCGCGCGACCTGGTCAACCAACCCTCGAATCACATGACGCCGCACATCCTGGCCGATGCCGCGCGCGACATGGCCGCGCAGAACAAGCTCAAGTATGAAGTCTTGGGCCTGGAGCAGATGGCCGAGCTCGGCATGGGCGCGTTCATGGGCGTGACGCAAGGCAGCGACGAGCCGCCGCAGTTCATCCTCCTCGAACACAAGCCGGACGCAGGCCAGCCGGTGATTTTCGTCGGCAAGGGCATCACGTTCGATAGTGGCGGCATCAGCATCAAGCCATCCGAGAAAATGGAAGACATGAAGGGCGACATGGCCGGCGCCGCCGCCGTCATCGGCGCGATGCAGGCGGTAGCCCAGCTCGATTTGCCAATGCACGTCGTGGCGTTCGCGCCCGCGTGCGAGAATCTTCCTTCCGGTCACGCTTATAAACCGGGCGACGTGCTCAAAGCGATGAACGGCAAAACGATTGAGGTCATCAGCACCGACGCCGAAGGCCGCCTGATTCTGGCCGATGCGTTGTGCTACGCCGCGCGTTACAATCCTTCCGCCGTAATTGACCTGGCGACGCTGACTGGCGCGTGCGTCATTGCATTGGGCGACATGGTGGCGGCCGGCATCTTTTCCAACGACGATGACCTGTCGGCCAGGCTGAGCGAGGCCGCCACGAAAGCGGGCGAAAAACTATGGCGGCTGCCGCTTTACGAGGAATACAAGGACAAGATCAAGAGCGAGGTCGCCGACATGAAGAATACCGGCGGGCGAGGTGGCGGCGTCGGTGCGTCGGCGATCTTTCTCAAAGAGTTTACCTCTTATCCATGGGCGCACCTGGACATTGCTCCCATGTCGTTGAACGACTCGAACAGCCCCTACACGCCCAAAGGCGGGACAGGCTTTGGCGTGCGGACGCTGGTCGAGTTTTTGCGAGCGCGGGTTCCCAGTTAACATGCAATGACTAGAAACAAGCCCCCTACCGCTCGAAACCATTTGCCCAGCGCGGCCCGGCCACCGGACGAAATGCGCCGCCTCTACGCGAGCATGTCCCGCCTGATCAAGGCCGACATCGAGGCGCTCGACCACGAGCTGGCGCTGTACGAACGCACCTACGGGATGCCCTCCAAGACCTTTTATGCTTCCTACGAGGGCGGATCAAGTGGCCGGCTATGGTCGCCGGATTTTGCCGCATGGAGCACGCTGTACGTGGCGCGGCTGGAGCGCGAATCGCTCTATCACCAGATGCTCGGCCAGCCCGAGGCCTAGTTCGTTCTCGTCGGCCTGCCTGAAACGGCATGGCGCGAAGCGTGCCCGGGATGAGGGTCAGCGTGTAGTAACTTGGCC
>CAYHAR010000004.1:0-35301 GCA_964354595.1 uncultured Anaerolineae bacterium | reverse complement strand
GGCGAATCGCGCAAGGCGAAGTGACTCGCTATGCCTACGCCCAGTTCGTCGGCCCCTTCGGCCCGGCGGGCGCCGGGCCTTCGACCTACGACAGCCACATTGTACTGCTGCCGCACGGATGCGACTGGGCGTGGTACGCGGCGATTCAAAACTATGCGTTGCGCTTTCGCGTCACGGTCGCTCAATCTGCGGACGATGCGGGCAGCTTTCACGGTCGGAATCACATTGTCACGGCGATCGTCTACCCCGGCGCGTGGGGCGGCGATGACATTGGCGCGTGGCTGCATCAGCACTATCCGGACGCGCAACTTGACTTGATCCAAGTGGCGACGCCCGCAGAATTGACGCGCCGGTTGGATGGCCGCGTGACTCACGACGACCGCTTTGGTCGCCAGGAGCCTTACCCCGACGTGACGCCTCCCCCACCCCAAGCGTTCCGGCTGCACTGGCCGGTGAATCGCGAGTTGATCACGCGGTATGGTCAACCCTGGAAGAGCTTTAGTCGTCTCTTTGCGGCCAGCCCGTGGGACTATCGTCCTGGCCTGCCCGCGCACGAGGGACTGGATTTTCTCGCGGCGGCGGGCGAGCCGGTCTATGCCTGCGCGGATGGCGTGATCACCGAAGTGGACAAGGACCCGACTCACGTCACGCCTGATAAAAAGAGCCAATATCCTTACGGCTACTTTGTCCGCATCCAACATGCCTACGAGGGACAGACCTACGAGACGCTTTACGCTCACCTCTCCGAAGTGTTGGTGAATCAAGGCCAGCCGGTCGAGGTCGGCCAGCTCATCGGCAAGGTCGGCTCGACCGGGCGATCCACCGGGCCGCATCTCCACTTGAACCTGAAAAAGACGGGCGCGCAGACCGGCATCTATCGCCCCGGTTACGTGGACCCGCTCTTGTACTTGCAGTGGCCGGATGGCTGGGTGCTCACGCCGCGCGACGACGCGCCGCATCTCTATGGCGTCCACGACGAATTCGACGATGGCAGCAATAACCAAAAGGCCGGTACCATCATGCAGCAAGCGGGCGTGCGAGGCTATTTGCTGTGGACAGAAGGCATCGGGGCTGAGCCGAACGACACGGCCGGCGCGGATTATCGTCCGCGCGTCCTCGGCGATCACACGGTCATCGTGCGGTTGAACAACGGCTACGGAGATGATGGCACTCTTCCCAAGTCGAACAAGTACGCGGACTTTGCCCGGCGCTGCGGCAATTTCGCCCGCAACACGCAAGGCGTGCGCATCTATGTCATCGGCAACGAGATAAACAACCCGCGCGAATGGCCGAATGGCCAACCCATCATGCCGGAGGATTACGCGCGCTGCTTTAACCTGGTCTACCAGCGCATCAAAGAGGCCAAACCAGATGCCATCGTCTGCCCCGGCGCGGTTGACCCCTACAACTCGGGTCTCTATCTCGCGCCGTACAACTCGCCCTATGGCGACATGCGCCGCTACTGGAAGACGATGCTGGATAACATTACCGCGTGCGACGGGCTGGCGGTTCATTCCTACACTCACGGCCCCGATCCTCGGCTGGTGGAGGACAAAGACCAGGTATTTGGCAATCCGCCTCTGGAGACGGTGCGCTATCACTTTTGGGCGTTCGAGGACACGCTCAACGCCACGCCGGAACGCTTTCGCCAACTGCCGGTCTATCTCACCGAGACCAATCACCTGTTTCCGGTCGCCGAGCCGCATTGGGGCTGGAGCAACGTCAACAATGGCTGGGTGTGGACGATGTACCAGCAGGTGAACGCGTGGAACCAGCGGGGCGGGCAGCAGATTCACGCCGCCATCCTATATCGCTACCCGCCGATTGACGAGTGGGTGTTCTTTGACAAGCCCGCCGTGATCGAGGACTGGAAACAGGCCATGAGCCTCAAACTGCGGCCTTACAAGCGGCGAGCGTAGGTGTTGCCACATCGCCGAGACGCCAAGGTCCGAAAATAAAAATGAGGCTTGGCGTCTTGGTTCAAAGGGAAAGGGAATGGATCACGTTCTCGGATTCAAATGTAGTTTATGCGGCCAGGAATACAGCCTGAACGAGATCGAGTACGTCTGCCCCAAGCACGGCGACGCGGGCAACGTGGATGTAGTGTACGATTTACCCAAAATCGCCCAGCGATGGACCAAGCAGCGGCTCGCCGACGACCGCGATTATTCCATCTGGCGCTATCGGCCGCTTTTGCCCATCGAGCCGGATTCGCCCGCGCTCCCGCTTCAAATCGGTTGGACGCCGCTGTATCGCTCGCCGCGATTGTGCGACCACTTGCAGATGCCCAACGTCTACGTCAAGGACGACGGGCGCAATCCCACCGCGTCGTTCAAAGATCGCGCCAGTGCCATCGCCGTCGTCAGGACGCGCGAGCTGAAACGCGAGATTGTCACGACGGCTTCTTCCGGCAACGCGGGCGCGGCGCTCGCGGGCATGGCCACCAGCGTCGGCCAGCCAGCTGTTATTTTCGTCCCGCAGACCGCGCCGGAGGCCAAGGTCGCGCAACTGCTCATGTTCGGCGCGACGGTGATGCTGGTCAAGGGCACCTACGATCAGGCGTTTGACTTGTGCCTGGAGGCGAGCCGCGAGTTTGGCTGGTATTGCCGCAACACCGGCTACAATCCGTTTACGCTGGAAGGCAAAAAGACGGCGGCGCTGGAAATCTGCGAGCAGTTGGGATGGCGCGCGCCCGACCGGATTTTTGTCTCCGTCGGCGATGGCAATATCATCTCTGGCCTTCACAAAGGGCTAAAGGACTTGCTGGCGCTCGGTTGGATTGATCGGATGCCCAAGATCATGGGCGTGCAAGCCGAGGGATCTGCGGCGTGCTACAACGCCTGGCGCGCTCACACCGAAACGATCACGCCAGTGGACGCGCAGACGATTGCGGATAGCATCAGCGTCGGCTTGCCGCGCGATGGCGTGCGCGCCGTCCGCGCGGCGACGCAAACCGGCGGAGCGTATCTGACCGTGACTGACGACGAAATCCTGGACGCGATGCGCGTCCTGGCGCGGCAGGCTGCCGTGTTTTCGGAACCCGCCGGAGCCACCGCCTACGCTGGATTGGTCAAGGCCATTCAACAGGGAATGGCGCAGCCCGACGAGACCATCGTCGTGCTTGTCACAGGCAATGGACTCAAAGACGTAAAGTCCGCCATCAAGGCAGCGGGACAGGCTCAGCACATCGAGCCGAACTTGGACAATCTCAAATCTCTAATACCCGATCTCCAATCCAAATGAGCAGCGCCGATCAAGGGGTTCGACATTCGCTCCGTCGCTACCAAGCCGTGCCACGCACGCTGTGCTTCATCACACACGGCGACGAGGTGCTGCTGCTGCGCGGCTCGCCCACCAAGCGCATCTGGCCGAACAAGTACAACGGCGTGGGCGGGCACGTCGAAGCGGACGAAGACGTTTACACTGCCGCCATCCGCGAGATGCGTGAAGAAACCGGATTAGACGTTTCCGACGCGCGCCTGCGCGGCGTCATCAATATTGACACGGGCGAAGAAATAGGTATCATATTGTTTGTCTTTACGGCGCAGGCGCGCGGACGAGAGGCGCGGCCATCGCCCGAAGGCACATTGGAGTGGGTGCGCCGCGACCGTGTGGCGACGCTCGACCTGGTAGAGGATTTGCCGGAATTATTGCCCAAGGTGCTGGCGATGCGGCCCGACGATCCGCCGTTCTTTGCGCGGTATCACTATGACGAACACAACCGGCTGGTCATCACCTTTGCCGATTAGCGGGAGAAGGCATGGGTTTTTGGGAAGGCGAAACTTGCGAATACTGCGGCGGGGCCATTGTTGAAAAACGAGTGACTCTGCATCGTAAAGTCAAAGGAAAGTATATCCTCATTGAAGCGGTGCCTGCTGGAGTGTGCACGCAATGCGGCACGCGCTATGCGGCGAATGTGCTAAAGATGATTGCAGAAAGCGTTCGCGGACGTCAGAAGGCAGCGCGTCAAGTTCTTGTGCCCGTGTACTCGCTCCTTCAATCGTCCTGAAAAACTGTCTTCAAAATCCGAGGCTATGACAAACACGACCAGCTCGTCATCACCTTTGCCGATATTTAGCGTGGAGGCGCAAAGGCATAAGGGCAAACGAGATGGCGCACTTTGCTTGGGCGGCTCAATCCCGAGTTAGGTGCTTCATTGCAACCCGAGGACTTGGCGTAAGGTCAACTGTGGAAAGGGAACTCACACAATGCAAAATATAGACTTTGAATTTCTGCGCGAATCGTATCGCCCCGCCCAAATCAAAATCTTGTTTGTAGGTGAATCTCCCCCCGCAAGTGGTAAATTCTTCTACATCGAAAATTCACTTTTGTACCACGCAACTAAAGAAAGTTTCTTACAAGCCTTGCCGTATCTAAATCAACAAACTCCGTTCTTGAAAACTTTTCAAGATTTGGGGTGTTACTTGGAAGACCTTTGCGAGACTCCCGTAAATCACTTGGACAATTCGACTCGTGCAAGAGAACGGGCAAAAAGCTTGCCGAGTTTTAGGGAAAAGATAAAGCAAATTTCACCCAAGATTGTTATTGTCGTAATGAAACAAATTACGCCATATGTGCAACAAGCCTTAGATGCAGAAAATTGCCAGGCGGTTTTGCACAATTTACCATTTCCAAGAAGGCACCGCCAACAGTATGTTTCCGAGCTGAAACAATTGCTTCGTACCCTCTATAAAGAGGGGGTAATCAAATGAAAACCGCAACGTTGTGCTATGCTATGTTTACAAGCGGCTATGTTAACCGGCGTTATTCATGTGGGTGCATTCGCACTAACCCTGCATGCACCCGACCGCCCATACGTGCCGTGTTCAAGAGCTACTTTCGCGTGGTCATCGCCGTTCGGGGCAACAGCGCCGTTCGTCGCATCCTGAGCGGCGGGTGATGCTTACGTTAGGCCGCTCGCTGTCAAAGCCGTGACAATCTAACGCTGTCCCTTCCATTCCTATATAGATAGGAGATCCTTATGAACGAACCAATACATTCGATGACTTCCGAAGTGACAAACCCATCCTCCAAAGAGATATCGGACTTCTTGCTCGCCGAGTATGCTAAACTTCGAGATGAGATACTCAAACGCACCGAGATACAACATCAACTAATCTCGCTGGCATTGGTTGCAACAGGAACCTTTCTAGCGATGGACTCAGTGACCGCAAAACTGACCTACCCAGTTCTGGCACTATTTCTATCAATCGCATGGGTTCAAAGCGATATTCGGATTGGACAACTGGGAATGTATATCAGAGAGCAAATAGAAGGAAGATTGGGCAACATAGGGTGGGAGCATTTCCATACACCACTGCGCGATTTGGGGAAGATTGGGTCACTCGCACACTTCGCATCGCGCGGGATCCTCTGTGGTACACAATTCTTAACCGTATTAGTCTCCCTACTAACAACCAACTTTTCAACACTGGACAAAGTGCTTCTCTGCTTGGACAGCTTGGTCATCATACTCACCATAATTCTGTTAGGGCCACATAAGATAAAGTCGGAGCCATAAATGTAGATTAGCAGTTGAACAGGCTACTACGGCCTAACAAATCGCTCGAGCTGACGTGGCTAATCGGGTGCCCAAAACCGGCTCGAATTGCCAGAAATGGTTCGGGTAGGCTGGGTAGCCCTGTCAACCCGCCACGCAGCTCAGCTCAATCGTTAGGCGGCACGCCGAGCATCTGGAGCACCAACAATGGAATGGAAAAGCAATCTCTTCGGCAACATTCGAAAGCAAACCTTCCACCTTTGGCAGGTAGGAACAAACAGAAATTGCCAACTGGATAACGATGACATCACAGGGAGTTTTGAGTGCAAGTGGCAAGACAGAGCCACTTTTGAACTGGACTATCAACATATCAGCATCTTTTGTAGTTTGGGCGAGTGGGCAAGCAATATATCGGACATTTTGAAAGACGAGTCCTGCGACTACTACGATTTTCTCAACGATGAGAATCGTCAAGCCCTGTTTCGATACTATACCAGACTCTTGCTCGTCGTCTCTGAAATAATATGTGATTTTGAGGAGATTGTTCAAAAGATAGAATCATCCCAGACAAAGAAAGCCAGAGAGTTCTTATCAGACAAGAGGGGAGAGGTAGACTCTCTGCTAAACTTCGTCAATAGGGTTTGCAAGCACAAAGTAAAAACTATGCACCGTTGCAATCACCATCTTCCTATTTGGTTTGATGACTGTCCGCAAAGGCACGCCTTCACGAAACCTATTTCCATTGGAAACTTGGATTTCAACCAACCTGATGGTATATTGAGGTCATCTTGCAGTGTTATACTCGTCTGGATGAGTTTTTCGAGAAAGAGCCAGACAAGTTCAAAATGATTTGCGACGAGTACAATGGGATAAGTTATGAAGTCTGAAGCCGCCCAAGTTCCGGTCGGCGGGGCAGTCGCCCGCCCCGCCGCCGTTCCGCCCTCCGAGCCGGACGTGATCCTTTCAGGTCATCCGGCCTCAGCCTATGGGCCTTTCATCGGCGACACAACAACTTATCATTGTTGCAGCTTGTCAGCGCACTGGCAGAATCCGCGCGGGGAGAGGGCGGGCAACTGGCGGTGCTGACATGGAAGTGGACGCGTTAAAAGATGACACACCTGACAAGACCTCGCCATCAAATGCCGGCTTTTGTTAGAGATGCGCTTCTTGAGCGTGGATTGATGGAAGCGTATAATAGTCGTCCATCATACCAACGAAACGACTATGTCGGCTGGATAACTCGCGCAAAACGGAAAGAAACACAAGAAAAGCGGCTTGCCCAAATGCTAGACGAACTTGAAGGTGGTGATAGGTACATGAACATGGCTTATCATCCCAAGCGCGTCGCCCAGTAAAGGGCCTGCGTCAAAGACTCGGAAGGCGCTCTATCTCTCTGTGCGCACTCGGCATCCCGGCGGTGAAACCTATGACAATTCTAGTAACCGGCGCTAACGGATTCATCGGATCGCACGTCGTCCGCGGCCTGCTGCAACGCGGCTATGCCGTGCGCGCGCTCGTGCGCGACGCTCCGCGCGCTGACCTGCGCAGCCTGGACGGGCTGGACGTGGAAATCGCTCGCGGCGACCTGCTCAAGCCCGGCACCCTCGTTGACGCTGCCGCAGGCTGCAAAGCCGTCATTCACACGGCGGGCCTGGTCAACACGCATCCCCTCAATGGCTGGCGCGTGTGGGAGATCAACCTGGTCGGCACGAGCAACGTGCTCACGGCGGCGCAGCACGCCAACGTGGAAAAATTCATCCACGTCGCTTCCATCTTTGCGCTCGGCGTCGGCGCGCAAGGGCAACCTGTCGGCGAAAACGTCCAAGATAATCTCGGCAACTTGCGGATTCCCTACGTCGTCGCGCGCCGCGCCGCCGACGCCAAAGCCGAAAAGCACCTGGCCGCCGGAATGCCCATCGTGTTCGTCTATCCGACATACTGCATCGGCCCTGGCGTTCACAACTTGCGCGCTTCGCCGCAGCGACAGATCGTCGCGTTCCTGCGCGGGCAGATGCCGTTCTATTCTTCCGGCGGGCTGAACGTGGTGGACGCGCGCGACGTGGCCGAGGCGCTCGTGCTCGCGCTGGAGCACGGCGGCGTGGGAGCCAAGTACCTGGCAGGTGGTGAGAACGTCACGTTCCGCGAACTGTTCGAGCGGCTGGGCAAAGCCGCTAACCGCCGCCCGCCGGCACTGCGCGTGCCGAACACGGTCGCCCTCGCAAGCGGATGGGTGATGCAATGGCTCTCGCGCGCGCCGCTGCTGGACGCCGCCACCGCACAGTTGATGCGTTACCGCTGGTATTACGATTCGAGCAAGGCCCGGCAAGAGCTAGGCTATGCCCCGCGCCCGCTCGACGAAACGCTGCACGACATGGTGGCCTGGCTCAAAGAGAACCACTATATTCGGTGAACAGCAGACCTCCGAGGTTTCCCCAATCTCGGAGGTCTTTTCAAGCGATGAAACCCACACTTGCCTTCGAACGCAAACTCTGCGCCGCCCTTGAGGCAAACGATTTTGACGGTGTGCTGTCTGCCCTCAACTCTGTCACGCGCTACCTTGACGACGATCCCAAGGCCAGGCAAGTCTTGGGTGTTTCGTCTATCATCATGGGGCCTGATCAGGGGCTGGCGGCACGCCTGATCGCGGCTCACCTGGCCGAACGTCCTCGTGACTTGTACACCTGGACAAAGGCGTTGCTGGCACACGCCCAACCCAGCGTCTGCGGCATCGGCGTGATGATCCTGCCCTGTCTGTACACCTACCGCCCCAGGTTTGTTACCGCGCAACTAGTGCGCTCCGCAGACGACGCCAACTGGATCGCACGTGAGCACGCGGGGAACGCCGCAGGCCGCGTCCTCAATGAACACTTCTACGAGTTTTACCCCATGCTGGAACGCTGGACGCGGCACAAGTCGGAAAACGTCCGGCGCGCGGTGGTCATCGCCACGATGAGCGCCTTTGACCGCAAGCATCCGCAGCCAGAGCGAGCCGAGCCGCTGCTCCGGCTGCACGACGCGCTCATCTCTGACCGCGCCGAATACGTGCGTGTGAACCTGGGGCCGTTTGCCATCGGCGCGATGATTCTGCCGCATTACCCGGAGCCAACACTCAGACGGCTGCGCAAGTGGGCGCGGCTCAAGGACGAGGCCGCGCGTTGGAACGTGGCGATGGTGTGGACGGCGGCGGGCGCGCGCAAATATGCCGAGGCCGGCGTGGAACTGCTGAACCAACTGGCGACAGACGAGCGGCGCTTTGTGTGGCGCGCGGTCGCCTCCGCCATGGTCAAGCTGGCCCGCGCCCGCCCGGATGTGTGCCGCCCGGTCATTGCCGCGTGGTCACGCGATCCCCAGCGCGCGCATGTGGCAGAGGTAGCGCGGAAATACCTCGCGTGACGAAAGACGAAGGACGAAAAGCGTTCGTCATTCGTCCTTCGTCTCCTCAATATCCGCAGAAGATTTCAACGCCTGTGGCACCAGTTCGATACCCTCCGGCGGCGGATGATCCTTCACCCACTCGCCAAACCACTTGTGATCGAACTGGATCAGCCCCACCAGGTAAGCGCGATTCTCAGTGAACAATCCGTACAGTTCTTGATTCTGCTTGTGTGTTCGGTGAATAGCCTGGTCAATCTCCAAGTGTGAAAGTTCACCGGCTTTCCACCGCAGGAACTGATCGTGGAGGGGATCAAGCACCTGGTGATAGCGATAGTCATAGTAGGCATCAATCAGAGCTTGTTCCCACTGCCATTCCGGCGTTTCGCGTTTCTTTTTGCGGCTCATGGCTTGACTCCTTGCAGAAAACCGTTTTCTCCGAGAAAGCGGTTTTCTGAAAAGCTCACCACGGCGCGTGCGGGCGTAAGCGATAGCAAGCTTGAGCTAAATCGGCGCAGCGTCCATATCGCTCAGAATACGCAACCAACTCTCGCGCCTTGTCTCCTTTGTTATCGCCTGGCAAGGTCTCGTAATCTATCTTTAGGTCAAAGCACAGGTCGCGTAACTCACTCTCATTGAAATACGTGACGAGCACCTGGCGCAGCTTGACCCGATCTACCTGTTCTAGCGAAAGGACAGGTTGGGCAAGTTCCTCAGGCCTGACAGATTCCACAAACCTGTCGGGTCTTGCACCCCGCTCGCCTGTGATACCCCAGATCAATTGCTCCATCGGATCAGGCATCTGTTTGGAAAAGTTCACCCACGTCATGCCTTCGAGAAGAACGGGCAGTTCGGGGGGCTTGTCGCAATCAGGCAAAATGACGGGGATGACGGGACAGCCGCGCCTGACGAATTGCCCACTGATCACGGTTCACTGATTCACGGCTGCAGCGAGCTAAAATACTGCTTGACGTACCCCCGATACCCCAGCGGAATGTTGCCGCTATCTAGCGCAATGCCCGCCTGCTGCGCGTACTGGCCGTACACATCGCTATAGGGCACAAGTGATTGCCCGCTCTCCGGCGCAGCCAATGGCCCCGTGCCAACGACCGGCCCCTGCGGATTCGGTTGACCCGGCAGCCCCACGCTCGGCCCGCCCTGCCCACCCAACCGCAACGGCGCATAAACCGGATCAAAGTTGACCAGCCCGCCATCGCCCGGCGCGTTCTCCTGGCCGATGGGATTCTGTCCGACCGGCCCGCCTTGCCCGCCCTGACCGCTATCGGCGCCTCGCCCGGCCCCGGCTCCTCCGCCTCCTTGCTCTTGACCTTGTCCTTGACCCTGGCCTTGCGTACCCGGCTGTGTCCCTTGCCCGCTGGCGACCTGGTCACTCGCTGGTTGCCCCGCTTGCGCCACAGCCTGCCGGCCCTGGGCCGCGGCCTGCGCGGCCTGCTGCGCCGCCTGGCTCGAGGCGATCCGCTGGCCGGTCTGGTCGAGCGTTTGCGCGGCCTGGCCGAACGATTGTCGTGCGGCGTCAATGTCGTCCCGGTCAATCGCTTGCGCGGCTTGCTCCATCTGCCGGGCCAGGTCGGGGTTGGAATTTTGCAATGTCTGCGCCGCCTGGTGCAGCTCTTGAGCGAGCTGCTTCATCTCCTCCGGCGTGAGCGGGCGACCTTCCGTGCCCGCAAGGCTCTGCAAGATGTCCGCCGCGCGCTGCGCGTCGCCTTGCGCGAGCGCCTGCGCCAGTTCCTTGGTCGGCTCGGTGCCGCCGAAATCTTGGGCCGCGCGCGCCAGCCCTGCCTGCTGACGATTGGCCTGCGGATCGGCGAGCGTCTGCAACCGCCCTTGCGCTTGCGAAAGCTCGGCCACAGCCTGCTCTTGCGTGAGCTGGCCCGATTGCAGACGAGCGATGGTCTCGTCAAGCTGCCGAAGCATGGCCTGACGCTCCGCCTCCGGCAGCCGATCGTTGGCGGCCACTTGCGCGCGGATTTGCTCTAGTTGCTGCGCGCTCTGTTGCTGCGCCGCGCGGACGGCGGCCTGCCGCGCCAGGATGCCTTGCATCGGATTGGGCAAGAACAGCGCCGCGACGAGCGCTGCCGCCAAAACGATCGCCGCCAGCGATTCACGCCGGGGCAAAAGGAATGGCAAGCGCGCGGCGACATTCACTCGCCGCGCGTGAGCGAGCGCATCGGCCCGTTGCTGGCGAGCCAACTCGTCCGGCGCGGTCAAGATGCCGCGCTGGATTTCCAGCGCCGCGCTGACACGCTCGGCCAGATCAAAACGCCCATCAAAGTAACGCGCCGCCGCAATCGGCGTGATCGGTCGCAGCCACGCGACGGCCAGCGCGGCCAGCGCTCCCATCGCCGCGCACGCGCCCGCCAACGCCGCCGTTTGCGAGGTAACCAGAATCGGGAACAAGCGCGCGGCCAATGCAATCAACACGCCGACGGTCAGTCCCAGGGTCAACCCGCGCGCAAAGGCAGTGGCGCTCTCCACCGCGCGCCGCCGGATCATCCAGCGGTCGAGCAAAAAGAGCAATTCGAGATCGGTCCGTTCCAATGCGCTCATCAGACTTGTTTCCTTTTGAGCAGCCACATGCTCCACACTACCAAGATCAGGCTGAGCAGCAGACACAACGCTGTGTAGACAATCCACGGCGAGACCAACCAGATGTCGTGACCGGCGGTGACATTCACTTTGAAAAAGAATGCCGTCTGCTTTTCGAGCAGCGCCACCTCGGTCAAGATGGCGGCGAGGAACGGATTGGTGCAAAGCAGGAATCCGCCCAGGTAAATGAGCGCGGCCTGCGCCTCCCACGGTTGCGGCTGGTTGCCCAAAATCCCGACAAGCCCTATGCTCATCACGGGGAGCACGATCGAGGCCAACATGGGGACGCCAGCGGTCGCAGCCAGCGCAAAAGCATAGCTCAACACCGTCGAGCCGAGCGTGGTCCGCGAGAGCGCCGAAAAGAACAGCCCGACTACGGCAAACGTCAGCGCCGTCACCAGCAGCAAGACGACGGAGAGGATGACCTCTTCCGGCGTGACGCCGCCCAGGAAAAACGCCAGGCTTTGCAGCGGCACGCCGGCAATGATGAGCAAGACGATATACGACAGCGCCGAAATCAGCTTGCCCACCACGAGCGACTGCGCGGGCAAGAGCGTGGTGCACAGCAAATCAAACGTCTGCCGCTCGCGCTCGCCGCTGATCGCGCTGGCCGTGAGCGCGGGAGTGACGAAACACACCAGCAGCAGCTCGGTGATGACGACGCCGCCAAAGACAATCTTGCCGATGAGCTGGCCCGGCGGCCCGCCGATGTCGTCGGCGGCGCTGGCATACAGCAAATAGATGGCCGAGGCGAACGCGCTGAGCAGCCCGGCATAGATCGTCAGCGCGACGAACGCGCGCCGTCCGCGCATCCGCCCGCGCAGCTCTTTGATCATCACCGGGTTGGAGCGGATCGCGCGCCAGGGTTTCAACAGTCGAGAGGCCAAGGTTGCCTGCGCCAAGCTATTACCTCAACTCTTGAGCAGCCGCGACGAATTGAGAAACACGGCCACATCGGGCAGCGACTGCGCGGCGGCCGCCAGCACGGGCGGCAGGATGCCCAATGCAGCCAGCGTCACGCCGGCGATATTATACAACACACCAAAAGTAATGTTTTGTTGAATCGTGCGGAACGTCCGGCGGCCCACGCGAATGGCCTGCGGCACCTGGCTCCAATCGTCGCGCATCAGCGCCACGTGCGCGGCCTCGAGCGCCACGTCTGCGCCCGCCGCGCCCATCGCAATCCCCACGTCGGCCTGCGCCAGTGCGGGCGCGTCGTTGATGCCGTCACCGATCATGGCGACCTTGCGGCCCTCGGCTTGCAATGCCCGCACCGCTTCGATCTTGTCTTGCGGCAAAAGATTGGCGCGCACTTCTGCGATGCCGAGTTGCGCCGCCACGGCGTTTGCGGTTCGCTCGTTATCGCCCGTGAGCAAGATGAGGCGCTTGATGCCCAGCCGCTTTAATTCTGCGATGGCCGCCGGCACCTCGGGACGAATCACATCGGCTACGGCAATGAGGCCGAGCGCCTCCGAGTTGCGCGCCAGCCACAACACAGTCTGCCCTTGCGCTTCCAGTTCAACCGCGCGCCGCCCATCCTCTGGATTCACCTGCACGCCGCAGTCGTCCAGCAGCGCCCGTGTGCCCAAACAGACCGAGTCACCGTTCACTCTGGCGACCACGCCCTTGCCGGGGATCGCCTCAAAATCGTGCGCGCCGTCCAGCGTCAGACCGCGCGCTCTGGCTTCCGCCATCACTGCGCCCGCCAGCGGATGCTCGCTATATTGCTCCAACGTCGCCGCCAGCCCTAGAATTTCGGATCGTGGATTCGAGATTTGAGATTTGAAATCAGAGATTTGAGTGACAGACGGTTTTCCAAGTGTGAGTGTGCCCGTTTTGTCCACGACCACAGTGTCCACACGCGCCAAGGCCTCCAGGTACAAACCGCCTTTGACGAGGATGCCGCGCCGGGCCGCCGCGCCCGTGCTGGCGACGACCGACAGCGGCGTGGCGAGCGCCACCGCGCAGGGGCACGCGACGACCATCACCGCAATCCCGTTGCGGACGTTGCCGCTGATGAGCATGGTCAGCAAGCCGACGCTCAGCACAACCGGCAAAAGGTATGAGCTATAGCGGTCGGCAAACTTTTGCACTGGCGCTTTGGAAGCTTCGGCTTCTGCTACGAGCCGCACGATTTTGCCCAGCGTCGTATCGCGTCCGATGCACGTTGTCTCCACCGCGAGTCTCCCCAGCTGGTTGAGCGTCCCGGCAAAGACTTTGTCGCCGCTATTTTTCTCCACCGGCAGCGACTCGCCCGTGATGGGCGCTTGGTCCACTGCGCTGCGACCCGAGACGACTCGCCCGTCCACCGGAATCTGCTCGCCGGGCCGGACGATCACGTGATCGCCCACCTGCAACTGCTCAATGCTCACGTTGACCTCGGCGCCATCGCGCAAGACGCGCGCCGTCTTGGGCGTGATGCGCATGAGCGACCGGATCGCCTCGCGCGAGCGTCCGGTGGTGAACGATTCGAGGAAATGCGCCACGGTCATAAAGAACACAATCATTGCGGCGGCGCTCCATTCGCCTAAAGCTGTTGCCGCCAGGATGCCGACCGACATCAGCACATCGGCGTTGATCTGCCGGACGAGCACCCCCTTGAGCGCGGCGACGAAAATTGGAATGCCGCCGGCCAGCACGGCCAACAACGCGAGCCATGGAGGAATGCGCTCAAGCGCAGCCTGCGCCAGCCCGGTCCGCTCGGCCACAAATGCCGCTACGGCCAATACACCCACCGCGCCGACGAACGCCAGTCGCACCCGGTCGGCCACCTGGGCCGCGCGGCTCTGCTGCGCCGCGTCTGCGCCCTCGACGCAGGCGTGGTAGCCCGCCGATTCGACCGCGCGGATGATTTTCTGCTCGTCCGCGCGCGCTGGGTCGAACTCGACGACGCCTTTCTCTGTCATCAAAAATACCTGCGCCCGCGTCACGCCCGGCAACGCGCTCACTGCGCGCTCCACGTGCAGCGCGCAGTCGGCGCAGTCCATTCCCTTGACACTCAACTCGATCGTCTTTGCTGCTACACCCATTGCCTTGCCCTTGCTTGCTCTCGTTTCTGATGATACAATCGCATACGCTGTTTGGAGGTGTGCTATGAAAAGCGACTTGATCAACCTGACTTACGAAGTCGAGCTTCAGCCAGGCGAAAAGCTGACCCTGCCAGAATCGCTTGTCAGTAGCGTGGGCGCCGGGCGATGGATCGTCATCGTGCAGCCTTTTCCTCCAATGACGACGCCCATTCGGTCCCATGCTGCGTTCCTGAAAAGCTACGCCCCTGAAGACGAGGGACTGTATGACGACTATCCGCCCCGGTGATCTTGTCGTCGCCGACATCCCATTCACAGACGGGAGCGCTTCCAAGAAGCGACCGATCCTCATCCTGTGGCTGGATGGTCAAGATGCAATCGTGGCTGCCGTGACCTCAGCCGCGCCACGCACCGTGACGGATGTCCCCCTCGACGATTGGCAGTCCAGCGGATTGCGCGTCGCTTCTACAGTGCGCCTGTCCCGGCTGGATTGTCTGGAGCAATCTCTGCTGGTGTTTCGGCTGGGGCACATCTCGTCCGCCGATGC
The DNA here is from genome assembly GCA_964354595.1 of uncultured Anaerolineae bacterium. GTDB lineage: Bacteria > Chloroflexota > Anaerolineae > Fen-1058 > Fen-1058 > JBGLNJ01. The sequence continues at coordinate 20,249 of CAYHAR010000004.1, read as the reverse complement.
TCAACGTCTCAAAGACGTGTGGGCCGCTCGCATCAAGCCCCAATTCTAGCGCCCGTCAGCCCTCTATTTTTCACCTGCGGCGAGAAAACGAGTTTCTCTTTTCGCCGACGTGTTCCGCGCCTTGCCGCACCAGCGTAGCCACGTGATCGTCGGCCAGCGAATAAAACACCAGCTTGCCTTCTTTGCTCGCGCGGGCAATGTCCAGCTCGCGGAGCACGCGCAGGTGATGCGACACGGCGGGCAGCGACAGGCCGACGATCTGCGCAATATCGCATACGCACAGCCGGTCGGCCTGCGCGAGCGCGTACACGATCCGCGCGCGCGTCTCGTCGCCGAGCACGCGAAAGATGCGCGAAAGGCCCTGCGCGGCGGCGACCTGTTTCTTGATCCGCGCCACCAGTGCCGCGTCAAAGCTAAAGATTTCGCACACCTCGCCGCTCAGCACGGCGCGTTTCCGCGTGGGCATGACCTCTCCCGCTCACTTAAATGTAGATTGAAGTATAATGCCAAGGCGCAACTCTGTCAACGGCACAATACGTTCGAGTTTCCAAAGCAGCAGACTCGAGCCTTTGGCAACGCGAGGAAGAAAAACAGGCCGGGTGAGCAATGTCACCCGGCCTGCGATCCGTCGTGGGCGGTCTATCAAGGATTGACGATCAGATATTGCCCGGCTACCCAGCCTTCGCGGCCCTTGGGGTCGCGGACCTTTTTCCATTCCAACCCCACCGCCGTCTGGCTTTCGCCCAAAAGCTCCACCACCGTCCCATCCAGCAACTTGTCAATCAACTCGCCGTTGGGCGTCTTGCGCAGCGAGAGGCCGCCCACATCCCCCGTGCCAGTGACGACCGCCGTCTTGCGGCTCCCGTCTGAGGTCGCCACGACGGGCGACGGCGTATTCGTCGCGGGAGGCGGCGGCGGCACGGTCGGCAATGAGGAGGTCGGCTGTCTGGTGGGCGTCAAGACCAGGCTGGGCGTGATGCCCGCGCGTGGCGTGGTCGTGCGAGAGGGAGGGCGCGTTGCTGGCTCCGCCGAGGGAGAGCCTCCCGCACCCAGCAGCGCCAACCCAAAGAACAGCAACGTCAGCCCGACCAACGCCAGGCCGAAAACGCCGGAGCGCGTGACGCGGTCGCTGGCCGCCTGGCGCTCTGCGCCAAACATGGCCGAGCGCCCTTCACGCCGGGCGCGGTAGGCGGTCACCAGGTTATAGGCGGCGCCCACTGCGCACACCAGCGCGACCAGCCCGGCATATCGCACAAGGAAATTCCAAAACTCTTCCACAGGCCCTCCTTTCCGATGATGAGACGAAAGGCCCTCAACCGCTTGTCCGCTTGGCCGACTCCCACAACTGGTCCAGGTCGGCCTGGCTCATCTCTCTGAGGTCGCGTGATTGCGCCCGCGCCTGCGCCTCCACCCAGCGAAAGCGGCGGACGAATCGAGCGTTGGCGGAGCGCAAGGCGGCTTCCGGGTCAATGCGCATCCAGCGCGCCGCGTTGACCAGCGCGAACAGCAGATCGCCCAACTCGTCGGCGCGCTCCGCATCGGACGCTTGCTGGATTTCGCGGACTTCTTCGGCCACCTTGTCCAGCACGCCCTCGACGTTCGGCCAATCAAAGCCCACGCGCGCCGCGCGGTCGCTGTAAGCCTCAGCCTGAGCCAGCGCGGGCAATGAAACCGGCACCCCGTCGAGCGCAGATTTTTCGCCATTGCCGCTCTCCGCGCGCTCGGCCTGCTTGATCGTCTCCCAGTTAGCGATCACGTCTCCCACGCCCGAGACCAGGACGGTGCCAAAGACGTGTGGATGGCGGCGCTTGATCTTGGCGTCAATCGTCGCGATCACGTCGGCCATGCTAAACTCGCCATCCTCGACGGCGATCTGGCTGTGCAGCACGATTTGGAGCAGCAGGTCGCCCAACTCTTCGCGCAGCGCATCGGCGTCCTCGGCGTCCAACGCCGCCAACACCTCGTAGGTTTCTTCGAGCAAATGGCTCCGCAGCGAAAGATGAGTCTGCTCACGATCCCACGGGCAGCCATCCGGCGCGCGCAGGTGAGCAATCGTCTCCTGGAACGTCTCGAACGCGCCCGGCCGCGATAGAGGCGGAACGTAGAGCGCCGTCAGGTGGTCAATGTCGTCGCGGCGATCCAGCTTATACAACGGCAGCGTCTCGACGCGCTCTTGCGACGTGCCCGCCGCATACACCAGCGTCACAGGATGATCGTCCGGGTACTGGTTCATCAACGTGAGCTTGACATCGGACGCCACCTCGCGATTGTAGAGCTGGCCGATGATCGCCGCCACGTCCGGGTTGAGCGGCGGGTGATGTCGCGCCGCCAGGTCAATCGCGTCGGCCACTTGCAAGCCGCTCAGCGCATCCACCCCCAGGCAAGAGAGAATCGGCGAGATAAAGCTGACGCCGCTGACGACCCGCGCTGGCAGTCCGGCTTGCTCGGCCCGCTTGAGGATGCGCGTGACGGTGGACTCGCCCACCAGCGGATGCCCCGGCACGGCGTATACTACGCCTTCCGGTCGCTGCCCCAGCCGGATGACCTCGTCCGCGATGCGCTCATAGACTTGGGGCAGATCGTCGGCTTGCTCGTACAAGTGATCAAAGCTGTAAAGGTTCAAGTGCGAGGGCAATCCCTCGACCGTCGGGTGACGCCGGGTCCGCACATAGATTTCGCTGGATGCTTCCAACACGCCCCACGCTTCGCGCGTGAGTTGCATCGCGTCGCCCGGTCCCAATCCCAGAATCGTAATCGCCATGCGTTTTCCCAAAGAACAATCTCTCGCGGCTGGTCAAGATTATACCATAGAGCCAAGCCAGCCAAAAGCAAAGAGGCAAGGTGAAACGCCTTGCCTCTATCAACGTGGTTGAATTGTAGAGACGATGCGCCGCATCGTCTCTACGTTAGCGCTTGGTGTATTGCGGGGCCTTGCGAGCGCGCTTGAGGCCGGGCTTTTTGCGCTCCTTCTCCCGCGCGTCGCGGCTGAGAAAGCCGCCGCGCCGCAGCGCCTCGCGAAAGTTGGGGTCAATCTTGAACAGCGCGCGGGCCAGGCCCATCCGCACGGCGTCGGCCTGGCCGGTGATCCCGCCGCCTTCGACCTTGACCGTGATGTTGTAGCGGCCCTCGGTGCCGGTGGCGGCCAGCACATTGTTCAACTGCTTGGCGTCCTGCTCGCGCGTAAAGTATTCTTCGACCGGCTTGTCGTTGACGACGATGCTGCCCGCGCCGCCGATGTGCAACCGCACGCGCGCCGTCGAAGTCTTGCGCCGTCCAACACCTTCATAGTATTGTTGTTCTGCCATACTCTCTCTCCAAGTTCGAGTTCATCCGAGTCATCCTCTGACAGGAATGCGGAGAAACTCGAATCACAGTTCCAATTTCTTGGGCTTGTGCACCGCGTGCGGATGGCCCGCGCCGGCATACACCTTGAGCTTTTTGAACATCGCGCGGCCCAGCCGGTTGTGCGGCAGCATCCCGCGCACGGCGGCCTGCAATACGCGCTCCGGGTGCCTGGCCAGTTGGTCGCGCAGGCTGATCTCCACCAGCCCGCCCGGGTAGCCAGTGTGATGATAATACATCTTGTCGTCCAGCTTGCGGCCTGTGGCGACGATCTTTTCCGCGTTGACGACGACCACGTAATCGCCCGTGTCCATCGAAGGGCTATAGATGGGCTTGCCCTTGCCCTTCAACACAGACGCAATGCGCGTCGCCAGGCGGCCCAGCGTCCTGCCTTGCGCGTCCACCACGTACCACTCGCGCTTAATGTCGCTCAGTTTAGTTGCATGTGTCTTGTTCACGGTCAATTCCTTCAATCCAGAGTTTCCGCTAACGGCTGGGGAACCCGGCTAATAGTTTACGCGCATCAAGCACAGCCCGTGCGGCGGGGCAGGCGCCTCGGCGCAAGATCGGTCGCGCGATTCCAGCACGGCGTCAAACTGCTCCAGCGTCATCGCGCCCCGTCCGACTGCCAGCAGCGTCCCCACAATGCCGCGCGCCATGCGATACAAAAATCCATTCGCTTCCAGGTCTACCCACACAAAGGGAGCCTCAAAGCGACACTCGGCCCGTATCATCCGCCGCACCGTAACCTCGCCCGTCGTGGGCAGCCCGAACGCGGCGAAATCGCGCTCGCCCACCAGGCGGGCCGCCGCCGCATCCATCGTCGCCGCGTCCAGCGGCTCGGCCACGTGCAACGCGTAACGCCGATACAGCGGGTGTCGCACAGGCGCGTTGTGAATCGTGTAAACGTACTCGCGGCTCACCGCGTTATAGCGCGGATTAAAGTCCAGAGCCGCTTCTGCGATTTCCAGCACGGCTATATCGGGCGGGAGTGTCGCGTTGAGCGCGCGCTGCAAATCGGCCAGGCTGTGCCGCCACTCGGCCTCCAAGGCAATCACTTGCCCGGTGGCATGGACGCCCGCATCCGTCCGCCCACTGCCCACGACGGTGACGCCGGCCTGGCCGATCTTGCGCAAGGCCCACTCCACTTGGCCCTGGATCGTCGGCTCGCGCTCGGGCGCTTGACGCTGAAAGCCGTGATAGTCCGTCCCGTCATAGGCGAGAATCGCTCGATACTTGTTCACCGTTACTCAGTTATCAGTTACTCAGTTACTCGTTATTCGGCTTACCGGCTGACTGATCACTGATCACTGGTGACTGGTCACTCCTCGATCAATTCCAACATCGCCATCGGCGCGGCGTCACCCAGGCGCCGGCCCAGCTTGCGGACGCGGGTGTAGCCACCCGGACGCTCGGCGTACTTGGGAGCGGTCTCGTCGAACAGTTTCTTGACCACCTCAGTGTCCGTCAACTGCGCGGCAACCAACCGGCGGGCATTGACCACCTTGATCGGGTCGTCCGCCGCGATGCTCCGTTTGGCAATGGTGATGATCTTTTCGGCCTGGCCGCGCACCGCTTCGACCTTGGCCTCCGTCGTCTGGATCGCGCCGTAGCGAAACAGGTCTGTGATCAAACTGCGGCGCAAAGCCAGGCGTTGTTCCTTCGTTCGGCTCAGTTTCTTGCCTGCTACTCGATGTCGCATCGTACCACGTCCTCTATTCTTCCCCCTCGGCGCTCTCGATCGTCGCCGCCGGCGGCAGCGCTGCTTCCTCTTTCAAGTAATTCTTGGCGACCAGCTTTTCGCGCAGCTCGGCCAGTGACTTTTGCCCAAAGTTGCGAATGGTCAGCATGGCCTCTTCGCCCCGGTTCAACATCTCGAGCACTTCGCCCACGTTCGTGATGCCGGTGCGCTTGAGCGAGTTGAACACGCGCACCGAGAGGTCGAGTTGCTCAATCGGTATCTCGTAGATTTCCTGCGAGATGGCCGAGGCCGCCTGCGGCGCTTCTTCCAGCCTGACTTCTTCGTTGACGCCCGAGATCAAATGGAAATGCTGCACCAGGATGCGCGCCGCGCGGCTCAACGCCTCTTGCGGGCGGAGCGTGCCATCGGTCCAGATTTCGACCAGCAGCTTGTCATAGTTGGTCATCTGGCCGACGCGCGTGCGCTCGACTTCATAGTTGCAGCGCTTGACTGGGCTATAGATCGCGTCCACCGGCAGTTCGCCGATGGGCAGTCGCCCGCGCTCCTCCGCCGGGCTGTACCCGCGCCCCGGCTCGACCGTCAATTCCATTTCCAGTCGCGCCCGGTCATTGTCCACCGTGAACAGGTACAGGTCCGGGTTAATGATCTCGGCTTCCGGCGGGCATTGGATGTCGCCCGCCGTCACCGTTCCTTCGCCCCGCACGGCCAGCCGCAGGCGGACAGGCTCCTCGCCCGTCAGCTTGACTCGCAACTGCTTGAGCTGCAAGACGATCTGCGTCATGTCCTCCTTCACGTAGGGGATGTCCGTAAACTCGTGGTGGACATCGCTCAAGCGGATGGAGGCGACCGCCGCGCCGGGCAGCGAGCTGAGCAGCACGCGCCGCAGCGCGTTGCCCAGCGTGATGCCATAGCCGCTTTCCAGCGGCCCGATAACGTAACGCCCATAGTTCTTCGAACTGGCGTCGCATTCGATCTTGGGCAGAACCATGCTTAGGCTAGCCAAGTGACGCCTCCGTTTGTCATTTCAAAAAGATTCATCGGCACGGTCTAGAGCCTGCGCGAATAGTATTCGACGATCAACTGCTCGTTCAGCGAAAGATCAATCTCTTCGCGCGAGGGCAGGTGCAGCACACGACCAGAAAGCCCGGCCGGGTCCACGCTCAACCACTTGGGCGCGGCCGGCCGCTCTTCCAGTTCTTTCGCCATCGTCTTGAAATAAGACGTCCTCCGGCTAGAGGCGTGGACGCTGATCACATCGCTAGCCTTGACGAGCTTGGCAGGCGTGTCGGTGCGGACTCCGTTCACGTCCAAGTGACCATGCTGGGCAAGCTGCCGCGCCTGCGCACGCGATTCGGCCAGGCCCATCCGGTACACCACGTTATCCAGCCGGCTTTCCAAAATCGTCAGCAGCATCGCGCCGGTCAAGCCCTTGCTCCGCTGCGCGATGGTAAAGTAACGCCGGAATTGTTTCTCTAGCACGCCATAGATGCGGCGAGCCTTTTGCTTTTCTCTCAACTGCAAACTGTAGTCAGACGAGCGGCTCCTCTTGAACTGCCCGGACTGGCCGTGCTGGCCCGGCGCGTAAGCGCGCTTTTCAATCGCGCACTTGGGCGACAGGCAGCGGCCCCCTTTCAAGAACAGCTTTTCGCCTTCCCGGCGACACAGTTTACACACTGGCCCTATCACTCGAGCCATGCTTCCTCCTGTAGATGAATGATCAGTCGCTCAGTCGCTCAGTCCACTGATCACCGATTGACTGAGCACTGATTGACGGATTGACTAGACACGCCGCTTTTTCGGCGGACGGCAACCGTTGTGCGGAATCGGCGTCACGTCGGTGATCGAGCGGACCTTCAAGCCGGTGGCCTGCAAAGTGCGAATCGCCGCCTCGCGCCCGGGGCCGGGGCCTTTGACAAAGATGTCAATCTCCATCATCCCCATGTCCGCCGCGGCCTTGGCCGCCGTCTGCGCGGCCATGCGCGCGGCGTAAGGCGTGCTCTTGCGGCTGCCCTTGAAGCCGGAAGCGCCCGCGCTGCCCCAGGACACGGCATTGCCCTGCTCGTCGGTGATAGTGACGATGGTGTTGTTGAACGTCGCGTGGACGTGCGCCTGCCCGTGCGAAACGGCTCGCTTGGCTTTCTTGGTCGTCCGCTTGACCCGTTGACTGCGTCCCATGAACCCTCCTGCTGAACCGTGATCAGTGATCAGTCCGCCTGTAAACCAAACACCCGGCAACTGATAGACAGAGTAACCGATAACTGATTACTTCTTCTTCGCTCCGCGCCGTCGGCCGCGCCCTGGCACCGTCTTTTTGACGCCGCGCTTGGTGCGCGCGTTAGTGCGCGTGCGTTGACCGTGCACCGGCAAGTTGCGCCGATGACGCAGGCCGCGATAGCATCCAATCTCGGTCATCCGCTTGATGTTCATCGAGACCTCGCGGCGCAGGTCGCCTTCGACCTTGTGCTGCTTCTCGATGATATCACGCAACACGCTGACTTCGGCCTCGGACAAATCCTTGATGCGCGTATCCGGATTGACGCGCGCCTGGGCCAGAATCCTTTTGCTGGTCGGCACGCCGATCCCATAGATATACGTCAGGCCGACTTCGACCCGCTTGTTGCGGGGCAGGTCCACCCCTGCGATACGTGCCATACTATTCCTCCCTCAACCTTGCCGCTGCTTGTGCTTGGGATTCTCGCAAATGACGCGCAGGATACCTTTGCGTCGCACGATCTTGCACTTGGGGCAGCGCTTTTTCACGGATGCTGTGACTTTCATTCCAATCCCCCCGGCGGCATCGCGCGAAGCGTGCCGCCCTACGTTACAACCTGGTCAAGATTTCTGCTGTGCCATTCGTGATGGCAATCGTATGCTCAAAATGCGCCGATAGCGTCCCGTCCGCCGTGACCACCGTCCAATGGTCGCTCAACACTTTGGGCTCGCCGCTGCCCACGACGACCATCGGCTCAATCGCCAACGTCATCCCCGGCCGCAGCAGCGTGTTGGACGGTCGCCCGCGCGGATCCGAAAGCGAGTTCGGAATGCCGGGGTCCTCGTGCATCTCACGGCCAATGCCGTGCCCTTGATAATTGCGCAGCACGTCGTACCCCGCCCCGCGCGCCGTCGTTTCGATGGCGCGGATAATATCCCACAGCCGATTTCCCACGCGCGCCTGGGCGATGCCCGCGTCGAGCGCCTGCTGCGTCACGTCCATCAGCCGCTTTTGCTCCGGCGTGGGCACGCCGACACACCAGGTCATGGCCGCGTCGCCATGAAAACCTTTATAGATGGCGCCCACGTCCACGCTGATCAGGTCGCCCTCGCGCAGTACACGCTTTTTGCTCGGGATGCCATGCACGACCTCGGTGTTGATGGACGTGCAAATCGAAGCCGGAAAGCCATGGTATCCCTTGAACGACGGCTTGGCGTCGCGCTTGCGAATGAGCGCAGCGGCGGCGGCGTTCAACTCGGCTGTCGTCACGCCGGGGCCGATGTTTTCGCCCAGCGTCGCCAGCACCTCGGCCACGATGAGGCCCGCCTGTCGCATCAACTCCAGTTCCCTGGGCGACTTGAGAATGATCGGCATTTGTCAAAGAACCAACATCTGTGGAGACGTTCCGGCGGAACGTCTCTACTTGCGCCGCGTCACCTTTTTTGCTGCGGCCTTTTTGGTCGCAGCCTTCTTGGCCACCACCTTGGCCTTTTTGCGAGCTGGCGCTTTCTTCACGGCAGCCTTTTTCGCGGCGACCTTTTTGGCCGCTTTCTTCACGGCAGACTTGGGCTTGGCCTCAACCTCAACCTGTTTAGGCGCAGGCTCCCCGAGAGCCTCGCGGATCGCCACTTGAACCGCCTCGATGCTCTGATCGCCGTCCACTTCTTTCAGCAAGTTCTTGCCGCGATAATACTCGATCACCGGCGTGGTCTGCTCAAAGTAAATATCCAACCGGCGAGCCACGGCAGTTTCGTCCATGTCGTCGGGGCGCTGAATCAACTCGCCGCCGCACGCATCACACACGCCCTCCACCTTGGGTGGCTTGGACTCGACGTTATAGATCGCCTGGCAGTTGCCGCAGGTGCGCCGACCTGTGATGCGCTTCATCAGCCGGTCGCGGTCGAGCCGGATGTACACCGCCGCCGTGATGCCCTCGCCCCACTTGGCGAGCATCGCGTCGAGCGCCTCGGCTTGCGCCAGGTTGCGCGGAAAACCGTCCAGGATCGCGCCCGGGGCCGCGTCCGGCTTGGACAGCCGATCCTCGACCATCGCCACCGTCACCCGGTCGGGCACCAACTCGCCGCGATCCATGTACGACTTGGCAAGCTGGCCCAGTTCCGTGCCCTGGCTCAAGTTGGCGCGGAACAGGTCGCCCGTCGCCACCTGCGGGATGCCGAACCGTTCTTGCAGCATCCGCGCCTGCGTGCCCTTGCCAGAGGCTTGCGCGCCAAAGAGAATCAGGTACGTTCGTTTATCAGCCATGTTGTCCCCCTCCGATTGCGGATTGCGGATTTTGGAGCATCTCGGCTTGGCCGCGCAATCCGACATCCGCAATCAAACATCCGAAATCAGAAAATCCCCTCATAGTGGCGCATCAACAACTGCGCTTCGAGCTGGCGCATCGTATCAATCACTACGCCCACGACGATCAACAGGCCGGTACTCAAGAACGAAAAGTTGGTCGCGCCGGGCAGCACCGGGCTGACCAGGAACGGCAGCACGGCGATAAAGCCCAGAAACAAGGCGCCGACCAGTGTAATGCGGCGCATCACGCCGTTGATGTATTCCTCGGTCCGCTTGCCGGGGCGGATGCCGGGGATGAACCCGCCCTGCTTTTGCAGGTTGTCCGGCAAGTTTTGCTGCTGCATCATCACGTCGGTGTAAAAGTACGTAAAGCCGACGACCATGAGAAAATACACGGTCCAGTAGAAAACAGCCGTCCAATCGGTAAAAGTGCCGCGCCGCCCGCCGCTGAACATTGCGATAATCGTGTGCGCAAACGAATTCACATCACCCGCGCCGGGCAGGAACTGGGCAATGACCGCCGGAAAAGTCAAAATGGACTGGGCAAAGATCAGCGGGATCATACCCGCCGTGTTCACACGCAGCGGGATGTGCGTCGCGCCGCCGCCGAACACCTTGCGCCCGCGCACCCGCTTGCCGTATTGCACCGGGATACGCCGCTGGCCTTCTTGCATGTACACGATCACTGCAATCGTCAAGGTGGTGATAATGACGAACGCAATCACGGCTACCACCGCTGTGGTCGGATCGGCCACCAGGTTGCCAACGTTCTGCGGCAAGCGCGCGACGATACCGCCAAAAATGATCAGCGAGACGCCATTGCCGATACCCTGCTCGTCAATCAGTTGGCCCAGCCAGATGGCAAACATGGTGCCGGCCGTCATGGTGATAATGATACTGAGCGTCGGCAAAAGCTGCGAGCCGGTAAAGCCAAAGCTCGGCAACACCTGCTGGCCGCCCGTGCCCGCCGTCAACAGACGAATCTGCCCGATGGCTTGCAAGGCCGCCAGCGGAATCGTCGCATAGACGACAAATTGGTTGATCTTGTTGCGCCCGGCCTCGCCTTCCTTCTGCAGGTTTTCCAGGTACGGGATGATGGGCACGAGCAACTGGACAATGATCGAGGCCGTAATGTACGGATACACGCCCATCGCCAGCACGCTAAAGTTGGCAATCGCCCCGCCCGAAAGCAAGTCGAGCAAGTTGATCAGGCCGCCCGTCGGCGACCCGCCCTGGAGCAACTGTCTCAGCGCTTCCTGGTTGACGCCCGGCACCGGCACGTGCGCGGCCAGGCGATAGAGCGCCAGAATCAGAAACGTGTACAAAATCTTGCGACGCAGGTCTGGCAGATTGAATGCGTTGCGAACGGCCTGAATCATAGCTTACCTGCCTTTGCGGCTCGTCTCGAACGGCAGCACTTGAACCTTGCCGCCCGCGGCTTCGATCTTTTGCTGGGCCGACTTGGAAAAGCGATGCGCTTTGACGGTCAGTGCCTGGGCCAGCTCGCCCCGGCCCAAGACTGCCACAGGCAACTTGGCCGACTTGATAAAGCCGGCTTCGGCCAGGGCTTGCGGCGTGACCTCCGCGCCAGCGGCAAACGCGGCCAACTGGTCCAGATTGACCGGCGTGTAATGCGTCTTGAAAATACTGACAAAGCCGACGCCGCGCGCGAACGGCAGCTTGCGGACGAACGGCAGGTTGCCGCCTTCGCGGTAGAGGTGGCCGCCGCTGCCCGCTCGAGCGTGCTGGCCTTTGCGCCCGCGACCAGCATACGTCCCCTGGCCGGAGGCGTTGCCGCGCCCCACGCGCTTGCGGTTCTTCTTGGAACCCTCGGCGGGTTTCAGTTCATGTAGTTTCATTTCTTCTCTTCCACCTTCACCAGGTGCGCCACCTTGGCAAGCATCCCGCGCACCGCAGCTGTATCCGGCTGCTCCACCGTCTGACGTATCCGGTGCAGCCCCAGCGCCTTGACCGTGCGCTTGTGGCGCTCAGAATACCCGATAGCGCTTTTGATCAACGTGATGCGCAATGCTTTCGTGCTAGGCATTGGCTCGCCTCCAGAAAGGCAGCAGATTCTCGACGGGCTGGCCGCGCACATGGGCCTGCTCTTCCGCCGACTTGAGCATCTGCAAGCCTTGCAGCGTGGCGCGGATGACGTTGAGCGGATTCGAGCTGCCCTTGGACTTGGTCAAAATGTCGTGCACGCCCGCGGCTTCCAACACGGCGCGCACGCTGCCGGAGGCGATGACGCCTGTGCCGGGCGAGGCTGGCTTGAGAAAGACAATTGCCCCGCAGAACTTGCTCTCCACCGTGTGGGGGATCGTCGTGCCGGCCAGGTTCACCGGCTTCATCGCGCGCCGCGCGCGCTCCGTGCCTTTACGGATGGCGTCCGGCACGGTGCGGGACTTGCCCACGCCCACGCCCACGCGCCCGCGGTTATCGCCCACCACCACCACCACGCGGAAAGCGAACCGTCGCCCGCCTTTGATGACTTTGGCGACGCGCGAAATGTTCACGACGCGCTCGTCAAGCTCCTCGCGATCTTCCATGACTTCACGGTCACGCACCGGACCTCTACCCCGTTGCTGTTTCGCCATCGGCTACTCCTAAAAATCCAATCCGCCTTCGCGGCTGGCCTCGGCCAGCGCCTTGACGCGGCCGTGAAACTTGTATCCGCCCCGATCAAACACCACGGCTTTGATGCCGGCTTGTTGCGCGCGCTCGGCCAGCGTCTTGCCCACCAGCTTGGCCTGGTCCGTCTTGCGCAGTCCCTTGAGCTGGGCCCGCACGTCTGGATCCAGCGTCGAGACGGCCAGCAGCGTCTTGCCGGCGGAATCGTCAATCACCTGGGCGTAGATGTGCCGCAGGCTGCGGAACACATTCAGGCGCGGACGCTCCGGCGTGCCTTCGACGCTCACCCGCACGCGCCGATGTCGGCGCTCTCGTGACTTTTCTCGTGGATTCTCTTGACTCATAGCATTCTCACCTTACGCCACCTTGCCGGCCTTGCCCGCTTTGCGGCGGACGCGCTCACCCTGGTATAACACACCCTTGCCCTTATAAGGCTCCGGCGGGCGCAACTTGCGCAAGTTCGCGGCCACCTGGCCCACCATCTCGCGGTCGTTGCCCTCGATCGTCACCGTCTTGGCCTTTTCGTCCGTGATGAACTTGATGCCCGCCGGCGGCTCGATCTTGATCGGATGCGAATAGCCCAGGTAAAAGACCACGTTCGCGCCCTCCATCGTGGCGCGGTAGCCCACACCCTCGATCTGTAGCGTCTTGCGAAAGCCTTGCAACACGCCCGTGACCATATTATTCAGCAGCGCGCGCGTGGTGCCATGCAAAGCGCGATGCGTCGGCGAATCGCTCGGGCGGGTCACGACGACCTTGCCGTCTTCCAGCTTGATCTCGATCTCGGGGTGAAACTCGCGCGCGAGCTCGCCGCGCTGACCCTTGACGCTGACCTTGTGGCCGTCAATCTTGACTTGCACGCCGGACGGCACGGCGATTGGCAATCGTCCAATACGCGACATGTCTGCCCCCTACCACACGTAGCACAGGACTTCGCCGCCCACACCGAGCCGGCGAGCTTGGTTCCCGGAAAGCACACCTTTGGGCGTGGACAGAATCGCCACTCCCGTGCCCGAAAGCACCCAGGGAATTTTTTCCTTGCCGCTATAGACGCGGCGGCCCGGCTTGCTCACCCGCTCCATGCCGGTGATCACCGGCCGGCGGTGACGTCGGTCCCCCGTGTACTTGAGCCAGATGCGCAAGACCGAATGGGACTGGCCGGACGAGACAACTTCAAAGTCCTGGATAAACCCTTCATCTTTGAGAATCTGGGCAATCGCCGCTTTGATGTTGGATTGAGGCACAGCGACCGTATTGTGCCCCACAGCCGACGCATTGCGGATGCGGGCCAGCATATCGGCGATAGGATCAATCACACTCATGACTACGCTCCTCAATAGTCTTCTAGTCACTTGGTCTTCCGACTAACTGACTGCTCGACTAACCTGACTACCAGCTCGATTTCGCGACGCCCGGGATCAGGCCTTCCAGAGCCATCTCGCGGAAACAGATGCGGCACAACTGAAAGCGACGCATAAAGCCGCGGCTGCGACCACACTTGTGGCACCGGCTCCGCACACGGTTCGGGTACTTGCGGCGGCTCTCTTTGTTGATCAAAGACTTTTTTGCCATACTAGCTCCTGAAAGGCATCCCAATGAGTTCCAACAACCGGCGGCCCTCTTCATCCGTGCGGGCCGTCGTCACAATGCTGATCTCCATCCCACGCACCTTGTCAATCTTGTCGTAGAGGATCTCGGGCCACACCAGTTGCTCGCGCAGTCCCAGCGTATAGTTGCCCCGGCCATCGAAAGCGTCCGGCGAGATGCCGCGAAAGTCGCGGATGCGCGGCAGCGCCACGTTGCATAGCCGGTCGAGGAACTGCCACATCCGGTCGCCGCGCAGCGTCACCTTGACGCCGATGGCCCGCCCCTCGCGCAGCTTGAAGGTGGCGATGGACTTGCGGGCCTTGGTGATGATGGGCTTTTGGCCGGTGATGGACGTAATGTCCTCCACCGTCGCGTCCAGCGCCTTGGCGTTGGTCAGCGCCTCGCCCACGCCCACGTTGACCACCACTTTGGCAATGCGCGGGGCCTGCATCACATTCTTAAAATTGAACTCTTTGACAAGTTGGGGCAGGATTTCCTGCCGGTATCGGTCTTTTAGTCGAGCCATTCTCTACTACTCCGATTTCGGATTTCGGATTTGCGATTTCGGTGCGCGCCCCGTAATCGAATCGCGCGCCGCACCCCCCTAGAGAGACATTCCGCAATCCGCAATCCCAAATCAAGCGATCTCGGATTGGCATTCCTTGCAAATGCGGGTCTTGACGCCGCTCTCGTTGATAAAGTAACCCACACGCGTCGGCTTGCTGCACTTGGGACACACCAGCATCACGTTCGAGATGTGGATCGGCGCTTCGAACTCGATCTTGCCGGCGCGCACCTGGCCGCGCCCGGCCTGCCGGGGCTTTTGGTGCTTGGTGACGATGTTGACGCCCGCCACCACGACGCGGCTATCTTTGCCACTCATGCGCTGCACCTGGCCGCGCGCTCCCTTGTTTTCACCTGTGACCACCTCGACGGTGTCACCTTTTTTGATTTTAGCCACTGTTACAAACTCCTGGGTTGAGAACATTACTCGACCACTACAGCACTTCGGGTGCGAGAGAGATAATCTTCATAAATCCTTTGTCGCGCAGCTCGCGCGCCACCGGGCCAAAGATGCGCGTGCCCTTCGGATTCTGCGTGTCGGAATCTAGGATGACGGCTGCGTTGTCGTCAAAGCGGATGTGGCTGCCATCGGCGCGGCGATACTCTTTGGCTGTCCGCACGATGACCGCGCGAACCACTTCACTCTTTTTCACCGAGCCGTTGGGCGATGCTTGCTTGACGGTGGCGACGATAATATCGCCCACATAGCCATAGCGTCGGCGACTGCCGCCCAGAATGTGTATACACAGAATCTCTTTGGCGCCTGTGTTATCGGCCACGCGCAGCCGGGTTTCTTGTTGAATCATGGTGTCCTCCGCGCCTACTCGCCGGCCTTTCGCAGGACGGCTTCCACCGTCCAGCGTTTCTCGTGGCTCATCGGCCTGGTTTCGACAATCCGCACCAGATCGCCTGACTTGGCCTGATTGCCTTCGTTGTGCGCCTTAAAGTTGCGGGCGCGCTTGACGACCTTGCCATACAACGGATGGCGACTCAGCCGCTCCACCGTCACGACCACCGTCTTGTCCATCTTGTCACTGGTCACGCGGCCCACCAAGCGTTTACGTCTCTCGTTCATGCCGCCTCACCCTCCATCTGCGCGGCCAGCTCGCGCTCGCGCAAAATCGTCTTCATGCGCGCGACATCGCGGCGCAGCGCCGTCAACCGGTTGTGATCTTCGAACTGCCCCATCATAAACTGGAAGCGCAAATTAAACAGTTCCTCGTAGATTTCATCCATCTTGCGGCGGAGGTCGTCCGTCGTCATCCCGCGAATCTCACGCACGTTCATGACTGCTCTCCCTCGCTGACAATGATGTCGCGCCGGCCGACGAACTGGGTGCGGATGGGCAGTTTGTGCGCGGCCAGCCGCAGCGCCTCGCGCGCTATGCCCTCATCCAACCCGGCCACTTCGAACAAGATGCGGCCCGGGCGGATGACGGCGACCCAGTGGTCCACCGCGCCCTTGCCTTTACCCATGCGGGTCTCGGCGGGCTTTTGGGTCACCGGCTTGTCGGGGAAGATGCGCACCCACAACTTGCCGCGCCGCTTGCAATAGTGCACCACCGCGCGGCGGGCCGCTTCGATCTGGCGCTGCGTCATCCAGCACGGCTCCAAGGCTTGCAGGCCGAAATCGCCGAACGACACCTCGACGCCGCGCGTCTCCTTGCCCTTCATCCGGCCGCGCATCTGTTTTCGGAATTTCACTCGCTTTGGCATCAACATGATAAAAACTCCGGCTCCTAGTGCCTAGCATTACAACACAATGTCGGCTCACAGCGCCGTCCCCGGCGCGGTTGGGACGCCGCCGAGACGGCGGCTTGAGCGTAACTTTGCGCTGTAATACTAGTACCTGATACCCAACAAGGAACTAGGGACTAGGGATTAGGCAGCCGCCTCTTCCGCTTTCGCTTCCGGCAGAACCTCGCCCTTGTAAATCCACACCTTGACGCCGATGCGACCATAGGTCGTCAGCGCCTCGGCGCGGGCAAAGTCAATGTCGGCGCGCAAGGTGCTGAGCGGCACGCGGCCTTCCATCACCGTCTCAGTACGCGCCATCTCGGAGCCGGCCAACCGCCCGGCGCAGATGATCTTGATGCCACCTGCTCCCAGGCGCATCGCCTGTTGGATGGCGCGCTTCATCGCCCGGCTGTGGCTGATGCGGCGCTCGAGCTGCTGGGCAATATTGTCCGCCACCAGCGTCGCTTCCAAATCGGGCTTTTCCACTTCTTCGACTTCGAGCTTGACTTTCTTGTTGGTCAGCTTTTCCAACTGCTCGCGCAGTTGTTTCACCGCCGCACCTTTGCGGCCAATGATGATGCCCGGCTTGGCCGTGTGGATGGTAACGATGACCTGGTTCGGAAACCGCTCGATGTCCACCTTCGAGATGCCCGACTTGCCGACCTGTTGCTGCACAAAGCTCCGCAGATGAATGTCTTCGCCGAGCAAGTTGGCGTACTGCGCGCCTTTCTTGGCATACCAGCGAGCTTGCCAGTCGCGGATGACCTTCAGCCTGTAGCCGTAGGGATGAACTTTTCTACCCAAGTGCGATCCTCCTTCATCCCCTTGCGGGGACCTGCGGCGGCGCGCCTAGGCGCGCTCGCTCAAGACAACCGTAATGTGCGACGAACGCTTGATAATGGGCTTGAACCGACCCCGCGCGCCAAAGCGCCGCCACTGGCGACTCGGCCCTTCGTCTGCCTTGATTTCGGACACGACCAAATCGTCGCGCGACCAGCCCTGGTTTTCTTCGGCATTGGCGATGGCCGAGCGAATGGCTTTGTACACCGGCCCCGCAGCCGCCTTGGGCATGAATTTCAAAAGGTTCAGCGCCTCGTCGGCGCCCAGGCCGCGCACGGAATCAACCACCAGCCGCACCTTGCGGGGCGACATGGGAACGAATCGAGTAATTGCTCGCACCTTGTCAGCCATCGTCATTCACCTCGCTACGCCGCCGCCGTCGTGCCTTCGACCTTGGTGACTTTTTCCTTGGTCGAGTGGCCGCGATAGGTGCGCGTCGGCGCGAACTCGCCCAGCTTGTGGCCAACCATGTTTTCGGTGATGTAAATCGGCACGTGACGGCGGCCATCGTGCACGGCGACGGTGTGGCCGACCATCTGCGGGAAGATGGTGCTGGCGCGCGACCAGGTGCGAATCACCTTCTTGTCGCCGGTCTGATTCATCACTTCGATCCGCTTTAACAGCTTGGGCTGAACGAACGGCCCTTTCTTGAGTGATCTCGACATCGCAAACTCCAAAGGTCAAATCTCAAATATCAAATTTCAAACGCCCCGCGAGCGGCCCATTTGATATTTGAAATTCGAAACTTATTTCCGCTTCTTGGTCCGCCGCCGGACAATGAACTGATCGCTGCGCTTGTTGTTGCGCGTCTTTTTACCCAGGGTCGGCTTGCCCCAGGGACTGCGCGGCCCCGGCTTGCCGATGGGCTGGCGACCTTCGCCGCCGCCGTGCGGGTGATCCCGCGGGCTCATCGCGCTGCCGCGCACCGTCGGGCGGATGCCCATGTGTCGCTTGCGGCCGGCCTTGCCCAACTTGATGTTGCTGTGATCCAGGTTGCCCACCTGCCCGACCACGGCGTAACAATTCTGGCGGACTTTGCGCATCTCGCCCGAAGGCAGACGCAGCGTGGCATACTCGCCTTCCTTCGCCAGCAATTGCACGCTGCTGCCCGCCGAGCGAGCCATCTGCGCCCCCTGCCCTTTTCTCATCTCGACGTTGTGGACGACCGTGCCCAGCGGCATCTTTTCCAGCGGCAGGCAGTTACCCAATCGCACTTCGACGTTCGGCCCGCTGATGACGCCATCGCCCACGCGCAAGCCCAACGGCGCAATGATGTAGCGCTTCTCGCCATCGGCATACGTCAACAAAGCGATGCGCGCCGAGCGGTTCGGGTCGTATTCAATCGCGACCACCTTGGCCGGGATGTCGTGCTTGTCGCGCTTGAAATCAACCTGCCGGTACTGACGCGGGTTGCCGCCGCCGCGATGACGGACAGTCACTTTGCCATGCGCGTTCCGGCCGCCGTGCTTGCGGAGCTCACGAATCAGCCCGCGCTCGGGCCGGTCTTTGGTAATGTCCTCAAAGGTATCGCCCGTCATCCCGCGCCGGCCTGGCGAGGTCGGCTTGTATTTACGAATCGCCATTCCTAGACTCCCTCAAACAGTTCCAGGCGTTGGCCTTCCGCCAGCTTGACAATGGCCTTTTTCCAACCCGGCTTGCGAACGACCTGCTTGGCCTTGTGCCCCAGGACGCGGCTGCGCGGGCTGCGTCGGCGGTGAGCCGCCACGTTCATAATGCGGACCGACTCGACCGAGACGTTGAAAATCTCTTCCACAGCCTGCTTGACCTGCATCTTGTTCGCGCGACTGTCCACCTCGAACGTGTATTGCTTTTGCTCCTGCTCGCTTTGCAGCCGCACCTTTTCGGTGTCAACCGGGCGCTTGATGACTTCATAGAGATGCATCGCTTTGCTCCTGCCCTAAAATCCCCTCGATGACCTCCAGCGCCCGCTTCGGCATCACCACCGTCTCGTAACTGAACAGGTCGCGGATGTTGAGGTACTGCGCGCGCAGGTACTTGACATCGGGCAAGTTGCGCACGGACTTTTCAACGTTCTCGTTCTTTTCCGGCAAAAGCACCAACGCAGAAGACGGGACCGCCAAAGCGTCCAACATTGCAGAAAGCTGCCGGGTCTTGGGCGCGTCCATCTCTAGCTCGTCCAGCACGACGATTTGCTGCGCGCCGGCCTTGACCGAGAGGGCGCTCCGCAGCGCCGCGCGGCGCATCTTGAGCGGCATCGCCTGGGCGTAGCTGCGTGGCAGTGGCCCAAACACCGTGCCGCCTTTGCGCCAGTGCGGAGCCTTGCGGCTGCCCTGTCGCGCGCGGCCGGTGCCCTTTTGCTTCCACATCTTTCTGGTAGAGCCGTTGACCTCGCCGCGCGTCTTGGTCTTGGCCGTGCCCTGGCGAGCGTTCGCCAGTTGCCGCGTCAACGCCTGGTGCATCAGCGCCGTGTTCGGCTCAACTTCAAAGATTGCCGCCGGCAGCTCGACTTCTCCCACCTGTTCGCCGGACATGTTCTTCAACGGTACTTTCATCACCACTACCCCTTCCGCGCCTGCTTGACCATCACGAGACCGCCATTCGCGCCGGGGACGGGGCCGCGCACCGCAATCAGGTTGCGCTCCGTATCCACTATGACGACGGTCAAATTCTGAGCCGTCACGCGCTCGCTGCCCATGTGACCGGCCATGCGCTTGCCCTTGTGAACCTTGCCGGGCGAAGTCGTCGGTGCGATGGAACCTGGCGCGCGCTGGCGGTCCGATTGGCCGTGCGTGCGCGGGCCTCCGGAAAAATGATGCCGCTTGATGTTGCCCGCAAAGCCTTTGCCCTTGGAGATGCCGACCACATCCACGTACTCGCCCACGGCGAAAACGTCCGCCGTGATCTTTTGGCCGAGGGTCAAGCCTTCGTCGCCCTTGATCCTAAACTCGCGCAGGTGGCGCAACGCCGGAACGCCTTGGAGGGCGCGGCGCTCAGAGTGTTTCTCGTCCGTCTTGAGCAAACCCAGGTGTCCCCGCTCGCCGCGCGAGATGCGCTTTTCTTTGGTCTCGCCAAAGCCCAACTGCACGGCCTGGTAGCCCTCTGGGTCTGCCGACTTGATCTGTGTGACGTAGCAAGGCCCTGCCTCGATCACCGTGACCGGGACTACTTCACCTTTTTCGTCAAAGATTTGGGTCATCCCAACTTTTTTGCCCAGGATGCCTTTCATGGTTTCTCCTCATGGGACTGCCGACGCCGGGCGCGTCTCATCATCCCGAACCTAGTTCACACTAGTCCCTAGGCCTAGTGACTGGGTTAAAGTTTGATCTCGATATCTACGCCCGCTGGAAGA
>CAYHAR010000003.1:0-43617 GCA_964354595.1 uncultured Anaerolineae bacterium | reverse complement strand
GATGACCGCGCCGATCAACCTGGGCGACTTGTTCACGGTCTATGCGCGAAAAAAGTGAGATTAGACCAAAGACGAAGGACGAATGCATCCCTCGCTTTTGGTCGTTCGTCCTTCGTCTATTTGCGGCGAAAGACGAGCAGGCCGTGGCTGCCATAAATGTCAGTGGGGATGGTTTCAAGGAGCTGGTATTGCGCCTGGAATTGCGTGTTGAGGAGAACGCCCCGGCGCAGATACACTTCGGGCGCGACGAGCCAATCCGGTTGCTGATCGAGGATCAACTGTGGGGACATGGCGTAAGGAATAACGTACAGGCTCGGGTCGAGCGGATAGTGGCGCAGCGTCTGCGGGCTGATGAGGCCGAGCGTGTCGAGGATGCGCGCGTTTGTGTCATAGCCCAGCGCGCCAATATCGCCCGCGGCGATGACGGTGTCCGGCCTGACGTGCGGCTTGAGGTCGGCGGCGACTTGGTGATAGAATAGCTCTAGCTGAATGTAGGCCATTTGCGGCGCGGGCCGATCCGGGCCGTGATCAGGGTGAAGCGTCCAGGCAACAAGGGACAGGACCATATAGATTGCCACAACAGTTCCAAATATCAAATGAGAAATGAGAAATGAGAAGCGAGACTTGCTTGCGACCCGCGACCTGCGACCTGCGACCTGATAGATGCCAAGCAAGATGCCGAGCATATAGCCGGGCGTGGGCGGGGCCAGATACCAACGAAAGATGAGCGGATTGGCAATGGCGAACGCGGCAGCGTACAAGAGCGGATAAGCAAAGAACGGCAAGCTGCGTGGCTCGCGCCGAAAGGCCGCCAGCGCCGCGATGAGGTACAAGGCCAGGTAGACGACGAGCCGGATCAACCCGCCCAGGTCGAACACGTCGCTTTCGAAAAACGGAACACTGAAATGTTGGAGCAGCCGCACCAAGCCTTCTTCAGGCTCCAAGCGATAAGCGATGCTCTTGGCGAACATGCTCTGTGAAAGCGGATTGCCAAAGTATGCGGTGGCAAAGATGGCCCACGGCGCAATGACCAGCGCAAACACCAGAATCCACAGCCCCGCGACGTAGAGCGTAGAGCGTGGAGCGTAGAGTGTAGCAAGTGGAGGGTGGAGAGTGGAGGGTGGAGAGACTGGATTCAGAGACCGAGATCTGAGATTCTCCCAGAGCAGTTGGGCGAACACGAGTACGATAATCAGCCCGGCATCGGGGCGGGTGAGGAGCGAGAGAGCCGCCAGGACAGCCGTGAGATAAGGGCGGCGCTCCATGTGCGCAGCGAACGTGGCGAGCATCAGCAAGATAAAGACCGAGGTCTCCATCCCGCCAATCGCAAACGTCACGCTCATCGGAGAGACAGCCCACAATAGCGCGATGGCCCATCCGACCAACGAGCTATTGCTCAACCGCCGCCCCAAGTGGTAAAGTAGATACGTGCTGGCAGCATCGGCCAGAGCGTTGGTGACGAGAGCAAAGAGAGGAAAATTTTCGCTACCAGAGATCAGGGCGAGCGTCGCCATCCACAACGTATAAAGCGGGGTCGTGGTGCCCAGCACGCGCTCGCCCGCGTTGTAGATAAAGCCGACGCCGTGAACAATGTTGCGCGCGTAGCGGAACGTGATAAAGGCATCGTCAATTGTGCGCGGGCCCGGGATGAGACGAAGCGCAACGGCCAAGACGATCAAGGCGATGGTCAAGAGGTTGATCCGGCGTGAGAGCACGAATTGGCGCATGGCGATATTATAGAGGGAGAGGCGTTTAGTGGCAACTGCGGCGCTCCGGCGAATTGGCCCGTTGGTCGTGATCGCGGTCTTGACGCTGGCGCTCAAGGTCGCGCTGCTGGCCGCCGACGCCGTGCCGTTCAACAGCGACGAGGCCATCGTCGCATTGATGGCGCGGCACATTTTGCAAGGAGAGCTGCCGGCGTTCTTTTACGGCCAGGCGTACATGGGCAGCCTCGACGCTTTTCTCATCGCCGGGGCTTGCACGTTGATGGGTGAATCGGTGCTGGCGGTGCGGGTGGTGCAAGTCGTACTCTTTCTGGCCGTGCTGCTGACCGGTTATGCTGTCGCGCTCCGCTTGACCGGCTCGCAACGTGTTGCATTATTGACCGCGTTGCTGTTTGCCTTCCCCCCCGTGCTATTGACGCTCTACACGACCGCGACGCTGGGCGGCTATGGCGAGGCGATGCTGGTGGGCAATCTCTTGCTCTGGTGGGGGCATCGCCTGGGCTATGAAGACATACATCGTAAAAGATTATGGCTGGCATGGGGGCTGGTAGCTGGCTTGGGGTTCTGGGCTTTTGGTCTCACACTCGTCTATCTCGTTCCCGTCGTGCTGTGGCTGGCCTGGCGGTTGCGCAAGGCTGTGCTTCAATCGTCTGGTGCGGTTACCCTGTTGGCAGCGTTGGGATTTGCCCTCGGCAGCCTGCCCTGGTGGCTGGGTAACCAGAGTCGCGTGGGCGTTGCCCTGGCAGAGCTATCCGGGGACGCAGTGAAAAGCACGGCCACGGCCGGCAGCTTGTTCGGCAACGTCGGAATGCGAGTTTTCAACTTTATCGTCCTGGGATTGCCCGCGCTGTTTGGATTGCGTTTCCCCTGGAGCATCGAGGGGCCGCCGCTGTGGCTGGCTGCGCCGACCTTGGCGCTTTACCTGGGCGCGCTTATCTTCCCGAAAGCTCGCAGCTTTCGGAAAAATGGAATCTTGCTGTGGGGCGTCTGCGCCACACTGTTCCTCGGCTTTGTGCTGACTCCCTTTGGCGGCGATCCTTCGGGACGTTATTTCTTGCCGCTTTACCTGCCGCTGTTCATTTTCACCGCCCAAGCTCTGGCCGCATTGCGAGAGCGCATCGGGCGATGGGCGTGGGCGCTGTTGGGAATCGTTTTGATTTTCAACTTGGTCGGCACAGTTCAGGCCGCGCTCAAGAATCCGCCCGGCATCACGACACAATTCGAAGAGATTACGCAGGTGGATCACCGCTACGACGCGGAACTGATTCGCTTTTTGCGCGAGCGCGGCCAGACGCGCGGCTATGGCAACTATTGGGTCGCGTATCCCATCGCTTTCCTTTCCAACGAAGAAATCATCCTCGCGCCGCATTTGCCTTACAAGGCCGACTTGCGCTATACTTACCGCGACGATCGTTATCCACCCTACACGCAAGCGGTGGAGCAAGCCGCCAACGTCGTGTACGTCACGACGAACCATCCCAAGCTGGACGCGCTTTTGCGCCAAGGATTCGCTCGTCTGGGTGTGACCTACCGTGAGACGCAAATCGGGTCGTACCACGTGTTCCACGATCTCTCACGCCGAGTGTCGCCGCCAGACGTATTGCCATCGTCCATGACGAAAAACGGATGAGCGCCATCCCGACCGATTCATCTCCTCGCGCGATTCTCACGGTCAACCGCCTGACCGTCGTGGTGTTGTTCCTCGCGCTATTTGCGATGGCGGTCCGCGCGCCGGCCGACACGGACACGTGGTGGCACTTGGGTGCGGGACGAGCCATTGTCACGACGGGGCGCATTCCCTTCACCGACGAGTTTTCGCTCACGGCGCGCGGCAAGCCGTGGACGAATGTGCAATGGCTGGCGCAAGTCGGCCTGTACCAGGCGCGCGCGCTGGGCGGTGATGCGGCGCTCGCCGCGCTCACGGCGATACTCGTCGTCGTGGCGTTCGCGTTCGTGTATCCGCAGATGGAGGGCGCGCCGTTCCTTCGGGCATTCGTCGTTGTGCTGGCGGCAACCGCAACTTCGATCATCTGGTCGCCGCGCCCGCAGATGCTTTCGTTTGCACTGCTGGGCGTCACCAGCTACGTGGTATACCTGCTCAAATGGCGACAGGTCAACCGCCTGTGGGTGCTCATTCCCCTCTTTGTCCTGTGGGCCAACGTGCACGGCGGCTATGCGCTCGGATTGATGCTGATCGGCTCGGTCATCGCGGGCGAGACGCTGAATCGCCTCACCGGGCGCGCGGACGCGCCCGAGGTGATGACCTGGAAAGAGATCGGCCTGCTGATAGGCGTGGGCCTCTTGTGTGGGCTCGCGCTCTTGGTCAATCCGTACACCTTCGGAGCGTGGACACTGCCCTTCCGCACGGTCGGCATCAAGGCGCTGCAAGGTTTCATCCAGGAATGGGCCTCGCCCGATTTTCACAATTTGTACGAGCAGCCGGTGTTGTGGCTCTTGTTCGCGCTGCTGGCGTTGGCTGGTTTTTCGGATCGGCGTTGGGATTGGAGCGACCTGATCGTGGTGGCGGTGTTTGGCTACAGCGCGTTCCTGGCGCGGCGCAACATTGCGCCGTTCGCGCTGGTCGTCGCGCCGATCCTGTCGCGACAAGCGCAGCCCATCCTCGAAGCTGTGCTGGCGCGCGTCAAGCTGCCGGCTGCGGCGCGCCAAGACCTAACGCCCTCTCTATCGGGCGTGTTGAATTGGCTGATCGTGATTCTCGTCGCCGTGGCCGTGCTGCTCCGGTGTTGGGTCGAGCTATCGCCTCGAATGATTGACAAGGCGCAGCAGCAGACTGCGCCCGTTCGCGCGGTCGAGTGGCTAAAGCAAAATCGCCTGACCGGGCCGATGTACAACAGCTACAACTGGGGCGGCTATTTGTTGTGGGCGCTCCCGCAAGAGCCGGTGTTTGTGGACGGGCGCACCGACCTCTACGACGACGAATTTTTGCGCGAGTATGTCAGGGTGACGTTCGTCCGTCCCGGCTGGCAACAAGTGCTGGATCGGTACGGCGTGCGCTTGGCGTTGACCGAGCACGACAGCTTTTTGGCGACGCTGCTGGCGACGCAACCTGACTGGCGGCTGGTCTATAGCGACGATCAAGCCGTGCTCTATGCACGCGAGGGAAAATGACCGGGCGACAAGGCCAGAGCATACTGACATTCGAGCGTCTGATCGTCGCGGTGCTGTTCCTAGCGCTGTTTGCGATGGCGGTCCGCACGCCAGCTGACTCGGACGCATGGTGGCACTTGGGCGCGGGACGGGCCATCGTTACTACGGGACGCACCCCTTACGCGGACGAGTTTTCGCACACCGTGCGCGGCAAACCATGGACAGACGTGTACTGGCTGGCGCAGGTCGGCCTGTACCAGGCGCGCGTGATAGGCGGCGACGCGGCACTGGCATTGCTAGTGGCGGCGTTGGTCATCATCGCGTTTATTTTTGTGTACCGGCAGACGGAGGGCCAGCCACTCTTGCGCGCGTTTGTCGTCGTGCTGGCGGCGACGACGTCGTCCGTCATCTGGTCGCCGCGCCCGCAGATGCTTTCGTTTGCACTGCTGGGCGTCACCAGCTACGTGGTATACCTGCTCAAATGGCGACAGGTCAACCGCCTGTGGGTGCTCATTCCCCTCTTTGTCCTGTGGGCCAACGTGCACGGCGGCTATGCGCTCGGATTGATGCTGATCGGCTCGGTCATCGCGGGCGAGACGCTGAATCGCCTCACCGGGCGCGCGGACGCGCCCGAGGTGATGACCTGGAAAGAGATCGGCTGGCTGATGGGCGCGGGCATCTTGTGTGGGCTGGCACTCTTGGTCAATCCGTACACCTTCGGAACGTGGACGCTGCCCTTCCGCACGGTCGGCATCAAGGCGTTACAGGGCTTTATCCAAGAGTGGGCCTCGCCGGATTTCCACAACCTCTACGAGCAGCCGATGTTGTGGCTCCTCTTTGCGCTGCTGGCTGCGGTCGGCTTTTCGGGGCGGCGCTGGGATTGGAGTGATCTGATCGTGGTGATGGTGTTTGGCTACAGCGCATTCCTGGCCCGGCGCAACATTGCGCCGCTGGCGCTCGTCCTCGCGCCGATACTCACCCGGCAGATGCAACCTATCGTCGAGTCGTTGGCGGCGCGCGTCAAGCTGCCTGCTTCGGTCAGCAAAGACGTGCATCCGGCCTTGTCGCGCGCGCTGAACTGGATGATCTTGGTTCTCGTCACCTTGGCTGTGTTGATCAAATGCGGCGTGGCGCTTTCGCCGCAGATGATAGACAAGGCGCAACAGCAGACCGCGCCGGTTCGCGCGGTCGAGTGGCTCAAGCAGAACAATCTCACGGGGCCGATGTACAACAGCTACAACTGGGGCGGCTACCTGGTGTGGGCGCTGCCGCAAGAGCCGGTGTTTGTGGACGGGCGCACCGACCTTTACGACGACGAATTTTTGCGCGAGTATTTCAAGGTGATGTTCATTCGCCCCGGCTGGCAAGAGGCGCTGGATCGCTATGGCGTGCGGTTGGCGCTGACCGAGCGCGACAGCTTTTTGGCGACGATGCTGGCAACGCAGCCCAATTGGCGATTGGCTTACAGCGACGATCAGGCTGTGATTTACGCGCGCGAGGGCCGATGAACAAGGGGCGACTGTCTCAGTGGATAGTATTGTTCATCACGTTGTTGGCGATGGCGCTCCGATTGTATCAACTGAGCGTCAAGAGCTTGTGGTTTGATGAGTGCTTTACTCTCATGCTGGCCCGACTGCCGTTGAGCGCAGCCTGGCAAGTGATGAGCTTGAGCGCAAATACGCCTCCGCTCTACTACCTGTTCATGCGGCTCTGGCTGGGACTGGCAGGGGCCAGCGAGTATGCGCTTCGTTTCCCGTCGGCGGCCTTGGGCATCTTGGCTATTCCATCTATTTATCGTTTGGGCCGCCGGTTGAGCGGAAAAACGGTTGGTTTGATAGCTGCTTTGTTGCTGACAGCCAGCCCGTTCCACATCTGGTATTCCCAGGACGGGCGAATGTATGCGCCGATGGTATTGTTCGGTTTGTGGGCGATGGATGCTTTTATTTCGCTGGTGCGCGGTCAACGCCGCTGGGCAACATTGACGGTGTGGAGCGCTTTGGCCTACCTGACTCACTATGGAACATTTTCCTTGGTCTATGTCCAGTTGGTTTATTTGCTGCCTCGGCTGCGACAGACACAACTGGTGAGGCGTTGGTTCCTGGCGCAGGCCATGGCATTCGTGCCCCTGACTCCCTGGCTGATCGGGTACCTGTCGCGCGGGCTTTACCCGGCTGGCTTGAGCTGGATTCCTCGCCCCGGTCCGCTGGCTCCCTTCTACACGCTCTGGAACTTTACCACGATTGATGTGGAAACTCTCACGCCCGCCGTTGCCCTATTGGCGGCGGGGACTGCCCTGGTCTTTCTGGCGGGCTTGTTCCCGTGGAGTGAGGAACGACGATGGCTGGTCTGGTGGCTGGCGCTGCCTATCGGGTTTGTCTTTTTGCTCTCGCTGCGGCGTCCCTACTATTCCGACCGATACCTCTTGACCACCCTGCCCGCTTATCTGTTGCTCTTGGCGTTGGGCATCACAGCCCGGCGGGCGGCGATCTGGCGGCTGCTGACCGCATCGGTTGTGCTGGCCGCAATGGGCTGGGGCACACTTCGACTCTACACTGATCCACATTTCGTCAAAGAAGACTGGCGTGGCGTGACCGCCGCTATCGAGACGGAGCTAGCTTCAACCGACATCGTCGTCATGGAAGGCACAGAGGGCATCATCGGAACGTGGGCTTATCGAACACGAGAGTGGCCGTATGCGGTGCTATGGCCTGGGGAAGAGTCCAAGACTCTGGAGGAAGCGGCGGCCCAACATAGTCGAGTCTGGCTGGTATGGTGGAGCTCGCACGTGTCCAACCATCGCGTATACACAGCGCCTCCTTTCGACGTTTTTGCAGAGGCGCCGCCCATCGTGCGGGAATGGCTGGCAGCTCATCGTCAACAAGTCGCATTCGATCTGCGGCTGCCCGGCCTCAGCGTAGTGCGCGTGGATCAGTAGAGATGAA
The DNA here is from genome assembly GCA_964354595.1 of uncultured Anaerolineae bacterium. Taxonomy (GTDB): domain Bacteria; phylum Chloroflexota; class Anaerolineae; order Fen-1058; family Fen-1058; genus JBGLNJ01. The sequence goes on along the minus strand of CAYHAR010000003.1, from coordinate 35,843 downwards.
GTGGCCAAGCTCCCGGTGGCAAGTGATCGGCATCACGCTGCTGGCGACGGCGCTCCGGCTATGCCAACTCGGCGCCAAGAGTTTTTGGTTCGACGAGTGCTTTACCCGCCTGGCGACGCTGGCTCCGCTGGGCGATAGCCTGGCAGCGCTGTTGGTGGCCGGCATCTATTCGCCTCTCTACTTTCTCTTGCTGCGCCCGGTGACGGCGCTAGCTGGCATCAGCGAGTACGCTTTTCGCTTTCTGTCGGCGGCGTTCGGCGTTTTGGCGATTCCGGCTATCTACCAGTTGGGGCGCAAGTTGATAGGAGAGACAGGCGGCGTGGCGGCGGCTCTTTTGCTGGCAGCCTGCCCATTCCATATCTGGTACTCGCAGGATGCACGGATGTATGCGCCGATGGCCTTGTTCAGCGTGCTGGCGATGGATCGCTTTGTCCTGCTGCAGCGCAACCCGCGGCGATGGATTTTCTTTTCCGTGGGCAGCGGGCTGGCTTATCTGATGCACTATGCCAGCTTTTCACTGCTCTACGTCCAGTTGATTCATCTGCTGCCTCGCCTGCGGGAAACTCGACTGGCGCGCCGTTGGCTGCTGGCGCAAGTCGCAGCGTTTATCCCGCTGATGCCCTGGCTGGCCTGGTATGTAGCAAGTGGAGCGCGACCGACCGGGCTAGGCTGGATTCCCAGCCCGGGGTTACTCGCTCCACTGCAAACCCTGTGGAACTTTGTTACGGCGGACACAGAAACCATCACGCTGCCGGTGGTCGTATTGATGGTGGGCGTTGCGCTGGTTTTCCTGCGCGGCTTTTTTCCCTGGAATGAAAATCGGCGGCTGTTGGCCTGGTGGCTGGCGCTGCCCATCGGTTCCCTGTTTCTGCTTTCGCTGCGTCGCCCTTACTATGTGGATCGCTACTTGATGGCGAGCTTGCCAGCATACCTTTTGCTTTTGTCGTCCGGCATCATGGCCTGGCGTCGAGTGACGTGGCGAATCGCGGCGTTGGCGGTCGCGCTAATCGCCATGTTGTGGGGCACGAGCCGGCTGTATGCCGATCCGCTCTTTGCCAAAGAAGAGTGGCGCGGAGCGACTGCCGCTATCGAAGCGGACCTGGCGCAAGATGACGTGGTATTGGCGCAAGATCAGGAAACGCTCATCGGCGCATCGGCTTATCGAACACGCGAATGGCCGCACATGGTCTTGTCCGAAGAATCGTCTTGGACGATAGAAGCAATGACCGCTCGATACAAGCGAGTCTGGCTGGTCTGGCGAAGCCCGCGCGAATACAACCATCGCCTGTCCAAGTCCGATCCATTTGACGTTTTCGCCGAGGCCAGTCCGCCTGTCCGCGCCTGGCTGGCGGCTCATCAAGACCAGGTGGCTTTGGACCTGCGACTGCCCGGCTTGAGTGTTGTGCGAGTGGATAGGGAGAGATAGGCCATGCTCTTGCGAATGAGAAAATGGCTGGTCGAGCGCCGCGACATTGCGCTGGTGGGGGGATTGTTCGTCGCCTTCCGGTTGATGTGGCTGATGGCCTATCCTGCCGACAACCTGACCGTGTACGGCGACTATCCGTACTATTACGGGTTGGCGCAATTAGCCCAGGCGGGGCGATTGCCGTTCCTCGGCTACTGGGTGGAATATCCGCCGCTGTTTGCTTATCTTTATCAAGGCGTCTATGCGTTGACGGGCGACTCGTACCACTCGTTCGCCACCGTGCTGGCGCTGGTGATGCTCGTCTTTGAGGCGGGCAACGTGGCGATGGTCTTTCGGCTGACCGGTCACATCCACTCGCGCGAGAATGCGCTCAAGCTGACCTGGGTGTACGCGCTGCTGTTCGCGCCGGCGTTTGTGATGTGGCACAACCACGATGTGATTTCGACCTTTTTCCTGTTGTTGGCCGCCGACGAATTTTTGCGCGGACGTTCCAATCGCTCGGCGGTGTGGGCGGGCGTGGGCGCGATGGTCAAATACTTTCCGGCGCTGCTGCTGCCAGTCATCTGGCGATTCCGGCGTGATGTGCGCCAGGCCATCATCTACACGCTGATCCTGGCTGTCGTCTGCGCCGTCGTGCTCGTGCCGTTCCTCGTCGCCAGCCCGACGTATGCTAATGCTTCGCTTCGCGCGCAGACAGCCAAGACGTCGTGGCTGACAGTGTGGGCGCTCGTGGATGGCAACCTGACCACCGGCATTTTCGGCGCGGCGAATGAACACCTGGACCCGGCAGTGGCCGTCGCCCCGCAAGGCAACCCGCCGCGCATCCCGCCCCTCCTCCCACTCGTTGCCTTTGGCGCGTTCTACTTGTGGCTGTGGGCGCGCAAGCCACCAACTTTTAATTCCCGATTCATGCCATTCACTGCAATCACTCTGATCGTCTTTTTCTTGTGGAGCAAAGGCTGGAGTCCGCAGTGGCTGGTCATGTTGATCCCCTTTGTGTTGATCGCGCTGCCGCTAGGCCGGGCGTTGCTGTATATCCTCACTCTGAGCTTTATCAACCTGGCTGAATGGCCGGTGTTTCTCAGTCGCGGGATGAACCAATGGCTTTACCTCACCATTCCGCTGCGGACGATTCTGCTCGTCTTGCTGCTCGTCGAATTGATCCAAGCGATGAATTCCCAGGAGGTGACGACCTGAAGTCTCGTCTCTTGCCCGGCGCTGTCGTGGCCCTGGCGCTGCTGCTCTTTGATTTAAAGGTGCTTGCCAATCACGGCTGGAATCCGCGCGCCTTTATTTTTGAGCGACCTGCCGATCTTGCCGATCATCCCTGGGGCGGAGGCACCGGTTACGACGGCCAGTTCTCGTATGCCATCGCAGTTGATCCGCTGGACGCCCAAGATAAACTCGATCAGCCCGACTTTCGCTACCGGCGCATCGTGTACCCACTTTTGGCGCGGATGCTGGGACTGGGGAATCCAACGGGGATTGCGTGGGCAATGCTGGTCATCAATCTGATCGCGGCGGCCTCGGGCTGCATCGTCTTGGGCGAATTGTTGGCGCGGCGCGGCGCTTCGCGCTGGCTGGCGCTGGTCATGCCACTCTCGTTGGGCTACCTGGTCGCCGTCCGAGCAGACCTGACCGAGCCGCTGGCCCTGGCGCTGGCCTTGGGCGGCTGGCTGGCTTTTGAGAAAGGCAGATCCGGTTGGGCGGCTTGCCTGTTCGCAGTAGGCGGGCTGACCAAAGAGATGGCGCTGATCTTGCCTGCGGCGTTGGTCGTTTGGCAACTGTTGAAAAAAGGTTGGCGAGAGATTGCTCTACTCACGACCAGCCTCTTGCCCTACTTGTTCTGGTCTATTGTTCTGACCGCCTGGCTGGGCGCGTCGCCGATGACGGCTTACCAGACTCGCCCGCTCTTGATCCCGTTTGAAGGAATCCGCTACCTGACCGACCCGGCGAGCAAGGTCATTGTGGGCCTATGGGTCTTGGCGCCGGCGGCGATGGTGGGGCTGTGGGCAGCGTGGGATACCTGGCGCGATCCCACGAGCATCCGAGGACACGATGCGCTCCTGGTATTGACTCAGGCAATTTTCATCGCCCTCATGCCCAAGCCGACCTGGGAAGATCCGCTGGCTATCCTGCGCGTCGGCCTGGGCTTGCTGGCCGCGCTGTTGATCTGGATGGCCGCTTTGCATCGGCGGGCGTTGCCTTTTGCCGTGGCGTGGTGGGCGTCTTCCGGCCTGGCGCTGATTCTGGCCGCTGGCATGTGGTAGGTCAAGGAGACGATCGGTGAGAAAGAGTGCACTGCTAATCGTGCTGGTTGCTCTTTTCCTGGTGGGCAACACGGTCGGGATATATACGACTCTGACTTCTCAGAAAAAGCTGCTCGTGTGGGATTTGCAGCCGCTGTGGCAGGCCGGGCGATGGATGATAGAAGGGCGCGGCAGCCCCTATTCCGATGAACTGACTCACTTGCTCCAAATGCAATCTTATGGCCGCCCAGCGCAAAAGGACGAAGACAATCGCGCCTTTGTTTACCCGCTCTACATTCTGCTTTTCTTGTTGCCGTTGTTCTTGCTGCCACTGCCTTGGGCGCAAGCAGCGTGGTTCACAGTGTTGGAGCTAGCTGCAGTTCTCGGCGCTGTGGGCGCGATGCGAGTCGCAGGCTGGGAGCTTTCGGCTCGCCGGGTGCTCCTCGTGACACTCGGAGCTTTGGTGTTCTATCCAATGACTTGGGCGTTGTTGCTGGGCCAAGTTTCCCCCCCGGTCTTTGCGCTGATGATGGCAACACTGCTGGCTTTGCGCGCCAAGCAAGACAGTTGGGCCGGGACCTGCCTGGCGCTGACAACGGCCAAGCCGCAGATGGTCTTTTTGCTAGCGCCGACATTGCTGCTCTGGGCAGTGGCTCAACGTCGCTATCGTTTCTTGGTGTCCTTTGCCGCTGCGCTGGGAGCGCTGATGTTGGCTTCTTTCGTCGTGTGTCCCAGTTGGCTGATGGGCACCTGGCGGGCAGCGACAAGTTACTATGAGGCGCAGCCTTTTCCGTCGCCCGTGGCGTTGATGGGAGAGGTCATCGCCACGAAGCAAGCCAGCGCAGTAACCGTGGTGTTGGTTCTGTCGCTGCTGGCCGGGCTGACCGAAGCTTGGTGGCGCGAGTGGCGCACACAACCCTTGCCAATGTGGGCAATCAGCTTCACACTGGTCGTCACAACGCTCATCGCGCCGCGCACGTCACTGGTCAACCAGGTGATGCTGTTGTTGCCACTCGTGATGGTGTTGCATGATCTCTCGGCGCGCGGCGTGTGGGGCAAAGTGATCGGCACGGGACTGGCCTTGGCAACGGTAGTGGGAATGTGGGGAGTCCGTGCCGCTGGCGTGATCCCATCGGATCCGCTGGGGTACCGCGTGGAGCACGTCATCCTGTCGCCCATTCTGCCCGTGACATTGTTCCTGGTCATGCTGGCACTGCGCCTCATGCCGGGACAAGACGTGGTTCGGGGTGAGACGCGATGAAGCGCATCTCCTGGGCATTGATTGGCTTGTTGACGTTGGCGGCGGCGTTGCGACTCGTCAACTTGAGTGACCGGCTACTCTGGTATGATGAGGCGTTCGCTGTGCTGTATGCCAGCCGAAGTATGAGCGAGATTTTGTACGGGACGCTCGCGCGGGTCCAGGGCGCGGCAGCGGACGTGCACCCCGTGCTGTATTACTTTGCGCTTCACGGATGGATGCAACTCGTAGGGCAAACACCGCTCGCCGTGCGAATGCCTTCCATGTTGTTGGGCCTGGGAACTGTCGTCGCGGCGTGGGGATTGGCGCGCGAACTATTCGATGAGCGCGTGGCGGTGTGGGCCGCCGCTTTCACGGTGGCGTCGCCGTTCCTCATCGCTTATTCGCAAGAGACACGGATGTATGCGCTCCTGGGATTTTGCAGCGCGGCTTCGCTGTGGGCTTTTATTCGAGCGGCTCGGACGGGCAGACTCCGCGCGTGGATCGCCTTTGTCATCTTGGGGACGCTGACATTATACAGTCACAACCTGGGCTTTCTCACATTTGTGGCATTGGGAGTGTTTGTCGTCGCATGCGCTTTGTCGGGTCGGTTGTATTGGGTTTTGGTGGTCAAGACCACACTAGCCGGATTGATCATGGCGATACTGTGGTCACCCTGGCTGGCTTTGGTGCCGAGCCAGTTCGGCAAGATCGAGCAGGCTTATTGGGTAACACGGCCCGACTTGAAGACGCTCGTGCAGACGCTTATCGTCTTTAGTTTTGATTTTGAGAACGCCATCTTTCCACGCGGCCTGATTGCTCCGGCTCTGTTCGGCGCAGTGCTGTTGCTCGTCGTGGTGATCGTGCAATTGGTAGGAGCGCTTTCCCAGGCGCGACATCGCGCCCATGAGGGCGCTCCTGCACACTTTGGCGTGTGGCTGCTGGCGACGCTGGCTTTTGCGCCCGTGTTGATGTTGTTCCTGGTCTCGCAGTGGCGGCCGGTGTACGTCATTCGAGGACTGCTCCCAGCAGCAACTTGTTACCTGCTTCTGGCCGCGTGGACCGTGGCGCAGGTGCCGCGCGTGGCGCGTTATACGCTATCGGCGATTCTGGCCGGGCTGGTCATCGCGACGCTGGCGAGTTACTATAGCTACCAGGATTTTCCGCGCGGGCCGTTCGCCCAACTCGACGCAATGCTCCGCGAAAAAATCGAGCCGGGCGACGTGATCGTCCACGCTAACAAGCTGACGTTTTTCCCCGCGCACTATTACGACCAGTCATTGCCGCAGAGCTTTGTCCGCGACGCGCCCGGCTCCGGCGAGGACACGCTGGCCTATCCCACTCAGCAGGCGCTGGGGCTTTACGCGACGACGCTCGACGCGGCCACCTCGGGCGCGCGGCGCGTGTGGGTGGTGATGTACGAGCAGGCCATTGCCGAGTACAAGGCCGTCGGGCGCGAGCACCCCGACTTGAGCTGGATGGACGCGCGCTTTCGCCGCGCGGAGGTGATCGCGTTGGGCAATCTGCGCGTGTATCGCTACGAGCGTGTGGGAGAGTGAGCCATGACTTGCGCTGACCGCCTCTACGTCGCCGTGGTGATTGTGGCTGCGCTCACGCTTTCCGCTGCGCCTTACGTGATGGGATATGCCGCGCAGACGAACGACGCGCGTTTTTCCGGCGCGGTGTTCGATCTGGACGATTACCACAGCCACCTCGCCAAGATGCAGCAAGGCGCGCAAGGAGAGTGGCTATATCATTTGCTGTTCACGCCCGAAGATCACGCGGGCGCGTACCTGCAAACGTTCTACGTTGCGCTCGGACACCTGGCTCGCGCGACAGGTCTATCCCTGCCTCTGGTCTATCAACTGGCGCGAATTGTTTTTGGCGCGCTGTTCCTCGTCGCGGCGCATCGTTTCATTGCAGCCTTCCAGCCAACGCGCACAGTTCACCGGCTGGCTTTGGCGCTGGTCGCGTTCTCGTCAGGGTTGGGTTGGCTGGTACAGATTGTCGCGCCAGCCGGTCCGAATGGCATCTCGCCGATTGACTTTTGGTTGATTGACGCCAATTCGTTCTTTTCGATCATGATTTTTCCGCACTTTACGGCTGCGATGACGCTGCTGCTAGAAATCTCTATACGCCTGATCGAGCAGCTGGAGCCGCCTGCTCTTGGAGTCTCGACAAGAGGCCTAGCCGCCTGTGCCATAACAGCACTGTTTGCGTTCTTGCTCACCACGATTCACCCCTACGCGATAGCCATCATCATCGGCCCGGCGATGGCGTTTGGAGTGATGCAATTGATTCGGCGCCGTGGCGTTTCTGCCCGCTGGTGGTGGCTCGTCTCCGCAGCAATGGCGGGTGCCGCCCCGGTATTGCTATACAGTGTGATCGTTTTCATTGGCGATCCGGTATTTCAGCAGTGGGCGGTACAAAACATTACGTTATCGCCCCCGCCGATTTTTTATGTACTTGGGTTCGGACTGGTGCTGGTGTTTGCCCTTCTGGGAGTGAGGCGCTTTGTGCGCGAATGTAGTGACCGAGCCGTTTTCGTGCTGATCTGGATTGGTGTGGCGTGCGTGATGCTATACCTTCCGGTCGGCATTCAGCGCCGCTTTGCCGAGGGGCTCCATGTTCCCCTGTGCCTCGTCGCGGCGTATGGCCTGGCCAGGCTATCTGAACGCATGTCGGCGCGAGTGGGCTTTGTGGTCATCAACTTTATTCTGGCCCTTGCGTCCATGTCGAACGTGTACATGGTCATTGGCTACACGACGCTGGCATCCATGCACAGCGAGAAATTTTTTCACCCCGCCGATCGAATCGCCGCGATTAACTGGCTGGGCGCGCACTCGTCGCCAGACGAGACGGTACTAGCCTCCGAATCGGTGGGCAGCCTGATCCCGGCGCGGATCGGCCATCGCGTCGTGCTAGGCCATTGGGCGGAAACGGTGGACTATGGCGGCAAGCACGCCGAGGTCGCGGCGTTCTTTGACGCGACCTCGGCCGACGTCGAGCGTCAAGCGACGTTGAAGCGATTCAGAGTGCGCTACGTGTATCACGGCCCGGACGAGCGCGCCCTGGGCACGTTCGATCCATCGCGCGCGCCATATCTGATTCAGACATTCCGCGCGGGCGACGTGACGATCTATCGAGTAGAGTCGCCATGAACAGTCGAACAGTCTGGCGCGATCTGGCATTGGTGTTTGCCCTAGCCCTTGTGGCGCGGATCGGATTTGCGCTCCCGCAGATGCAGCCCGGCTACATGGACGCCTACTATTACACCGTCGGCGCACAGCAGTTGGCGACCGGGCGTGGGTTCACCGAGCCGTTCATCTGGAATTATCTCGACGATCCACCCGCCCTACCCCGGCCCAGCTATCAGTACTGGATGCCGCTACCCTCCATCTTGGCCGCGCTTTCGATGCGCGTTTTCGGCGTCAACTTTCGTGCGGCACAAGTTCCATTCATTCTGCTTTCCGCGCTGCTGCCGGTGATTGCTTACGCTGTCGCCTGGCAGACATCGGCCAATCGTCGTCACGGCTGGGCGGCTGCGCTGTTTGCCATCTTTTCCGGCTTTTTTGTGTCGTTCTGGGCAATGCCCGAAACGTTCGCGCTGTTCGCAGTGTTTGGATCACTGAGCCTGTGGGCGGCCAGCAAGAGGGAGCGATGGGGATTCGTCGCCGGCGTGTGCGCGGGACTGGCTCACCTGACGCGCGCAGATGGCGTGCTGCTCTTGGTGTGTGCGCTGCTCATGCTGGCCTTGAATCGTGGTACAATCATTTCGCGCGCTCGCCATGGGCTGTGGATGGCGCTTGGCTATGCTGCCGTGACGAGTCCCTGGCTGATCCACAACTGGGCAGTGACAGGACGGCTGCTTTCGACAGCGGGCGCCAAGACCTTGTTCCTGACCACCTACGACGACCTTTACAGCTTTGGCAGGACATTGGACCTGTCAACATACCTGGCCTGGGGCGCGGAGAATATTCTGCGTTCCAAGCTCGACGGGCTGTGGTCAAACCTGTTGACGCTGATCGCGGTGGATGGACTGGTGTTCCTTGCTCCATTCGTGGTCATTGGATTTTGGCTGCGGCGACGGGATGCGCTGTATCAAATCGTGACACTCTACAGCGCGGCGCTCTACCTGGCCATGTCGCTCGCCTTTACGTTTCCTGGTGTGCGCGGCGGCATGTTTCATTCGAGCGCAGCGTTGTTGCCTTTTATCTTTGCCGCAGCGATGGTTGGGCTGGACGCGGCGGTGGATTGGATTGCCACGCGCCGCGCCACGTGGAATACAAGAATGGCCCAACACGTCTTTACGTGGGGATTGGTCGCTTTTGCCATCGTGTTCAGCGCTGCGATTTATTTACCGCGCGCGCGCGACTGGAACAAGGCCGACGCCGTCTACCAGTCCATCGGCGCGCGGCTGAACTATCAGCCATCGGCCATCGTGATGGTCAACAATCCGCCGGGCTATTTCTATCACACGGGTCAGCCAGCCATCGCAATCCCCAATGGCGACGTAGACACACTGCTGGCTGCAGCCCGGCGATATGGCGCGACCTGGATGGCCTTGGAGGCCAATCATCCTATAGCTCTGGATGCGCTGTACGAGCACCCACAGTCTGACCCGCGACTAGTTCTAGTGGAAACGCTTCAAAGCGACAACCATCCCATCCACCTACTGAAACTGACGGATCACTGATCGCCGACCATTGGTCGCAGAGATGTTTAGACGATTCCGCCGATTCCTGGCTTTGCTTTCCGCCGCCGACCTCGCCGCGACGATGGTCGCGCTTGCGCTGGCCGAAGCGCTGCGGCCCCTACTGCCAGGTAAGACGCTCGGCTCCGGCGACGTGCTCAGCCCGCTCGTCTACGCTATCGTCGCGCTCGTGTGGACACCCGTGTTCCAGGTGCTCGGCGTCTATGAATCGCAAGGGGCAATGAACATTGCGACCCAGGTGCGCCGGATGAGCAAGGCGATGCCGGTAGCCATCCTGGTGCTGGCTGGCGCGTTGTATTTTTCGTTTCGTGAAGTCTCGCGCCTGCTCGTGATCTACTTTGCCGCGCTGGATTGGGCGCTTTTGACGCTCCTGCGCGTGGCGGGCGTGACGGCGCTGCGCTTGCTGCGACAAAAGATGCGCCCCGGCCAGGTGCTCATCGTCGGCGCGGGCGAGCCGGGCGTGGAGGTAGCCGCCGCCATTGCGCGCGACTTGGGGCCGGTGCTCACCGTGTTGGGTTTTGTGGACGATGAGCTGCCCGCCGACGCGCTGACCGGCTTGCCCGTGTTGGGCCGCGTGGCCGATACAGCCCGACTGGTGCGCGAGTTCGGCTGCGACGAAGTGGTCATCACGTTGCCCTCGTCGCAATACGACCAGATCGAGCGCGTGGTGTACGATCTTCACTCGCTGCCGGTGCGCGTGCGCGTTGCGCCCGACCTGCTCAAGCTGGCGCTGGTGCGCGCCAGCGTCGAGATGCTCGGCCCAGTGCCGCTCATCGGCGTGCGCGAGCCGGTGATTGACGGCGCGAACTGGGCCATCAAGCGGGCGACCGACGTGGTCTTGAGCGCGCTGGCGCTGGCGCTGCTGTGGCCGGTGCTGCTGCTCCTCGCCATTGCCATCAAGCTCGATAGCCCCGGCCCGGCCATCTTTCGCCAGCGGCGCGTGGGAGAGAATTGCAAAGAGTTTTGGACGCTGAAATTTCGCACGATGGTGCAAGGCGCGGACCAGTTGGCGGAATCGGTAGTCGCTACGGATGAGGTGGGGCACCCGGTTTACAAGCGTCCAAACGATCCGCGCGTCACGCGCGTGGGTCGCTTGTTGCGGCGGACGAGCCTGGACGAATTGCCGCAACTCGTCAACGTGCTGCGCGGCGAGATGAGCCTGGTCGGTCCGCGCCCGGAGCAAGAGTTCATCGCCGCCCATTACGAGCCGTGGCAGCGCCAGCGGCTGGCCGTCCCGCCGGGCATCACGGGCTGGTGGCAGGTGAGCGGGCGCAGCGACCTCCCCATGCATCTGAACACGCAGTATGATCTCTACTACATCCGCAACTATTCGCTGTGGCTCGACTTGAAAATCTTGTGGATGACGCTGGGCGTGGTCATCCGCGGCAAAGGGGCGTATTGATGACCACTCAAGCTCTCATCACCGGCGGCGCAGGTTTTATCGGCAGTCATTTGGCTGAAGCCTTGTTGGCTCAAGGACAGCGCGTGGTTGCAGTAGACGATCTCTCCACCGGGCGGATCGAGAACATTGCCGGGCTGACGAGTCATCCTCAGTTCCACTTTGTCCGCGAAACCATTCTCAACGAGACCGTGATGGATCGGCTAGTGAGCGAGTGCGACGTGATTTATCACCTGGCAGCGGTGGTCGGCGTGGAATTGATTGTCCGAGACCCGATTCAAACTATCGAGACCAATCTGCGCGGCACGGAGACAATACTGCGACTCGCTCTGCGCTATCGCAAAAAAATCCTGCTCGCCTCCTCTTCCGAAGTGTATGGCAAGAGCGACGAGATTCCGTTCCACGAGGACGCCGACCGCGTGATGGGGCCGACCACCAAGAGCCGCTGGTGCTATGCCGAGTCCAAGGCAATGGACGAGTTTCTGGCGCTGGCGTATCACAAACAGTTCGAGACGCCGGTAATCATCTGCCGCTTTTTCAACACCGTCGGCCCGCGCCAGACTGGAATGTATGGCATGGTCATTCCCCGCCTCGTTCAGCAGGCGTTGGCCAGCCAGCCGTTGACCGTCTATGGCGACGGCCAGCAAAGCCGTTGCTTTTGCAACGTCCAAGACACTGTGCGAGCCGTACTTGCGCTCGCCTCCGAGCCGCGCGCAGTCGGGGAGATTTTTAACGTGGGCAGCCACGAAGAGATCACCATTCTCGACCTGGCCCGGCGTGTCTTGGCAAGGTCGGGCAGCCGCTCGGAAATCAAGCTGGTTCCTTACGATCGGGCCTACGAGGACGGCTTTGAGGACATGCGTCGCCGGGTGCCTGACACACAAAAAATCAAGGCAACCGTCGGCTGGCAGCCCACCATCTCACTGGATGAGACGCTCGATCAAGTAATCGCGCAATTCAGAGCAGCCCGCCAGTCCGTTTGACAATTCTCTCAAATGGGCGATAATCGCCGGGCCGATCAGAGCCGCCAGCCTCCAGCGTGCTCTGCCTGACCAATCATTCTCATGAAACTATGCGTCAACCTCCAATAAAAAGAGCCTCTATGAAACGCCAATTCTTTGTTCATCCTACTGCCGATGTTTCGCCTCAAGCCAGTCTTGGCGAAGGCACCAAAGTCTGGCAGCATTGCCAGGTGCGCGAGCAGGCTGTAATAGGCCGCAATTGCACCTTGAGCAAAGGCGTCTACATTGACTCGGGCGTTCGCATCGGCAACCATGTCAAGATTCAAAACGGCATTTCGGTCTATCACGGCGTGACGCTGGAAGATGGCGTGTTTTGCGGGCCGCACTGCGTGTTCACCAACGACAAGCAGCCGCGCGCCATCAACCCGGATGGCTCGCTGAAAAGCCTCGCCGACTGGACGGTGAGCGAAACGCTGGTGCGCGCGGGCGCTTCGATTGGCGCGCACGCCACTATCGTGTGCGGCGTGACGATTGGGCGATGGGCCATGATCGGCGCGGGCGCGGTCGTCACACGCGACGTACCAGATTATGGGCTGGTCTATGGCAACCCGGCGCGGCTGCGCGGCTTTGTGTGCCCGTGTGGAGAAAAGCTGACTGCTTTGCAGGACGAGGGGAACGAATCAGGTATGCGAATGGTCTGTCCAAAATGCAAGACCGAGATTTTGATCCCCCAGGCCGATTGTGAGCGGCTGGCTAAAGAACAGGAGTGACCATGATCCCGATTTCTAAACCTTTCATCGGCGAGGCCGAAAAGAAAGCCGTGCTGGAGGTGCTCGACTCGGGCATGTTGGTGCAAGGACCGCGCACGGCCAGGCTTGAAGAAAAGTTTTCCGCCGCGTGCGGCGTCAAACACGCCGTCGCCACCTCATCGGGCACGACGGCGCTACACGTGGCGCTGTTGGCGCACGGCATCGGCGAAGGCGACGAGGTCATCACCACGCCTTTCACGTTCATTGCTTCGGCTAACAGCATCATCTACGTCGGCGCGCGCCCGGTGTTTGTGGACGTTGAAGTAGAGACCTTTAATATCAATCCGGCCCTGATCGAGGCGGCGATCACTCCCAAGACCAGAGCGATTCTGCCGGTGCACCTCTACGGCTATCCGTGTGACATGGACGCCATCATGGGCATTGCGCGGCGGCGCAATTTGATGGTAATCGAAGATGCCGCGCAGGCGATTGGCGCCGAGTACAAAGGACGGCGAGCGGGCAGCTTTGGCACGGGCTGCTTTAGCCTGTATGCCACCAAGAACGTGATGTGTGGCGAAGGTGGCATGATCACGACGAACGACGACGACCTGGCTCAACACTGTCGGATGATTCGCAGTCACGGGATGCAGCGCCGCTACTATCACGACATGCTGGGCTATAACTTTCGCATGACGGATCTGCACGCGGCCATCGGGCTGGCGCAGATGGATCGGCTGGACGAGTTCACGGCCCAGCGGCGCGCCAACGCCGAGTATCTCAACGAGCGCATCACCAGCGTCGTCACGCCCAAGGTGCGGCCAGGCTACAACCACGTGTGGCATCAGTACACGATTCGCGTGGACCGGGGTCGTGACCGCGATGCGGCGGCCAAGCAACTCAACGGCGCGGGCGTGGGCACCGGCATCTTTTATCCGGTGCCGGCGAACAAGCAAGCGCATCTGGTCAAGATGGGCCTGGGCGACGTGTCGCTGCCTGTGGCGGAGCGCCTGGCCGAAGAGGTGATTTCGCTTCCGGTGCATCCTCAACTGGGCCAAGCTGACCTGGAGACGATTGTCGCCGAGGTGAACAAGCTGTGAGGCAGAGATGGCTGCTTACTTGGTGACAGGCGGAGCCGGGTTCATCGGCTCGCACATTGTCGAGATGCTGCTCGAACGCCGCGAGCGCGTACGCGTGCTGGACAATTTTTCGTCAGGCAAGCGGGAGAACCTTCAGTTCCAGAATCACGCACAAGTGCCCAACTTGGAAGTGGTGGAGGGAGACGTTCGCGACCTAGACGCGGTGCGGCAAGCAACAAGCGGCGTAGACTATATACTGCATCATGCAGCGTTGGTCAGCGTGGCGCAGTCCATGGCAGACCCACTGATGGCGCACGAAATGAATGCGACCGGTACACTGAATGTGCTGCTGGCCGCGCGCGAGGCCGGCGCGAAGCGCGTTGTGTTAGCCAGTTCGGCTGCCGTATATGGCGACAATGACGATTTGCCACTCAAAGAAACTGCCGCCCCCAGGCCTCTTTCTCCGTACGCTGCATCCAAGCTGGCTGGCGAGGCATATTGCCGAATGTTCTACGCAGCTTATGGTCTGCCCACAGTATGCTTGCGCTACTTTAACGTGTTCGGCCCACGTCAAGATCCCAACTCGCAATATGCAGCGGCGATCCCCAAGTTTATCGCGGCCCTCTTGCGCGGCGAGCCGCCGACGATCTATGGTGATGGCACACAGTCGCGTGATTTTGTCTATGTGGCAAATGTGGTACAGGCTAATTTGTTGGCGTGTGAGAAAAACGACGCGATCGGAAAAGTAGTGAATATTGCTTGCGGGGATCGGCGCACATTGCTCGACCTGTATCGCGACCTGACGGCGCTGATAGGCACAGCGCTGCGACCCGTGTTTGCTCCGGCGCGAGCGGGCGACGTGAAACATTCGATGGCCGCTATTGACCAAGCAAAACAGGTTTTGGATTATCAGCCCCAAGTCGAATGGCGTGACGGCCTGCGCCACACCATCCAGTGGTATACCGATCGTAGCTGATCAAGATATGAGAGAGCGTGTCCCAAGGAGCCGTCGCGGCTGGCAGGCGCTTTTGCTTGGTCTGACGCTGGTTCGTGGCCTGATCTATGTGAGCGTGGTGCCTCCCTGGCAGCATTACGACGAACCCCAGCATCTTGAGAGATTGTACTGGGTGGTCGAGTCCAGATTCCGCTCGGCTCCCTCAGAGGCTTCACGTTTTTTCCCCGCAGAGATTGATGCCTCCAAGTGCGAGTTCCACTTATGGGGAAAGGATCCTTGCCCCTCTTCACCTCCGTATGAAAAGCTACCGGACCTCGAGAGTTTGGGGGTATCTTCACAGCCAGTTTATTATTACTTGACCGCTCCGCTGCAACTTTTCCGTTATGCGCCTATAGAGACAAAGCTCTATGTAGGGCGGCTGGCATCAGCGATGCTGTATCTCCTGACGGTTCTCGTGGCTCACCTGCTACTCCGGGACCTTTTCCCTGAGGATCAGGATGTGCGCTGGATAGTGCCGGCGCTGATTGCATGGATCCCCGCCTATGTTGATGAGATGACCGGTCTCAACAATGATGCTGGCGCCGTGGCGATCTTCTCATTACTTTTGTGGGGGATCGTCCGCCTGATGCGAAACGGATGGTCGCCGCTGTCTGTGGTCTGGGTCAGCGGAGCAGCAATTCTGGCCTGGTTCACCAAACGCACTGTTGCAATAGGATTGCCCTTGGGATTGGTAGCCATCCTGCTGAGTTGCCGCATGTTGAAATGGTGGGCCTGGGTATTAGGTGGAATGCTGGCGATTGGCCTCATCGTCTCTGCCGTTAGTTGGTCAGGGAGTGCTTATTGGTATGAGATCAACTCTCCGGGGCCAGAGGCCGTTCGTGCCCCCTCCAATGGGCCAGTAGGACAGCAGGCCATATGCATCAAGGGAGACCGTTATCTAGTCCAAGAGTTGGCGACTGCTCAAGTCAAAACGTTGCAGGGTAAGACGGTGACACTGGGGGGATGGGTGCGAGCAGCCTCGCCAGGAAAGATGATACCCTTTCCCTCTTTGTATGATGGCAATACTCTCCATACGCAAACAGTAACGACAACATCCGAGTGGCAATTTCGTGCTATGACAATGACCATCCAACCAGCAGTATCGGTGCTGCAGGTGAGATTGTCGCCGCAAAATCAAGAATCAGTCTGCTACGACGGGATTGTCCTGGCACATGGAGAGTTCACCTTGGGGGAGCCCCCCTACTTTGAGGACTCGTATGGAGGAAAGGGAATATGGGCAGGACAATCCTTCGTTAACCTTCTGTCAAACGGTTCGGGGGAGCAAGGCTGGCCTCGACTACAACCCGGGGTGTCTAGACTAGTCTACAGCTCGGGCCTGCTGTATGGCGCAGATCCCACTCTGTTTATCCAGTCCGTCTTGGATTGGAAGCGCACTGGAGGGGTATACGGGGCAGTGTTGAATAATCTCTTTCAAAGCTTTTGGGCCCGTTTCGGATGGAACCACGTGGGATTGGCGGAAAGCTACTACTCTGTGCTTCTTATCCCGACTTTACTGGGACTGGGAGGATGCGTACTATTGTTCATTCAGAGTCTTGTTCCCGCCCATTACTTTTCTTGGCAGCGGAGGACAATGGCATTTCTCGCGTTGGCTACTTTGCTGGTGTGGGGAATCGCCATGGTGGCGTACTCTCATCCCATGCTGTCAAATCTGCCGCGCATCCACATCGCCGTGGCCAGATACACCTATCCGACAATTATTCCCACTATGCTCTTCCTCTACTTGGGATGGCGAGCGTTGGTACCAAACCAGTGGAGGCGTTTTTTGCCCGTATTCCTCTTGATGGGGATGGTGTGGCTTGAAGTTGCCAGCTTGCTTGGAGCAATTCTGCCTTATTATTACACGTAGGAGGGAATCCATGGATACTATCTCCAGTTCTTTCCGGCGCAGAGGCGAGAGAGTAATTCTCTTGGCAGTGATGGTCTCTCTGCTTGTTCTGCTGTCATGGAGTATATTGGTTGCGGCAGAAGAGGATGTCACAGAAGACACTGAAACTTGGGCCGCAGTGGCTGTCACTCAAAGCACCTATACTGTGTGCTTGCCTATAGTGATGCGAGACTATCCCCCGCCTCCTCCCGTCTTTGGTTTGGCTACCGGAGCCATAAATGACAGTGCCGGGTTGACTCGGGCAGTGGAAGCTGGCGTCTATTGGGTTGACCTCTTGAGTGCTTTTGATTGGCCAGTGATCGAGCCGACGCGAACAGAGCCCCCCACGTACAATTGGAAGGTGGAGACTGAGCAAAACCTGAGCAATGCCGCCCAACAGGGCTTGGCCGTTGTTGCCCGGGTTCAATACACCCCCCTGTGGGCACGAGAGGTTCCAGGGCATGATTGCAGCCGCATCAAGCGGGCAAGTTTCGACGAGTTTGCCCAGTTCCTCACCGCATTAGTGAACCGCTACAAGGCGCCTCCTTACAACGTCAAGTATTGGGAATTGGATGGCGAAGTGGATGTGGACTACAGACAAGTCGACGAGTCCAATCCTATAGGGTTCTGGTGCTGGGGAGACGAGAACGATTATTATTACGGTGGCGGGTATTACGCCGAGATGCTGCAATGGGCCTATCCGGCCATCAAAGCGGCAGACCCGCAGGCGCAGGTAGTGATCGGGGGATTGCTGTTAGACTGCGATCCACGCAATCCACCTCCAGGAAAAACCTGCCAATCATCCCGCTTTCTCGAAGGAGTCCTCCGTGGAGGGGGAGGACCTTATTTTGATGTTGTGAGCTTCCATGCCTATGCCTATTACGGGGGGACACTGGGGCGGATGAGCAACTCTAACTGGACAGGCGGTGTGTCGAAGCAATCCACCGCGGTCCTTGAAAAGGTCTCCTTCGTGCGCCAAGTGTTGAGCGCTTATAGCTATGGGGCCAAAGGGATCATGAATATGGAAGCTGCCATGTTCTGTGGAAACCCAACGTCAGATTGCTTTCAGACTCAAGCCATGTATGTTCCACGTGCTTACGCAGAGGCCATGGCGTCAGGCTTGATGGCTCAGGCTTGGTTCTGGATGCAGGACCCGATTTGGCGCAGTACGGGCCTGCTGGATGCTTCTGGGAACCCCAAGCCAGTCTATTATGCATACCAGTTCGCTTCGCAGGAACTGGGCCACGCGCGCTATGTCGGCCCAGTGACTGATTATGCTCCTGGCGTCACGGGCTACAGTTTCATCAGCGGCACGCAGCGCATCCAGGTAGTCTGGTCGGCGGACGATTTCTTGCACAGCATTTCACCTCCGGTAGGGTTTGTCCGCGCTCTGGATAAATACGGCGCGCCTCTTGGGGGACTGCCGGTTGATGTAGAGTTCAGCCCTGTTTATCTCGAGTTCGTTCCGTGAGTCTCAGTTGCCTGGGCAACGCCGGGGCTTGTGCAACGTTGATTCTAAAAGCTCCCATCAGATGCCGGCTTACTCAGTCGCAGTACCAATAGACGCAAGCAGCCTCTCATCCAGTGCAGGAGCCCGTTCTTGCCCATGGCCTTGAGAACAGTGATCACGTGCTGGCGAGAGAAACAGGAGACCGTGTGCGGCGATTGTTGAGGTTCGAATATGCAAAGGAGCAGCCTATCTGGCTGGAGTTTTGTCATTGCTCGTTTTGGTTCTCGCGTTGGGGAATGTCCTACAATTTCTGCCATTGGCGGGCCTTCGCCTGTTTTATCCGTTTGAAATAGAGTGGATGGAAGGAGCATCTATTGACGAGATACGGTGGATTTTGGCAGGGAACTCGCTCTACAGTGCGCCCTCTATATCTTTTATCCCGGCGTTTTACAACCCCTTCTATTTCTTTCTCTCGGCTGCCCTGATGAAATTGATAGGGGTTGGTTTTGTTGCTTCCCGGCTGCTTTCCATCCTATCCACAACAGGTTGCTTTCTTGTACTGTTCTTGATTTCTTCCGAGGCGTCTGGACATCCGATCTCCGGCTTGGTCGCAGCGGGGATTTATGCTGCCACTTTTCGATTCGCGGGCGCCTGGATGGACATTGCGAGAACGGATTCCTTGTTCTTGTTCCTGGTCTTGTTCGCCTTTTTCGTGGGCCGCAAATACTCAAACCGGCGAGGCATGGTAATCAGCGCGCTTCTTTACGTCCTTGCTTACTATACCAAACAAACCGCCTTGTTCGTCATCCTGATAGTGGCCCCTCTCTCACTGGTTGCATATCGAGGACGCACATGGCCCCAATGGCTAACAGCAGCCTTTGTCGGACTTGTCTTTTGGGTGCTGGATTCGACAAGCAATGCTGGTATTCTTTCTATGCTTTTGATATGGCAACGTATCGAACAGGGGATAGAGACATCTGGTTTTTCTGGATCTCGTTGGTCACCCAGATGTGGCCGACCTTGTTGGTCATCCTGCTCTATGCTATCCTGACCTTCACGAGTGTCTCTAGGACCCGGTTGCCAGAAAGAATTGAAAGCCCTAGCCTCTGTAGATCACGGATTTGGCTCGCAGTAGCGACTGTAGTCGCCTATGCACGGCAACGAAAGTCATCACTACGAAACTGTGATCTACCGAGTCTGGGATGTGCTCTGTCCGTCCACGAGTTTGTGGCGGATGACTTTGGCAGCAACCCTCTGGTTATCTATGGCCGCTATACAGAATAGATCACATCGTGTGCCGCGATCCCATCGGCTGATTTTTCTGGCAGTCTGCACTGCCCTGTGGATGGGAGCGGCAATGCATTGGTTCTCCCAAATGGAACTAGCGTCGATCTCCCAGCCAGTGGGTGACGTGACTTTAGGCCCGATTGCCGGCGCTAGAACAGTGGGACAGACCTTTGTCGCTCCCTGTCGCGATCTCTACCGCGTGGACGTTTACTTTGACGCCTACGACCGCCCTGACCCACCCGAAGTCGTTTTTCACTTGCGTGATAGCCCCGCATCTGACCGCGACCTGGCGCGCGCGGTCGGCGCGCCCGACCAGATTGCCCGCGCCGGCTACCAGACGTTCGAGTTTGCGCCAATCGCCAACTCTCCAGGACAGCACTATTATTTCTATTTTAGGTCCAAGAATGCTGACCCGACGAATGCATTCAGCGTATGGGCCAATAGCGACGATGTCTATCCAGATGGCGCGCGTTTCCTCGGCTACGAACTTGGGGGTGGCGATCTGGTCTTTCGCGCATATTGTCGGCTGGATTGGGTCAGCAAAGCTGACTTGCTATTGACGCGCCTGGCAGCGGGCAAGCCCTTTGTTCTGGGCGAAAAAAGATTCTACATTGTGTTATTTGGAGTCTATGCAATAGTTTTGACGCTGTTCCTGAATCAGGTGGGCCAACACGTACTTTTGGACGAGGATGATCATTCGCAATGACGCTCCATTCTAAGCGCCACCACATCATAAAGGAAGCGGGAGTACCCGCTCTCATCCTGGCGCTAGTACTAATGCTGGGGCTTGGGCTGGGGCCCTACTTGCTTTCGCTCTACCATCTGGATGCAGGGGGCCAGGCCCTGGAGATGGCGCTGGTAAGAGTTTTTTCGGACCGCCTGGCCCCAGAGCAAGTGGTGGACGCCGAGAAACTGCGTGCCGGGGCAGCGCACCTGCAAGAAGCGCTCCGCTTGGACCCGCGTAACGTCCAGGCACGGCGCTTGCTGGCCCGTGTCTATCTTTCCCAAGGGCAGCCCGAAGCAGCACTCGAAATTCTCCAATCGGCGTTAGCGGCGCGGCCAAGCAACCCGCAGATCTCCCTGGAACTGGGAGACGTGTACGACACTCTGGGGCAAACTCAAGAGGCTATTCAAGCGTACGAGGCCGGCCATATCGGCTCACGACGGCTTCCCCTGGCCGCCAATTACTTGAAGCTGGCCGAGGTGGCCGCAGAGCAAGGCAGTGGAGATGTCGCCATTGAATTATGGCGCCGGGCGATCAAGGCCGACCCCGGCAACCTGTACGCGCTCTACCAACTGACGAAGATACACCGCGACATGGGAGATAAAAAGACCGCCCGGATGTATCAAGAGCAATTGAAATCTTTCGAGTTGCAGAGCGTGAATATCCCGTTGGATTTTCGCATGGCCGAGTACCATGGTCAGGCAATGGGCGGGTTGGTGGATGATGGATTGTGGGAGCGCGCCACTCTGCTCAGTGTCGTCTCTTACCAAGTGCGGCAATTCGCTGATGGCGTGCCCGGCCTGATGACGGAGCGGGTTCTGCAAACACTTTTGGAGCGGTGGCCGCAAGACTCGGACCTCCTCGCCCGCCAAGCCGAGTTGGAACGCCGCCGGGGAGGAACCAGGCAGTGAAAGTGCTCTCCGTCTTTGGCACGCGCCCCGAAGCGATCAAAATGGCCCCGGTGGTGCAAGAGCTGCAGAGGCACGCCGACCGCATCATCAGCCGCGTGTGCGTGACCGCCCAGCATCGCCAGATGCTCGACCAGGTGCTGGATTTGTTCGGCATCGCGCCCGACTATGACCTGGACATCATGCAAGAGAGTCAATCGCCCACGCAAGTGGCGGCGGCGGTGCTGTCCAAGCTAGAACCGATCCTTCAAACAGAACGCCCAGACTGGGTGCTGGTGCAAGGGGACACCACAACAGTTGCAGCGGCCTCAATGGCGGCTTTTTATGCCCAGGCCAGGGTGGGACATGTGGAAGCCGGCTTGCGCACGCTGGACAAACATCAACCGTTCCCGGAAGAAATCAACCGCCGGGTGGCGGGGGTCGTCGCCGACCTCCACTTTGCCCCGACGGCTTGGGCGCGCGATAACCTGCTGCGCGAGCAAGTCCCGCCAGAGACCGTCCACGTGACCGGCAACCCGGTCATTGATGCTCTGCGCTCAGTCGCCGATCGGCCCTACGATCCAACCGGTGGCCCATTAAAAGATGTGCCCTGGGAGCAGCGCTTGATTCTGGTGACAGCGCATCGGCGCGAAAACTTGGGGGAACCGCTCGAGCAAATCTGCCGGGCGCTGCGGGACATGGCGCGGATGTATGCGGGCGACCTTCACATCGTTTACCCGGTGCATCTCAACCCGAACGTGCAAGAGCCAGTCTATCGAATCTTGGGCAATGTTCCGGGAGTGACGCTGACTGATCCGTTAGACTATTTGCCGCTGGTCTACCTGATGAAGCGATGTTTTATGGTTTTGACAGATTCAGGCGGCATCCAGGAGGAAGCGCCCGGGCTGGGCAAGCCGGTGCTGGTGCTCCGCAACAAGACCGAGCGGCCCGAGGGGGTAGAAGCCGGCACCGTGCAACTGGTGGGGCCGCATTACGAGCCTATCGTAACCTGGACCCGCCGATTGCTGGACGACCCGGCCGCTTATCAACACATGGCCCACGCGGTGAATCCGTATGGCGATGGGCACGCCGCCGAACGGATTGTAAGAGCGTTGCTATAGGCCAGCCCACCTCAAGCCAATTGAATGCCCCAACACAGCCCCGTCACTTTTGCGGCGACAAGTCCAACAAACCGCCCTCTGGTAGATTGTCCGTTGTTGTGGTATCATCGCGCCGCTAATTCCAACACAAGATTCCCGAACAGATGCGCTTACGCCAACTTGCACTCTTGCTGATTCTCCTCGCCGCGTGCAACCCGACGCGCCCGAAGCCCACCGCGCCGCCCACGCCGACGTCATGGCCGCGCGCGCGGCTGGCTTCGCCCGAGTACGGCATCCAGGCTTTTCTGTATTGGGACTGGGAATCCGCCGACCGCGCCTTGGTGCTCATTCAGAACATGGGCTTTACCTGGGTCAAGCAAGCGGTGGCCTGGCGCGACGTGGAAGGGTTGGAGAAAGGCAAGTACGATTGGACGCGCACCGATCGGATGGTTCGCGCAGTCCGTCACACCCAGCTCAATTTGATCTTGCGGATTGACCATCAGCCGTTCTGGGCGCAGGCTCCCGATACCGAGCCGTTGGAGAATGCGCCACCGAAAAACCTGCAAGATTTCGGCGACTTTTGCCATGCGTTGGCAGAACACTATGGCGGCAAGATCCGCGCTTACCAGGTGTGGAACGAGCCGAACCTGGCGCGCGAGTGGGGCAACCAGCCGCCGGACCCGGCGCGGTATGTGGAGCTACTCAAAGTATGCTACATCGGCATCAAGGCCGCTGACCCGGGAGCGCTGGTCATCTCGGCGGGCATGTCACCCACCGGCAGCGGCCCGCCGGAGGCTATGCCCGACGATGTATTCATCGAGAAAATGTACCAGGCCGGAGCCGCGCCGTACTTTGATTTACTCGGCGTCCACGCGGCAGGCTACAAAGAGCCACCCGAGACTCCGCCTGATGAAGCTGCCGCCAAATACAACGGCAATCGCTTTTTCTGCTTCCGCCACGTCGAGGACATTCGCAAGATCATGGAACGCTATGGCGATGCCAACAAGCAAGTCGCCGTCTTGGAATTCGGTTGGACGACCGACTTGGTTAACCCGGATTATACCTGGCACGCCGTCACCGAAGAGCAGCAAGCCGATTATCTTGTGCGAGCGTACCAGTACGCCAAGCGCAACTGGTCGCCGTGGATCGGGCCGATGATTGCGCTTTCGATGGCAAATCCGGCCATCACCCCGGACGACGAGCAATACTGGTGGGCCATCAATTACCCCGAGTATGCCGAGATGCGTGTCCGTCCCGCGTATGACGCGCTGCGCGCGATGCCCAAATGAATCTCAAACGTCAAACGTCAAACGTTAAATATCAATGGGCCGCAGCGATGGTCGCGTTGTTGATAGTGGCGTGGTTTCGCACATACCGGCTCGATGCCGTTCCGCCTGGCCCGCACTTTGACGCAATCATCGACGGGCAGATCGTGGACGAGTTTATTCTGCCTGCGTTGCCCGAGTGGTTGCGTCCGGCCGCTCCCGTCATTCCCTGGCTCACAATTCAAGCCAATCCGAATGGCCCCGATTTGCAAGAGCATGGCTGGCTGTATCACGTCACGCTGGCAGTTTCGCTGCAAACTATTGGGCGCAACGCCCTGGGGATGCGCTTTCCCGATGTGATGTGGGGGCTGCTCGGCGTGGCCGCGTGTTATGCGCTGGCGCGGCGATTGTTCGGGCGCAACGTGGCGCTGATCGCGACAGCGGTACAGGCAGTATCCTTCTGGTCGGTCTTGCTCGGACGCACGGGACTGCGCGCGGGCACGATTGTCCCCGTGTTGGCGCTCTCGGCCTGCGCGTTCTGGGATGCGTGGTCAGGCTTCGCCGCAAAGACGCCATTCCCTAAAGGGGACAGGCGAACGCAAGGGACAAAGTTTATTTTTTCTGGCGTGCTGCTGGGGCTTTCGATCTATGGCTATCTCAGCGCGCGGCCCATGGTGTTGGCTTTCCTCGCTTTCGCGGCGTATTTTGGGCTGACGCGCCATGCCGAATGGAAAAGACTGCTGCCGGGGCTGGCAGCGTTCCTCGCAGCAGCGGCGCTCGTGGCCGCGCCACTCGTGCTCTATCTCAACGCGCACCCGGCAGAGAACCTGCGCTTCAACATGCTCAGCAACTCGCTGCAAGACCTCGCCGCGGGCCGCCCGACGTCTGCTCTTCAAACGACGCTCGCCACGTTGGGCATGTTCACCTGGCGCGGCGATCCGCAATGGCAATACAACGTCGCCGGGAGACCGGTGTTCGATCCGGTCGGAGCCATTCTGTTCCTTGTCGGAGCCGGCCTGGCCGTGTGGCGATGGCGTCGCCCCCAAAACTCGTTTGCGTTGATCTGGCTCGTCGTGAGCCTTTCGCCCGGCATGTTGAGCGCGCCCACGCCGCATTTTACGCGCACCGTCGCGGCGCAAATAGTGGCCTACGCTTTCGTCGGGCTGGGCGCGGTTGAGCTGATAACGCTTTTGAAGCGTACACCCCTAGCCTGGCTCAAAGGGTTGGGCTATACGGCACTGGCGGTATGGTGGCTCGGCTTTGCGGCGTGGAATTATTCCGGCTACTTTGTCGAATGGGCGAACAATGACGAGGTGCGATTCTATCATCAAGCCGTCGTCGCCGAGGCAGCGCGCTACCTCGACCAGCGCGCCGACGCGACGCCGGTCGTGGCGTGCAGCGCCTTCCTCAACGAGTACGAAGACTTTTTCCGCTCGCCGCGCCAGACGTTTCCTTTCGTTTTGCGGCGGACTGATTTGCCCATTCGCTGGTTCGATTGCCGTGATTCGTTCGTCATTCCCTCCGGCGCACGCGCCCGGCTCATGCTGCTTGATTTTAATTCGTCCATGTTGGATGACGCGCTCTTGCCGTGGATGGATTGGAGCGCGCCCACCCACGACGATCTGCTCTCCGAGGGGACGCTCTACATGTTGGACGCCGCGCGCCCGCTCGCCGAGATCGTCTCATTGACACAGACCTCTCAAGTCGAGTGGAGTCCCGAAGCAGGCGCGACCGGCGCAGCGCCGCTCCCGGCCGATTTCGATCATACGATCGAGTTCCTGGGTTATCGTGTAGAGCGCGCACAGCGGCAGGCTGGCAAAGACCTTCGCGTGCTGACGTACTGGCGCGCGCGCAAGCCGCCGCCCATGTTTCTGGTCGGGTTCATGCACTTGTTGAGCGATCCCAGGCAAGTGGTGGCGCAGCACGACCGGCAGGCGATGCTCTATGACACGCTGCAAAGCGGCGATGTGTTTGCGCAACTTTACAACCTCACGATTCCCGATGGCACGCCGCCCGGCAAGTATCGGCTCTCGGTGGGCTGGTACGCCGGCCCTACGCATCACCGGTTGACGGTGTACGATGGGATGACGCCGCGCGGCGACCGGCTGATGCTGCAAGAGATTACCGTGAGGCGATGAGGAATGTTTGACAAAACCCGCCGGGACAGGTATACTCTCGCCACGTTGGCTGGGCAACGCGGGTGTGGTATAATGACTGCGCGCCGACGTAGCTCAGCTGGCAGAGCAAGCGCCTTGTAAGCGCAAGGTCGCGGGTTCAAGTCCCGCCGTCGGCTTGCCTGATCATTTACAACATGGGCAGTTACCGAAGTGGCCAAACGGGGCAGACTGTAAATCTGCTGGCTGACGCCTTCGGAGGTTCGAATCCTTCACTGCCCACCACGAACGAAAATGATCCCGGATGACAGGGTCATTTTCGTTTAACCCCCACCCCATCGCCAATTCACCGTTGACAAAGCGCGCAGGCCGGGCTATGATTGAGGGCGATGAGGCAACAACTCGCTCGACGGCCCAACTTGACCTTGACGTTGATCGCGATGGTGATCGGCCTAGCGCTGGCCTGGCAACTCAAAGGCCCGCGCGCCTCGCCGCCGGTCGGCTATGCGCCCGGCGACCCGCGCGACCGCTCTGTCCGCACGATCGAGCAACTGGAAGCCGAACAGGCCGCACTCAAAGCCGAGATCGGCCGCCTGCGCACCGACCTGGCGAATTACCAGGCTCACGCCGCCGCCGAGACGGACCGCTTGCAACGACTCAACGCCGACCTCGACGCACAGCGAGCCGCCGCCGGGTTGACCGCCATGCGCGGACCGGGCATCGTGGTGTCGCTGGACGATAGCGGCGCGAGAAACATTTCCACCTCACCTGACCCCAACGCCTTTCTCGTTCACGATTACGATCTGCGCGACGTGATCAACGTGCTATGGCTGGCCGGCGCGGAAGCGATTGCCGTCAACGACGAGCGCGTCGTCGGCAACACCTCAGCCTATTGCGTGGGCAGCACAGTGATGGTCAACACCACCCGGCTTTCGCCGCCCTACGTCGTGCGCGCCATCGGCGAGCCAGCCAGCCTGGCCGAGACGCTGCGCAATCCTTCGTACCTCACCGCCCTTCGCCAAAAAGTGGAACGCTATGGAATAAAGTTTCAAGTCGCGCCGGCGCCCAAGCTGACGCTGCCAGCATACACCGGTGGATTTTCGGTGAGGCATTGCAGTTCCCAGTAGCGATATTCTGATGAACACGCGAGCATCTCTAATCTCGATCACTCTGGTCGCCTTTCTCCTGGGTTTTTTGGTGATGGCGCAACTCACCACGCAGCAACGCATGGACCTCAAGCGCGCAGCGGCTTTGGGCGCGGATGGAGTGCTGCTCATCAGCAACCTGGTGGAAGGCAACACGCGGCTGCGCCAAGAGGTCGCCGAACTGGACGCGCAGATGGCGAGCTATCGCAGCGCGACCAACCAGGCTCGCCTGCAAACGATGCTGGATGAACTGGAGCGGCTAAAGATGCTCGACGGGGCGGTTGCCGTAGTGGGACCGGGCGTGCAAGGGACATTGGATGGCCCGGTCACTGTGTTGGACTTGCACGACCTGATCAACGAGCTGCGCAACGCCGGGGCCGAAGCGATTGCGCTCAACGGTCGGCGCATCGTCGCGTCGTCGGTCATCGCGCCGATGGCGGATGGGAGCATTGCCGTAGATGGCGCAGTCGCTCGTCCGCCGCACATCTTTGTCGCCATCGGAGACCCGGCCGCGCTAGAGGCCGCGCTGTTGCGCCCAGGCGGCCTGCTGGCGGTCTTTTCCAACAGCCGCGAAGGACTGCGCGTCAGCGTCCAGCGGCGCGACCGCATCGTCGCCCCGGCGCACACGCCAGTTGGTGAATTCCAGTACGCGGTACCGGCCAAGTAGTGATCAGTGACCAGACAAAAAAAGACCTTTGAGGTTTGCGAAACCGCCAAGGTCTAGTGTTGACAGAATTTTCTTCGCGCTACAAAACGCGACCGCTCCTTGTCTCCGTGTTCAATTCGCTCCGCACGTGGAGCACGACCCTCCACCGCATGATGCGCACCCTCCACCGCCAGTACCGGCGACCGCCTTGCCGCCGCTGTGCGCGGCGAACCGGCTGAGCACGCGGCGGGTATGCTTCCCTTCGCACTGCTTGCACGCAATCGGCGCATCCGCTTTGCTCATGGGGCGCAGCGCTTCGAACTTTATCTTGCAATCCCGGCAGTAATATTCATAGACTGGCATCCTCTACTTCCTCCCATCAAATTCGCTGCTATTCTACTCTTGTTTCCAACTCGCGTCAACGCACCAGCTCATCCGCCTGCGCCTCTGGCACGCCATGGGCGATCAACTCGTCCCGAAAATCTTGCCTCGCCATCAAAAGCTGCACCTCTGCATCCTGGATAGCGAGCAGCATCTCGAGGGGATCTCCGCTGCCGCTCGCGATCATGCGAAAAGTAGCATCTGCCGAGTCGAGCGCGGCGAGGGCATCGGTCAGCGCTGGCGTGAACAAACCGCGCCCCTGATATTGCCGCAACGACTCGCCCATCATCCGGACAATGCGGCCATCGCTCGACGCCAGGCTCAACACTTCGCGCGAAGGGACCGTGTCGGTGAGGTGGCGAGTCAGCACAATGTCTGTGTGTTCCAGCGTCTTGGTCGCCAGGCGCATCGCCGAGGCCGCCTCGCGCATGGCTTCAAGATAAGCCTGCGGCGCAAGCGTCGCCACGGGCGTCCACGTCGCCGCGGGCCCGGCCGGCGCGACGGTTGGCGCCGGCGTCCACGTCACCACGGGCGTGGCCGAAGGGGCAACTGTAGGAGGCAATACCGTCGGTTGCGGCGCAGCGCATCCAACCAACATCGCCATCACAACAACCCACCACGTGAATTTGAGATTTGACATTTGAAATTTGAAATTTGTCACCCGATCAGCCCCAATTCCTTGCCGACCTTTCTAAAGATCTCGAGCACGCGATCCAGTTGCTCGTCGGTGTGCGTCGCCATGTAGCTGGTGCGCAGCAGCGACTTGTTGGGCGGGACGGCCGGCGGGAGGACCGTGTTGGTGTACACGCCCGCCTGGAAGAGCGCATTCCACGCAAAGACGGCCTTCATGTCTTCGCCGATATAGATCGGAATGACTGGCGTCGTGCTCTCGCCGATATTAAAGCCCAATGCCTTGAATCCGGCTGCCATCTTGCGGGTGTTGTGCCACAGCCGCTCGATGCGCTCCGGCTCGTGCTCCATGATGTCCAGCGCAGCCAGGGCAGCAGCCACGTTCGCCGCCGGTATCGAGGCGCTGAACATGAAACTGCGCGCGTGATGCTGGACATAGTGCATGACCACGTCGTCTCCCGCGATGAACCCGCCCAGCGACGCGAACGACTTACTAAACGTGCCCATGATGAGGTCCACCTGGTCGGTCAGGCCAAAGTGATTCGCCGTGCCGCGCCCGTGGTCGCCCAATACGCCGAGGGAATGAGCGTCGTCCACCATCAAGTGTGCACCATATTTTTTGCACAGCTGGGCGATTTCGGGGAGTGGCGCAATGTCACCGCCCATCGAAAAGATGCCATCCACCACGACGAGCTTGCCTACGCTATCCGGGCAAGATTGCAGCACTTTTTCCAGTGAGGCCATATCGTTGTGGATAAAGCGCTTCATTGTGCCCAGGGCCAGCCGGCAGCCATCCACGATGCTGGCGTGGTCCTCTTTGTCAATGATGACCACGTCGCCCTTGTCCACCAGTGCGCTGATCGTGCCCAGGTTGGTTTGCATGCCGGTCGAGAATACCAGCGCAGCTTCCTTGCCGACGAACTTGGCCAGTCGCCGCTCGGCTTCAACGTGCAGCTCGAGCGTGCCGTTGAGAAAGCGGCTGCCCGTGCAACTCGTGCCATACTTTTGGGTGGCGTCAATCGCCGCCTGGCGCACGCGCGGGTCGGTCGTCAGTCCCAGGTAGTTGTTGGAGCCGATCATGATGACTTTGCGCCCGCGGATAACGACCTCGGTGCCTTCGCTGTTATCGTCGAGCGTAGTAAAATACGGATAGATCCCGGCGGCTATTGCTTCCCGGGCGATGGTAAAGTTGCGGCACTTGTCGAACAAGTCCATGGTGGCTTCCTTTCGTGGAGAGTTTAACGCGGCCATTGTAGCCGGGCTTGAAGGATTGGTCAAGTGAGGAGTTGATGATCAGTTGGATGAGGTGAGCGGGCCACCACAGACAGGAACCCGCCGAACAACCGATACTCGTCCATGCGACACGAGTTGATCAACCTGCCGTCATAGACCGTCATGTCGGGACAACTGTCGCACATATCGGCGCGGCCATCCGGCAAGAGGTCCGGGGCCTGGATGATGGCGATGCTTTGAATATAGAGGCCATCAAACCACCGCACTGGATGCTGCACGACGTCTTTCAGCCAGTTGCGCGCGGCCCCGCGCAAGGTGTCATCCCACGGACAAAGCAGGAATACTTTGCGTCCGACGCTGGCCGTAGACAGGTAAGCCAGATAAGTGCCCTTCAAGACGTGATGCCCCGCCTGGGCCAACTCCATGGTCTTTTTACCGACCGAGCCATACACCCTTCTCTTGGAGCCGATGCACGCCCCGGCCAGCCATTTGTAAGAGTCGTGCCGGATACTCCCACCCAGGTAGCCGGAAGGTTGATACTCGGGACAGTTGTCCTTGATGATTTGATACACCTCGGGCGCGGTGACAAACTCTTCGTCGAAACTCTCCCGGACATAGCTGAGCTGGCCGAAATCTACTTCCCGGTCGGCCGAGTCGCGCGCGATGTTGACGTCGGTCGTCGCCGTGCGGTAGGTGATAAAGACCAGGCCGTGCACCTTATCAATGTTGGCCTGCCCCCACTGCACCACATTGGGAACCTCGTGAAAGGTGGAAGGGTAAACGGTGGAATTGAAGATGACGTACATGCCGCCTTCGGCTGCGATCATGTCGGCGCACTGCTGGCGCAGCTCGTTCAGCTCGCGCTCGGTCTTGTCCTTCCAGTGGGGCCGGTTCTGACGGCTGTCAACGTGGATCGTAAAGCCGGCCAGCCCAGCCTTTCTCAACTCTTGCAAGAGGTCGGGCTTGAGCGTCATCGCGTTCGTCAGGATGATGGGCTTGATGCCGTTCTGCGCGATAAAGGCCACAATGTCTACAATCTGCGGGTGAATCAACGGCTCGCCGCCCGCGATGGAGACGTTATCGGGGTTGCGCCATCGTTTGAAAAAGAGGATTTCGTCCTTGACCTGCTCGAGCGGCTTGTGGCCGGTGACATGTTGGCGATAGCATCCCTCGCAGTGGATGTTGCAGATGTCGGTGATTTCGAGCCAGGCGATGGGGTTATCGTTCATAGACCACGGGAACCGGTACAGGTTGCGTTTGTCGAGAGGCATGTCTTTCTCCTATGCATTTTGGGCTGGAAAAGCTTGGAACACTAACGTGGCATTGTGTCCACCAAACCCCATTGAGTTGGACAGGACAACGTTCAGTTCAGCCGAACGAGCTTTGTTGGGTACATAGTCCAGGTCACAGTCGGGATCAGGTGTTTCCAGGTTGATAGTCGGCGGAACCACCCCAGTCAGAAGAGTCTGGATGCAAATCACTGCTTCCAACGCGCCAGCGCCACTCATCAGGTGTCCTGTCATTGACTTGGTCGAACTGACCGGCACGCGATAGGCATACTCGCCCAGGGCACGCTTGATGGCCCGGGTTTCGGCCGGA
Organism: uncultured Anaerolineae bacterium; assembly: GCA_964354595.1. Lineage (GTDB taxonomy): Bacteria > Chloroflexota > Anaerolineae > Fen-1058 > Fen-1058 > JBGLNJ01. The sequence continues at coordinate 4,691 of CAYHAR010000003.1, read as the reverse complement.
TCGCCAGCCCGGGTCGCCGTGCCGTGAGCGTTGATGTAAGACACTTGTTGCGGCGCAATGCCAGCGCGTTGCATCGCCAGGCCCATGCAATAGGCCGCGCCGGCTCCCTCGGGGTCGGGCGCAGTGAGGTGAATGGCGTCAGAAGTGGCGGCGTAGCCCACCAGCTCAACCAGCGGCTGCGCGCCGCGCGCCAGGGCAAATTCCAGGTCTTCCAGCAGCAAGAGTGCCCCGCCTTCTGCGGCGACGAATCCATCGCGATCAGCGTCGAAGGGACGGCAGGCGGATGTTGGGGAGTCGTTGCGGCGCGAGAGCGCGCCAGTGCAGGTGATGGCGGCGATGCAAATCGGCTGGATCGCCGCCTCAAAGCCACCAGTGAACATGGCCTTGGCGTGGCCGCGCAGAATCGTCTCGTAGGCTTCGCCAATCGCATCGGCGCCAGTAGCACAAGCTGAAGCCACGCCATGGTTTGGCCCACGCGCGCCGGTGCATAATGCGACTTGCACCGCGGCCGCATCTGAACTGACGGCGGGCACGTGAAAGGGACTCAAATGGCGCGGGCCTTTCTCGCGCAAAGTATTGAACCCGACGCCATACGTACAGATGCCCCCGGCTCCCGACCCGACGACTGCGCCGATCTCGTAAGGGTCATGTTCCTGGACAACCAGTTTGCTCTGCATGCGAGTCTCTTCCAGGGCTGCTATAGCGAATTGGGTAAAGCGGTCAATCCGGCGGGCCTCTTTTGGAGACATGTACCGGTTCGGGTCAAAGCCGTGAACCTCACCTGCGATGCGCACGTCAAAGTCAATGGTATCAAACGACGTAATTGGCCGGATGCCAGAGCGGCCCGCGATCAGGTTTTCCCACAGGGTGGGAACGTCCAGCCCGAGCGGCGAGATCACTCCCATGCCGGTAACGACGACGCGTCTATTCTGTGCGGGCATAGATTCCTCGTTTCTCAATGGCTCTCCATGGCTGGCGCGGCGTATCCCTTCGACTCAAGTTTCTCGCCCGACCGCACCTGCCGCCGGAGCAGATGCTCAGGCCTCCAGTGCGCAATCGCTTGTCGAGTGATCTCGTAACCGCGCAGGGTCAATTCATCGGTACGATCAAAACCAGCCAGTACAGGCCTAATTGTAGCACAAATTGTAAGTCAACCGGCTTGCGAATATAGCTGTTGGCGCACGTCATAGCTCTGCGCCACGTCTTGCTCCTCTTTGGATGAGGTGAGGATCACCACAGGCAGCCGCCATGACGCAAACCACCTTCAGCCCGCGCCTTTTGACATTTCTCCCCACGTGGCATACAATCCTATTGCCGCTCTAACCCTGAATCTTGGAGACCTGACTGGTCTGAGGAGCCGCCATGCCGCAAACCAACCGTTACGAACAGCAATTCCTCGACGCGCTGCAAGATATTTTCATCGGCGCAAAGGTGGAGGGCGATTCAGGTTACATCAACCTGATGAAAATCAAGGCCCGCTATTTCGAGCAGGGCGTCTTTCCGCAGTTGATGCAAGACATTGACGCGGCCTGCAAGCCGTTCGAGAAATCTTTCCGCGAAGAGCTGTTTGATAAACTGTACGACTTTTTCAAACGCTATTTCAGCGAGAGCGGCTCGATTTACTTTCGCCACACCGCCCTGCACCAGAACATTTACGAGCGCGTCTATACCGATGACCGCGACGTGATGTTGTTCTGGAAGACGCACATGCTGTACTATGTCAAGACCGACCGCCTGTTCAACAGCATGGACGTGGAGGTGGACGGCACGCTCTTTTATTTTGACGTTGCAGAGTTGGAGCACAAGCGCGCCAATGAAAAGCGAGAGTTGACCTATACGTTCAAGGGGTATAAAGGCGGCAAGGTGATTTTGACCGTTGCCTACTCTGAAAAGGGGCGCAAGACCAAGAGCGACGACATCCGGCGCGCCCTGAAAGACGCGACAGCGGGCATCGCGCTGGACGAAGAAACATTAGAGCGCGCCTGCCGCGTCTTTGAAAAGCAATCCGAAGTGGATTACTTTATCAACAAGAACGCGCAAGCCTTTTTGAAAGAGCAGTTTGACCTGTGGTTGTATCAATATGTCTTTGGCGGCGAGAGCAATTTCACCGAAGCGCGCTTGAAGCAATTGCAAGCCATCAAAGACATTGCCTACAAAATTATTGACTTTATCGCCCAGTTTGAAGATGAGTTGGTGCGCGTGTGGAACAAGCCCAAGTTCGTGCTCAACAGCCATTACGTGATTACGCTGGACAAAATCACAGACCCCAAACTGCTCAAAAAGATTTTTGCCCACAAAGGCATCAAGGCCCAGGTGCAGGAATGGCAGGACTTGGGCATGGTGGACGACAAGGCGAAAGACCCTAAAGGTCTGTTGGGAAAAATCTTGGAAAAAGACCTGCTCGGCGCGCCCGTCCATGCACAATACCAATTCCTGCCGCTCGACACGCGCCACTTGCCCGATTTGGAACTGGACATTCTGGCATTGTTCGACGATTTGGACGCCGCTCTCGATGGCTGGCTAGTGCACAGCGAAAACTATCAGGCGCTCAATGCGCAAACACTATGGAACTGTGAAGGTCAATGTTGCAGTTCCCCTGCCTGATGGTAAATGGGAAACCGTGTACACATTTAAGGATGAAGATAAATTTCCAGTGGTTGAGGAGAGGGAACAGCATTTCATAGTTCAACTACCAAGTGGAGTGAGAGGCTGGGTGCATAAAGCCAATGTCATGAGGACAATTTCGCCCAACTCTGCGCCTGCACAAGGGGGAGGCGATTTCTCCTCAGCATTGGGGCTTGCTGCTCTGATAGGAATTGCAATGGTTGGTGCACTGGCAAAAGATCCTGAAGAAGCAAAAATCAGGCGAGGGGTGGAGCAAGCATTGCGCGATAGGGGCATGTAGCAAGTCATCATGTTAAGGTAAAGATTGCCAGGGCCTTGGGCGGGGAGAGGGCGGCCGCTTCGCGTGGCCGTCCTACCGCGACGCCCGCTTTATCCGCGTGCACAAGCTGACGTGTCGCGCGTTGCGACGCGGGCGGGTACGCTATCACCGCGCCGCACGAATCCTTAATGTGCGACCCGTTCGCTCGAAACCGTCATGCAATGTAGATGACGTGAGGATGAGCGGGAAAGTTGGCGTCAACCTATTCGGCAGGTTGACCAGAACTTTGACAACTGTGTGTCCAAATAGGTGCGGCCATTCAGCCTTACCAACTGAATGACCTACTCCTATCCTCCAAGTGGAGGAGTGAAAGTGTCACCCTACTGCGTGCGACTGGTTCTCAATCGTGGGTGTGCAAGGGTGAAAAGGGGATAAACTGCTAGCCGGATGCGGTGACCGCCCCCAGCAAGTGACTATGGACAGGATGTTCGACAAAGGCACGTAAGCGTCGTGACTGATAACCTGCCGAACGGCTGACCGGCAGGCCCAAACGGGAAACGTCCCCATTCGGCCACGTGGTATTAAGGCACGTGGTCTCCACTCGATGCGAGGGACGCGGCGTAGAGTGTCGTCCTACGGTCACGGAAAATGGGCACACGGAACGGTGTAACCCGTCAGGTGCTCTCTCGCAGACCGGACGAGCGGAGAGAGGTCTCTGCGCGGTGCTGGACAGGAGAAGGCGACCAGGCCGGATGCCTTGACGGAGGAGGATACCCCAAGAAGCAAAGGCCGACGGGAAAGCCGTCGGATAAGCTGACGTGGGGCTGCTGCACGAGAGGACACCAGAGCAGGCGGAGTCTGAGTCTTATGGCAGGCGCGCAAGCGTACTGAAGACCGGACACTGTCCAACTCCAAGAGCGCGGGTGTCAAGCTCTGTGGGCGAGCAATCGTCCACAATAGAGTGCCTGTATGGCAAAAGGCTCGTGTGGCAAGGAGCCGGATGAGTGCGAAAGTCTCATGTCCGGTTCTGAAGTAGCGGCGGGGGAAGGGATTCCTCTACCGACTATAACCGTTGGGCCGCTAAAGTCAGAATTGATGATTATTATGAGCAAGCGTCAAAATTACAGAATAGCAGGCGAAACGTTTCAACCAAAAAGCGCCTTACACGAACGCATACGCCGAATGTTGATGCTTGAGCGCCTATGCTCTCGGTTTCACCTCGTTGCAAGGCAATTGCGATCAAGACACAGCAATAGAGATACTCTCCATGTGGAAGATGAATACGATGTCCAAGATCTGCTGCATGCCTTGCTAACTTTGGAGCACGACGATATTAGGCCCCAAGAGTGGACGCCAAGTTATGCGGGCGGAAGTTCTCGAATGGATTTCCTTCTCAAGTTAGAGCAAATAGTTATCGAGGCAAAAAAGACTCGGAGTGGCTTGGGGGCAAGGGAATTGGGGGAACAGTTGATGGTTGATATTCAAAAGTATAAACAGCACCCTGATTGCAGGACGCTGGTTTGCTTTGTCTATGATCCAGAAGGGCGAATCGCTAACCCGCGCGGAATTGAAAATGATCTGAGCGGAGACAAGGACGGACTAGCGGTGCGAGTCATAATTGCTCCCAAAGGGTAACTACTCAGCCGCTCCCGCCGGATTGACAAATCCGGCCGTTCGGCAAGCAAAATTGAGCAGACCTCATCGCATTTGGCTTGGATTTGGCAATCCAAGCCGAGCGGGCTGAGTAGTTACCCCAAAGGTCTGTAAGCAGGCTCAACCCGGTGCTGCAGCCGACCGTCCTTCGCGC
>CAYHAR010000002.1:9461-46076 GCA_964354595.1 uncultured Anaerolineae bacterium | reverse complement strand
CAATGTATCACTGAACAAGGATGTAGCGACACCATTCGTCGTCGTCACGGGCGAGACCACGCTGCCCCGACTGACAGTAAACGTGACCGGCGTGCCATTCCCCACAGTGTTGCCATACTGATCATGGACCGTCGTGGTCAGCACGCTGTTGTTGCCCACGACGAGAGAGAGCGGGTATGCTTGCAACGCCACCGTGTGGGGCGCGCCGGGGATAAAAGTCACGGTCGTAGTGTTCGAGACTGCTCCCGTGGTAGTCGCAGTGACGAGCCACGCGCCGACCAGCGTATCGCTGATGAGCGATGCGGCGATGCCGTTCGTCGTCGTCACAGGCGAAACCACACTGCCGCGACTGACGGTGAATGTGACCGGGATGCCACTCTCGACCAGGTTGTTGTATCGGTCCCGCACGGTTGCCGTCAGCACACTGTTGGTGCCCACAACTTGTTGTGATGGATTGGATTGCAGCACCAGGCTGTTCGGCGCATCCGGCCTAAAGATCACCGTCGTCGTGACTCGGGCTGTTCCACTCGTCGCCGTGATGCGATCCGTGCCGGCTATGGTGGTGGCGATAGACGAAGTGGCAGAGCCATTCGTCGTTGTCACGGGCAGAATGTTGCCCCAGTCTGGGGTGAATGTGACCTGGGTGCCATCCGCCACCGGATTGAGGTACTGATCGCGGACTGTCAGCTGGAGCACGCTGGAAAAACCAACCGTGAGCAACAACGGATTTGCTACGATTGTCATGCTGTACGGCACGCCGGGGCTAAAGTATATCGTCGCCGTGACGGGCGATGCCGCCCCGCTGGTGGCGGCAATGACCGCTGTGCCAGCGATGGTAGATGTGAGCGCAACGCTGGCTTGTCCACTCGCATTGGTGGTCGCCGTCACTGCGTTCAACCTGCCGAGGCTGGTGGTGAACGAAATCACGTCGCCCGCGCCGGGCGGGACAAAGCTGCCCAAGGTGCCGGTAATGTGGACCGACGCAGCGCCGTCGGCGACCGCCGTCGGCGGGGCTGCTGCTATCGTGAGGGTATAAAAGTCCACGCGCGCCAATGCGGCATCATCAGGCTTGTGGTAGATCGTTTCTTCGATGCCGGCGATGGTGTTTGTTCCCCAATCGTTCCAGTGGGCGTTGATGTTGGCGTTTGTGGAGGGCAGCGCGACAGTAATGTTGGTCGTGTTGTTGCGGAAAATATTGGCGTGATCTGATGCGCCACTCAGCGTTGCAGTGATCGGCCCGGCGCCGGTGAACAGAATGCCCGCCGTCAGGCTGCCGCTGATGGTGTTGTTGTTTGCCACAAACGCTAGATCGCCTGCCGCGACAAGGCCAATCGAGTTGCCCGCGATCACATTGCCTTGCAGCAAGTGACCGTTGCCGCCGTTGAGCTGGATGCCACTCGTATACGACTGAATCTCGTTGTTCAAAATGCTGGCGTTGGTGAGGCCCGCCGTCACGATGATGCCCTCGCCGCTGCCTTCGCCGACGACAGTCGTGCCCGAGATGGTGACATTGCTCGCTGTGACGGTGATGCCGGGCGAGCTGGCGCGGATGATCGCCTGACCCATCCCCGCCCCGGTCAAGGTGACGGCTTTGTTCAGGGTGAGGCTTTCGGTAAACGTGCCAGGCGTGACGACGATGGTGGCGCCGTTGCTGGCCTGGCTGATGGCGTGGTTGATCGTCAAACAAGGACTGACTTCTTGCCCGCAGGTGGGCGAGTCCATACCGCCAGGAGCCACGTACCAGCTCGTGGGCGGGTCCGCGCTGACCTCTGTCACCATCCCCAAAAAGAGAAGCACACACGTGACGGTCAACGTCCCTAACGCTATGGCTAATAATAGACGAAGCTTTGCTATTGTTTTCATATACATTCAGTATTGTATATCAGAAAGGACTGGTACAGAGTGGGTCAGGCTCGCCCACTGAATGCCAAGCTCTGCGCTGCGCAAAGCGGTCACCTTGTCCGTGACTTGTCACGGAGCCGCTCAATCACATTTGGGTCTTGTGCATGCCTCGCAAATCCTTTGGCATCCCCCCCTCGGATCACACACTCGAGTGCAATTGCATTCAAAAGTCTGTATCGGGCAGGGAGTTGGCGCCGGTCTGAGCGTCGGTTGGGGCGTGTTGGTGGGCGCAATCACAATGACCCGGGCTGGCAAATCGGGGCCACGCGGTGATCGTGTGGTGGGTGGAATCAGTCTCCAGATCAAAGTATGCTCACCGGCATTCAGTGCGACGATTAGCGAAAGATCGTATTCATCGCCCTGAATCCATCTGAGCCTCACTGGGACTTCGTTTCGTTGCCCGCTGACTTCGATGGCGCGGAGGATCTGTGTTTCCTGTCCGCCCTGCCCCCATTTGCAGTTGGGCAATGTGGTCTTGTTTCTGACGCGCCAGGTCAACTCGATGTCGCTCGGGCTTGTTTTTGTGTTTTGTGTCTCATCGGGCAATTGGAGAATGTCCAGTTCGATGGTTTCGCATCCAGCAAATCCCATCGCTTGCCGGGTCGCTGCGCTGATGGCTTGTTGGGTGGCCGCGCCGGCATCGGCTGTCTCCGCCAAAACAGCCGATGTCGCCGCTCGTGTCTGCGCGACCTCGGTTTGGCGGCGAGCCGGGTTTTGGGCGGCCGCCGTGGCCGTCTGGTTCACTCGGGGGGTATCCGCCGCCGCTGTTTGGGCGGCGGCGGCGGCCCGGGTCGCCTCGTAACCGATTCGCTGTTCTTGTTGCCTGGCCAGGCTCAGGACGAACACGACGACCAGAATGACGAGAGCGCCTGCGCCCAGAAGGGGCACCACCAGCTTGTTCCCAGCTTGGACCGGGCGCCCTACTGGAATTGGTGTGGATATCGCTTCAGAGCTGGCTGCTTGGGCAAAGGGCCGCGTATCTAATCTAATGACGTGGCCGGCTTTCTCGACAGTGGCCGGGATAATCGGTCCCAGGAAAGAGTCCGACTGGTCGAACGAGCGCGTGGGTAGATCCAGGTCAGTGGATGAGAGACTAGGCCCGCGCGCAGAGTAATAGCGATAATAGTAATAGTCCTCGCTGCTCGACGGCAAGTCGTCGAGAGCGGCGCCGGACAATTGCGCCCCGACTTTGTTCAGCGCGTCCTTGCCGCGTTGCACAAAGCTGCGAGGGGTGTTGCTGGAATCAACGATCAGCAACGTTCCGCCCAGACGCGTCGCCAGTGACTTGGCATCTTCCAGGGCCGCGACGGGCAGGTAGTCAACGATTACCACGTCCGCGTGTTGTTGCAGCGATTCAGCCAACTCTCTTAGGCGCTTGGGGTCCAACAGTTCGGACGGGCGACCCGGCAGCGGCCCAGAAGGCAACACCCGCAAGTTTTCCACCGGGGCAGCCTGCACTGCGCGGGACAGGTCCATGTCTTTACGCAAGGCGTTTGATAATCCCGCTTGGTTATCCAGCTCAAAGATGCGATGCTGGTTTGGATGACGCAGGTCGGCATCTACTAGGATGACTCGCTTGCCGGACTGGGCGATGATCACGGCAAGGTTAGCCGCAGTCACACTTTTGCCCTCTAACGGCATAGGGCTGGTGATAACCAGGGTTTGAAGCGGGCAGTCCGCGGCGGCAGACTTGAGGTTTGTATGCAGCACGCGATAAGCTTCGGCAACAGGGGAGTGGGGGTGCTTGATGACGACCAGCTTGCTAGCCAGGTCCTCACCTTCAGTGCGGGGGAGGCTACCCAATGCCGTCAGGTCAAGCGCCTGCCGTGCGCCTCCAGGCAGCACCAGCCCGATGGCGAAAGCCATCCATACGGTAGATGCCAAGTGGCCGCGCGGCGTGGCGCGCGCGTCCTGGTAACTGAAGACTGCTGCTACAGCTACAATGACCACCATTCGCCACCATCGTTTGGGCAAGGCAATTACACACTGACGCAGTTCCATATTGTCCCTGAGGTCGCGCTTTTGGGTATCACCGGTTGGGGGACACGGCCTGACAATTTCTGTCAGTGCCCACAAGCGATAGGTCCCATCCCCTGGCGTGGAACCTCTGCGGGACATTCTACCATAAATGTCAAAAGTGGGCTGAACCCTTGCGTGCTACAACCTTCCACGCCGCGCTTGCCAGAAGGCGATGAACAAAATGACCAGGATGACGAGTCCAGTTGCTCCCACCAGCGGTACGAGCCACGCCGGGCGGCCTGGCGCACCTGAGATTGGCGACGCTGGGGCGCTGGGGGTGAGGCCGGGAGATAACGGAGTGGATACGGATGATACGTTTGGCGCCGGGGTCATTTGAGGCACGGCCGTAGCAAGAGCGGCTGCTACGCCGGCTTTGGTCAACCCGCGCGTGTCTATTGTCTTGATTTGATTGTTTCTCACCAGAGCCAAGTTTCCCTCTAGTTCCCAGGGCTGATAGAGCAAAATGTCCATGGCTTCTTTAGCGCCTTTGTCGGTTGTGCCGGTGATGGCCAGGAGCGCGCGCGCCTCGTTCCATGGCGAGACGATTAGTTGGATATAGCCCAGGCTTACATCGGGCGCAAGGCGCAAGGTCACTTGGTCAATTTTCTGCTCGATGGAATCAGAGTGGAGCAGGAATGGTTGGGGGAGTTGAGCATTCACTTGCTGTAGCAAAGAGTTGCGCGAAGGTCGCCCGATGGCGATAAAGTGATAATCCTCCAACTTTTTCTTGGTCCAGTTGTTGCCTAGAACCACTGGCGGCGCAAAGGCAGAGCCATTGGATGCGGTGCCCAAGGCGGCTGCCAGCCGCAGCGCGTTTTCCCATTCTGCAACCATTGGCTCCGCAGGCAACGCAAACATCACGTCGGTCAGGTCAGGCCGTTGATTGAAAGGATGAGGATAGAATCTTAAACCCAGGACACGGACATTCTGAACTTTGTGGTCCAAATGGAGTAGAGAGGCGCTGCTGACGGATAACCACATGTCTGGGTCAGTGCATGCGTCCAAGGGACGCAACTCGGCTTGAATGGAAATCCTATTGCTCGCTCCGGGGCGCGCTTGTGAGGCGGGCAATTTGACTTTGAGCCTTCCGTTCAGCGCATTCTCGTCGGTGAGGGGCACCGCAGCAATGGGTTTGTCATTAAATCGCACGTTAACGGATGAGGCGCTTTGAAGGGGAGCCGAGTGGCTAAAGCGCAGGTCGAGATAAGCCTCCTCCGTCAGACTCCAGCCAATGGGGATGTTCAAATCGTAACTCGTCTCTGCAAAGTAGCCCCTGAGGACACTGTCTTCATACCCCAGATCGGCAAAAGTCGTGTCCGTGATGGGAGACTCTTGCTGCAAGTCCGACAGGGGACGCACATCGCGCACCAATGCCCAGGGGCCTTGCATGCCGGGAAAATAGTTCTCCAGCCCCATGGCCCGGCTGGCTTTCGACACAGCTTGGTCGCTCAGGCCAGTGATGACAAGAAGGACTCGCGTTTGATCCCACGGAGATATCAGTTCCTGCACGACGCCGTCGTTTTCTGGCACGGCCTGCGCCCCTTGCATAAAGAGATAGCGACTCTGGGAAAGGGACGAATGGTTTTCTGACGAAGGCATGGAGCTGATAGTGGCGGTCAGTGTACTGGTGTTGAGAAGACTGGATGACGCATCGAACAAAGTAACAGTGTTCTCCAAGACAGAACTAGATGCTGCCTCGCTTGCACGCAGAACGAGCGTAAAGCTAGATGCTTCATCCGCTGCCAGCGGCGGGACGGCCCATTTTATCTCTTCCCCAGTCGTCTTGGAACACGTTGGGCTACAACTTTCCATCTGAGAACCGGATGGCAATGTGTCAACCAAGACAAGATCCGACACTGCTGTTTGAGTGGTGTTGGTGAGCGTCAGTGTGTACGTCAGGCTGTCGCCAGAGACAACGGTCACCGGGCCTTCGCTGCTCAGGCTCAATTGGCGCTCTCGCAAGGGCAGGGGCAGGGCGCCCAAATTATTCAGCCTCAGAATCACCCCATTCGTTTCTGGCCTGCCGATAACGACCAGGTGCTCGTGAGAGATACTGTCCCGCACGTCCAGCCGCTCTAGCAGTTCCTGATCGGTGGTCCCGCTGATCACCATGCGATAGGCCAGGTCACCTAGTTTGGTAGCGACGGCCACGGCACCGTTCAAGTCCGTTTCTGTCAGTTGAGCGGGCAGCACGAAACGGATTTGGTCTGGTTCAAAGGCGCGTTGGTAGAACGGTCGGGGATAAAGAGCCAAGTCAGCGACGATGGGAAGTTGATCGTAATTCAGCGAAAACAAAGAGGCAGAGTAGACAGTTAAAAGTGCTCTGTGAGGCACGCTGCAGAGCAGGCTGGCATCCAGTGTCACCTTGATGTTGTGGGTTCTACGGGCTGGATCATTGAAGGTCGTAAGAGGCAGTTCCACACGAAGACGAGAGTGTTCCAGTGTCGCTTCCTTGATGGGGAATACTTGCGGCGTCTGCCCGTCAATCGTGATGATGATTTCGCCAAAGAGAGACGGAATAGCTCTGGTTTCTAGAGCGCCAACGCGAGTGTAGGTGTAGCTGTAATCTAATTCGATAAAGCTCCCTGCGCGCAATTTCCAGCCCTCGGGTAGGCGTAGGGAATATTCTGTGGTGGCATGTGGGCTTTCCAGAACCGTATCGTCATAACCCAACCGGGCAAGGGTGACCGAAAAGGCCGGTGGGGTTTCCAGCGCGGCTTGCACGCCCTGCGGCTGGGCAGGCGAGATTCCCAAGAGAGATGAGACTAGGAGAAGCAAAAAAAAACATGCAACCAGGCTATGGCGTGTGGAGTACTTGTTCCGGTTCCCGTTCGTGCTCATTGTGATCTCTATCCTCCGACAGTGCAAAGACCTTGCCATAGCCACCAGTTTCTGCTAACTGCAAAGCGCGACTCGCTTTGTCCAAAAATTCAGCTTGGCTGGTACCGTTATAGTTATAAGCGACCACACCAGCCGCGCCGCTCAGATTCAGCTTGACACCGGTTTTCTCCATCTCAAAAGCGGTCCAGGCCACCCTCGTTTGCAGCTTTTCCATGATGACTTTGGCTTTGCTTTCCGGCATATCAGGCAACAGGAAGGCAAAGGTTGTCCCGTCCAGCCTGGACATCACATCTTCCTCGCGCAGATATTGCTTCAGGAATACAGTCACCTTGCGCAGAGCCTCGCTGCGAAACTGGGGAGAAAGGGAGGTGCGCATCACCCCGGCGTCGTCCACATTCATCAGCGCCAGAGACAGAGGATACCTGTTCCGCTTGGCGCGACTCATCTCCTCCCCTAGTCTTTGGGCAAAGTATCGCTTGTTGTATGCCCCGGTCTCTTCGTCGAGAATGCCCAGGTTCATCATGGTTTCCAGAGGGGATTGCATGTACTCGGAAAGGAAAGCCAGTCCCACGCCAAGTCCCAGGCCCAAGAAAGCGCCCAACGTCAAGTTTAGCATCGTGTCGGGTTTTAACGGTGCAGTCGGAGGCATGGCTTTGTCAAGGGCTTCGAGTTGATAGACTTCGTACAGTTTCTCCACATAGGCTATCGTTTTCTCGCCCACTCCATTGGCAAAGCTCGCAACGATCACAGGATCATTCCCCTCCGCAATGATCTGAAGTACGTTCGTGCCGGCCCGCAGCTTGCTTTTGATCGAAAGGCTCCTCGCTTGGGATGAAGACAAGTTCAAAGCTTGAACTGCATCTTGCCTGATTTGACGGCTGATAGCTACTTCGGCGTAGGTGCTGGCAATCTCAGCTTGCCTGCTCAATGCGTCTAATCCGCTCACGATTTGCCAATTACTCTCAAAAGGGCCGACGGGAGCGACGACAAAAGTCGCCGTAGCTTCATAGGTAGGCGCTTGAGTGAAGGTAAACACGACGGTGGTTATGAAAGTGATGAGGAAGACAGGTAAGATGATCCACCATTTTTTCAATAGTATTCGCAAATAGATTTTTAGTTCCATGCAGTCCTCTTATCGTCAACTGGGCAGCGTAGGCCCACCAATTGATGCTGAACGCTGCACTAAAAACAAAGCCCGTTGAGGCGGGCCAGTTGTTTTCAGCACTCGAACAATCGTTGGCGCTGGCTATTAGTATTACAGCGCAAGGTTACGCTCAAGCCGCCGTCTCGGCGGCGTCCCAACCGCGCCGGGGACGGCGCTTTGAGCCGACATTGCGTTGTAATGTTAGTCACCCTATTCGGACCCCTTGGCATGGAGAACCGCTGTCAGAGTCCACAACAGGATCTTGATATCCGTCAAGACACTTTGATTTTCAATGTACTGAATGTCATAATCTACTATAGAATCAAAGTTTATGCTACTTCGTCCCCGCACCTGAGCCAGCCCCGTGATGCCCGGCAGAACCTCCAGGCGTTCGTGGTGCCACGGCTGGTATTCCTCGACTTCCCAGGGCACGTTGGGCCGAGGCCCTACCAGACTCATTTCCCCTCTGAGCACGTTGATGAGTTGAGGCAATTCATCCAGGCTGGTCTTGCGCAAGAGGCGTCCCACTCGGGTGATCTGTGAAGTCTGAAAAGGCTTGTAAGTCTCCTTGCGGTTTTTGCTTTCAGCTTGCCTAGTCACAAATGCCTTTACGAAAGCTCTGTGGTAGTTGTTGATGTTTTTACTCTTGCCGATTTGTCCGCGCACATAAGCCTTCATATAGGTCCGATGAGAACTATCATCAACATTGTACTGCATAGTGCGGAATTTGTAAATGCGAAAGACGCGCCCGCCTTTGCCAACGCGCTCCTGGATAAAGAAAACCGGACCGGACGAGTCCAGGTAGATAGCCAATGCGCAGATAGCCAGAACGGGCAGGATGAGTGGCAGGGCCAGGAGGCACAATGCCAGATCCATCACGCGCTTGGCGATTTGATACCCTGTATGATAAGGAAAGAGTCTAGGTTGGTTGATGATCGTCAGGTTCATTGATTGTATCCCGCAATATGCCCAGTCATTGATCTATAGGATATTATATAGATGTGGGCGTAACAAGCATATAACAAGACAGGAAAGTAATAACAGACCTGTAACAGGTAGAGGCTTTTGTGCCGAGAAAGGTTAGAATCAAGTAAGATCAATACGAGCACAGACAGCATGGAGAGATTAGGCGACCAATCGAGCTAAAACATAAACCGGCCATTCTTCTCTGGCCGGTTGTGCTCCAATTGGGTCAAGTCAGCTTGTTATCTATGGCGTGAGAGATACCTCGACCTTGACTGTCTCGCCAGACAAATGTGGTAGATAGAAAGGTTGGCTTTGGGCGAGCAGCTTTCCTTTTTGACTCTGGTAGATTAACCAGCGGAATGGCCCTGTCCCCAGATCGGCCTTTCCAACCCACCATACTTTTTTGCCCTCGCCACTCACCACTTCATCAGGCGCGCCACGCCATCCTTCGACATCGTGCCAACGTCCCGAATGATCTTGCCATTGGACGACGGTCCACAGATTCGCGTGAATAGACCGGATATGCAACTCGATATAGCCTTCAGGAGACGTCCCTGGCTCAGACAACACCGGACTCGGCGCAGGCCGGGATGGCATAACCTCCGTCGGTCGAGGCGGCATGACATCCGTAGGCCGAGGTGGAAAATCAGAGGCATGCGCCTGGATTGCCGATGGCATCAGCGCGAATGCCAGTATGGCGCCAAAGATTCCAAAGACGAGAGAGAAATCAAATTTTCTTGAGCGCATTTCTATTGCCTCTCAGTGTCGAGGGGCGCAAGCGCCTCGCAAGGCGCTTGCGCCCCTCGTAGGCTTTATCGTCTGGGCGGCAGGTCAGCTAGGGATGCGGGGGAGCGATCCTTTGTTACAGGCGGCGTGGTTTCTGCCAGTCCGGCAGCGCCGGACGTGACATACACCGGCCCCACGATGTTGTTATAGGTTCCACCTCCAATTTCGTGGCTCTCCAGCACCGCGCCGTAACTGGATCCGGCTTTGGACGAATCTACCTGGACATAGACTGGCGTGCCCCCAGGCACAGAACCATAGTTGCTGAAAGATGACCAGTAGTAGATGTCGCCATTGGTCAACGTGAGCGTCTCGCCCGGTTCCAGAGGCAGCGCGGATCCGGCGATGCCCCAGACCATGCCCTGGGCCGATCGCCCATCATTCCAAATCTGGTTGACGCCCGTCGGGACGGGCGAAGGATTGACATACAGGTCTACCCAGAATGTGTTGCCAACGGGTATCAAAGTGCTCCCCTGATTCTTGATGACCACTCGCGCGTTGTTGGGAGTGACTGTGACGCTGACTATTACCAAGTCAGGGGCGCGCACTGAATTGCTTTCCCTCATGACGAGTGGAAGGTAGATCTTACGGAATGCTGGAGCGGGCGCCGGGCTCGAGATGGTAAAGAGCGATACGTTAGACGCCCCTCCGCCGGGCGCAGGATTGACGACGGTGATGCTGACGGGGCCTGCTGTGGTGACGGCGTCGGCGCTAATAGCGGCTTGCAGTTGCGTGTCGTTAACCAGCGTCGTCGTCAGGGCCGAGCCGTTCCAGTAAATGGTCGAGCCGTTGACAAAGTTCGCGCCGGTGACGACGAGAGTAAAGGGCGGGCTGCCGGCCGTGACCGAAACCGGGTAAAGGCTGGTGATCGCCGGAACAGGGTTGTTGATCGTAATGGTGACGGTCGCCACATTGCTATTTAACTGCCCGTCGTTGGCTGTGTAGGTAAAGCTATCGAAGCCCGCATAGTTGGCGGTCGGCGTATACACGAACGAGCCGTTGCTGTTGAGCGTCAACGCGCCGTGCGAGGGGTCGCTGACGCGCGCAGCCGTCAGAGCATCGTGTTCTGTATCGGTGTCGTTGCTCAGCACGCCAAGGGCGTCCTTGACCAAGGGCACGTTCGTGGTCGTGGTGTAGCTATCATTCACCGCGACCGGCGCGTCGTTGCCTGTGTGAACAGTGATTGTGACGGTGGCGACGTTGCTTTCAACCAGACTATCTTTGGCCTTGTAGGTAAAGCCGTCCGGGCCATTATAGTCGAGCACGGGCGTGTAAGTGAACGAACCGTTCGCGCTCAAGACCAGCGTGCCGTGCGAGGGGCCGCTCACCCAGACGGCTGTTAACAGGTCGCCATCTGCATCAGTGTCATTGGTCAACACGCCGGGGGCTGGAACGGTCAACGTCGCGTCCTCGTCAACGCCGTAGGTATCCTCCTTGGCGACAGGCTGGTCGTTGATAGGGTTGACGGTGATGGCAAAGCTCTGCGGGGCAGATGTGTCCACACCGCCATTGGCCGTGCCGCCGTCGTCTTGCAGGGTGATGGTGATTGTCGCGCTGCCAAAGGCGTTGGGAGCGGGTGTGTAGGTCAGGTCGCCGGTTGTGGCGTGAACTGCCGGGCCGGCGGCGAACAGCGCTGGATTGGTATTGCCGGTGACGTTGAAGGTGAGCACCTGCCCAGACTCGTTAGCAGGGCCTGCGGATATACCAGTCGCCCAGCTGGTCACAGTCTGCGGCCCGGCATCCTCGTTCACGGTCTGGTCAGCGCCTTGGATGAACGATGGCGCGTCGTTGACCGGGTTGACAGTGATGGCAAAGCTCTGCGGGGCAGATGTGTCCACGCCGCCATTGGCCGTGCCGCCGTTGTCTTGCAGAGTGATAGCGATCGTCGCGCTGCCAAAGGTGTTGGGAGCGGGCGTAAAAGTCAGATTGCCGGTTGTGGCGTCAACTGCCGGGCCAGCGGCGAACAGCGCTGGATTGGTGTTGTCGGTGACATTGAAGGTGAGCGTCTGGCCAGATTCATTCGGGCCGGCCGAGATATTGGTCGCCCAACCGCTCACGGTCTGCGGCCCGGCGTCCTCGTTCACGGTCTGGTCAGCGCCTTGGGTGAACGACGGCGCGTCGTTGATCGGGATGATGGTGATACTCACGGTGGCGACGTTGCTATCAGCCACGCCGTCGTTGGCTCTGTAGGTAAAGCTATCGGGGCCATAATAGTCGGGCGCAGGCGTGTAGGTAAACGTGCCATCCGAGTTGAGTGTGAGCGTGCCGGACGTCGGGTTGCTCACCCGGATAGCCGTCAACGGATTGCCGTTGTAGCCGGTGTCATTGACCAGCACCCGGGTAGCGTTCGGGACGGTTAATGTTGCATCTTCGTTGGTGCTAAAGCTGTCGTTGTCTGCACGGGGCGCGTTATAGATAGTGGTCGTCACGACGTTGGTCCACCCGCTCTTGGCGCCCACGGTGATAAGGGCTGTGTTGGTGATCCTGGTACCGTTGGCTAGGCCGGCGTTTACCAGGACAGTGTAGCTCAAGGTCAGGACGCCGCCGTTAGTGGGCACGTCGCCGACCCAGGTGATTGCCCTGGTTCCACTGTCATAGCTGCATGTGCCTGTGCTGCAGGCGGGGCCGGCGCTGTAGGTCGTGCTGAGGGGTATCACATCGCTGATGCGCCCGCTCACCAAGGTTGCGCGCGGGTCGGGGTTGGTGATGGCGATAGTATACACCAGTGGGTAGCCACCCGAACCCTTGTCCTGGTTCACTGACTTGGTGTAGGTAAAGGGCTGGACTTCGTCAAAGCCAATATCCCGGCTGGTGCCCAAGGGGCGGGACTGCTGGTCATAGTCATTGTTGGGTATGCCAGCGCCGGTGTTCGTGGCGGCATCAATCGCCGGGGAGCCTTGGCGGATGCGGTACCATTGCACCAAGTCGCCCGTGCCGATGAACAGAGGATCAGTCGTCAGGTTGTTGCCGGCGCTTCCGGCGCTCCCTGCAATGTCATTGGCAACGTTATTGGCCGTATTCCTAAAGGCAATGTTGTTATAGACCCGGCCGCCATTCTGGCGATAGATACCGCCGCCATTGTTGGCCGAGGCAACCGTGTTGCTGACAACGGTGTTGTTTATCACATTGACGTCGCCGCTGGCGGGGACGCCGTTGATATTAATGCCGCCCCCGTAGGTCCTAGTGCGATTACCGAAAATCAGATTATTTGACGCTGTAAAGACATTACGATCCCAGGAGTCAATCCCGCCGCCTTCACTGTGACCAGGTCCCCACGACAGGTTGTAGGCTATGACGTTGCTATCGATCAGCATAGCCCTGGCGTCTGCCTCGAAGCCGATGCCACCGCCGCCACCATTGCCACCAGTCGGCACGGCTCGGTTGGCGGCGATCCAACTGTTGCGGATCACGGCCTGGGTGGTGCCATAGAAGCCGATGCCGCCACCGTTGGCCAGGTTGGCTTGAGTCACCAGGGTGTTGCTCGTCACTTCGCTGTTCTGAATCAGCGGCGCACTGCCAGCGCGAATTACAATGCCGCCGCCGCCGCCGTTGCTCGCGGTAGATGTAGCAGAGTTGCTGTAGATTCGGCTATAGAGGATTCGAGTTGCCCCAGCCTGGATGTCAATGCCGCCGCCGTAAGCCTCAGCGCCGCTGCCAGAAGCCCTAACAGAGTTGCTGTAGATGTCTGTGTGATCTATCAGATGATTGCCGGTCACGATGACCAAGCCGGCGCCATAGGCATCTTGGCCTGATGCAGGCGCGTGCCGATTGTAGCGCAACGTGCTGTTGGAAATGGTAATGGGATTGATCGCGTTCAACACGACAGCATGTTGCGCATACTCAACGATGGCTTGGTTGAGATAGCCACGGCTGTTTGTTGTATACGTGATGCCAGCCCATGCGCCGGGAGTGGCTGGGATGCTTGTAAAGGTGATGGGGCCATCGCTGCGCAGCTCGCCGTTGACGGTGAACCCATAGTTGCCTGCGACGCGGATCGTCGTGCCGGGGGCGATGGTGATGACCGCCGTCGGGCTGATGACCACGTTCGAGGTGGCGGTAATGACCCCCGGTCCCCAAGTGCCGCTCGTCGTTTGCGTGGGGTTAATGGTACTGCCGTCAGGCTGATCGTCGCCGAGCGCCACGCCTATCCCCAGGCTGAACGTCAACGCCAGGGCTATCGCCAGCCCCGAGCCCAGTGTAATGATGAATCGAATCCAGTTTGTGATCTTCATTTTTCCCTCGCAGTGTTGTTGTGGACCATGCGCTCGGGGGGCGCGACGAATACTAGGCAGCATTGTGCTCCATGGTAAACTGTTGAGGCTGCCGGGTCGGCTGCGGCTGTGGCTTGCGTTCCGCGTTCATTTCCTGGGTTGCCTGCTCCACCAGGCTTTCAAAGGTGGCAGCGTCGCCCGGGAGATGCGCTGCGCCGACTTTGAGTGTGACTCCGACTTGCTCGGCTACCAACTTGCGCAGCCGCTCGGTCAGCTCGGGCAGCTTGTCCTGCGACACTTCGGGCAACAACACGAGAAAGTGGTCGTTGCTCTGAGCAATCGTGTTATAGTCTTCCAGCTCGCTGCACAATGTCTTGGACACGCTAGACAGCACGTACTGTTTGATCATGGCGTGTTGAACTTCTTGCACCATTCGATCCAGCGCCACATCAAAGGATTTCTCTTCCACTCCGACTGCCAACAGTACCAGAGGGCGCTCATAGTTCCGGGCGCGCCGCACTTCCTGATACATCTTGGCTTGGCCGACCGAAGACGACTCGGGCAGCTTGTCCACCTGCCCAATCGAGATGCGGGTGACGGCGCTCTCGAATTCGCTCACCGCTATGCTCACCCAGCGGGCCAGAATGGTCGTCAGTGCAATAGCGCATACCTCAGTCACGGTCAGGGGAAAGGAGGCTCCCCACGCACTGGACTTGACCCAAGCTTTGGCCACCAGGAACACGGGCATCGTCGCCGCTACGAACACCCACACCGGCAGGTTGCGCAAGCGAGGAATCAGCATGACGACAACAACAGTGACCGATACGAAAGTATACGCCACATCGGTGAGGTCAATTTCCGGCCACAGCCGCTCTATGTTGTAGAACAGAAAGAGCCACATAATCAGGATGGCGACCAAAAAACGCATTCTCTTCACGTAGCTACCCTCACAATAATCTATCCACTCGCCGCTACGGGCGCGTTGCGCGAACCATCCACCGCGGCTTGCTGATGGTTTCTTTTAACAATGGCTGTGCTGCGTGTCGAGCAGTCCAGCGCCTTGTCCAGGTGCAGCGACTGGGTCAACTCTCGCAGCGACTCTGGTTGGACCGGGTTGAGCATCATCGCATCCAGGGGGGCGTGACGGGCGCGCAACCGTTCCAGCGCCAGGCTCGTATCGGCCAGCCCCACTAATGGAATGTCGTGCTGCGCCAGCGCGCTTCGCAGTTGCTCGATGAGCGCCGGGTCCCAATCGCCATAAGCGCCTATCGCGAGCATGACCAGCGTCGGCCACGCAATGTTTTCGGAAGGAATCTCTTGGCGCAAAAGGTCCAGAGCCGTCTCAATGTTGGGCACAAACTGCATGCAGAGACATCGGCCCCACACTCGCTGTGCGGCGCGCCAGACAACCCATTCAGATTCAGGTGTCAAATTGATAAGCAGTAGTCGAATCATCGCCTATGAGCATAGAAGCAAACCGTGTAACGCGACCATGACAGAACGGTTAGGAAGATAACAAATGTATTACAGCCAGGTGTGATTTTCTTGCCGACGGTTAGAGCAAGGTAAGATTGGACTGACTAATTGATATTCGCAGGCGTCCTTCACGGTGGGGCGTAACAAAAAATGATCAGGCACAAGACGAGGTGGCGTCTTGTCCACATTCGTAACGGCTCAGCGGGCGCATCCTACTCAAACAGGATGTACAGGATATACAGGATGGATGGGTCTCTATCTTGTTCATCTTGTATATCCTGTAAGAGGCCGTCTGAAAAGTAGTCTAGCCCCCTTGTGGGCGAACGGGCACGAGACCCTAAACCCACAGGCTTTTCAGACAGTCTCTCAGAGGTTCGCCAGTGAGCAGTTACCTATATTCGGGTGTAGCGCAAAATTGTCAAGCGTAAGGGCGTTCGACTGAACGCCCCAACGCACCTCGGCGCTTTTGCGATGTCTCTTCCACATTTATCGCTTGTTGACACAAGCGACGCGCGGGTTATAATCAGCCTGGTTGGCAAGACCCTCACAAGACGGAGATCGAATGCCTGAACTGTTCACAGTCCTTCCCCCGGCAGATGCGCTCGGCGTTCTGCTGGGCCTTATGCCCCTGCGCGTCCGCGCCGAGGCTGTTTTTACTGCCGACGCGCTTGACCGCGTGCTGGCCGAGCCGCTGACTGCGCCATCGTCGCTGCCTACATTCCCACGCAGCACGGTGGACGGCTATGCTGTGCGCGCGGCAGATACTTTTGGCGCAAGCGAATCGCTCCCGGCCTACCTGTCCGTCGTCGGTCAAGTGTCCATGGGCCGCGCTTCCGACGTAGAGATCAAGCCAACGCGGACAGTGGTCGTTTACACAGGTGGAATGATCCCTCCTGGCGCGGATGCGGTGGTGATGGTCGAGCGGACGCAAAAGCTCGACGCGACTAACATCGAAGTGCTGCGGGCCGTCGCGCCGGGCGAAAACGTCATCCAGGTTGGCGAAGACGTCAAGGCGGGCGAGTCGTTATTAGACCCAGGTCACCTCCTGCGTCCGCAAGACATTGGCGGACTGATGGCGCTGGGCATCACGCGCGTCCAAGTCGCCGCCAGGCCGCGCGTGGCGATTGTCTCGACGGGCGATGAAGTGGTTCCGCCGGAGGTTGAGCCGGGGCCGGGCCAGGTGCGCGACGTGAACACGTACACTGTCGCGGGACTGGTCGCGCGCGCGGGCGGCGTTCCGTTGCCGCAAGGCATCATCCGTGATGATTTCGATGCACTCCTCTCTGCTGCGCGTACCGGACTGGATGCCGCCGACGTGCTGGTGATCTCGGCGGGTTCATCGGTCTCGACGCGCGACCTCACTGCCGATGTGGTGAATCGCTTGGGTCAGCCTGGCGTGTTGGTGCATGGCGTCTCGGTCAAGCCGGGCAAGCCGACGATTCTGGGAATCTGCGGAGGCAAACCCGCGATTGGCCTGCCGGGCAACCCGGTCAGCGCGATGGTGGTGGCCGACTTGTTCCTCACGCCGGTGCTCTGGCGATTGCAGGGTGTGGACACGCCGCCCGGTCGTCGTCGCGTGACGGCGAAACTCGCGCACAATATTGCTTCTGTGCCAGGGCGTGAAGACTATGCGCCAGTCAAGCTCGCCGTCCGTGGTGGGCAGTTGTGGGCTGACCCGGTCTTTGGCAAGTCCAACCTGATCTATACGCTGGTCAAGGCTGATGGCTTGGTGCGCGTGCCGCCGGACTCGAACGGATTGCACGAGGGCGAATCGGTGGATGTGGAATTATTCTGAGGTCAGAGGTCAGGATGAGCAGACGCAAGGTTTATCTAGAAGACATCCCACTCGACGAAGCCTGGCGGCGATTCATTGCCGCGATGGAAAGCGCAGGCGTGTGGTTGCCGTTTCCCGGCGAGGATGTTCCACTCGATAAAGGGTTGGGCCGCGTGACGGCCAGGCCGGTGTGGGCCGCGCTTTCTTCGCCAGGCTATCACGCCAGCGCGATGGATGGTTACGCCGTGCGCTCCGCCGATACGCTCGGCGCGACGGAAACTGCGCCCGTGCGGCTCAAGCTAGGCGAGCAAGCGCAGTATATCGACACGGGCGATCCACTCCCAGCCTGGGCCGATTCCGTCATCATGATCGAGCACACGCAGCTCATCGGCGATGAGGACATCGAGATTCAGGCGAGCGTCGCGCCGTGGGCATCGGTGAGGCCGATGGGCGAGGACATGGTGGCTACTGAGTTGGTGCTGCCAGCCAATCACGTCCTCAAGCCGGTTGATCTGGGCGCGATTGCCGGATGCGGACACGCGACGGTTAACGTGCGCCGCAATCCGCGCATCGCTATCATTCCCACCGGCACCGAGCTAGTGACCGTCGAGCAAGTCAAGCTGTCTGGGTTCGAGTCGGGCGATATTATCGAGTACAACTCGCTGGTGTTGGCGGCGCAGGTGCGCGAGTGGGGCGGCGAGCCGACGCGCTACCCGATTGTCCCTGACGATTACGAGCGCATCAAGGCGACTGTCCGTGAAGCCGCCGCCGCTCACGATCTCGTCCTCGTCAATGCGGGATCATCCGCAGGCAGCGAAGATTTCACCGCGCGCATTGTGCAAGAATTAGGCACGCTGCTTGTTCACGGTGTTGCCGTGCGTCCGGGACATCCCGTGATTCTTGGAACTGTGGAGCGAAGAGCGAAAAGCGAAGAGCGAGGCGGCGATTCGCTCCACACTCTTCGCTCCTCGCTCCTCGTACCTATCATTGGTGTTCCGGGCTACCCGGTCTCGTGCGCGCTGACGGGCGAGATTTTCGTCGAGCCAATTCTTTCGCGCTGGCTGGGATTGCCGCCGCGCGAAAAGCCAAAAATGCAAGCGACGATCACACGCAAGCTCCTTTCGCCGATGGGCGAGGACGAGTGGGTGCGCGTGACGGTCGGAAGGGTAGGAGAACGAACGGTGGCCGCGCCACTTTCGCGCGGGGCGGGCGTCGTCACGTCGCTGGTGCGCGCGGATGGCATCGTGCGCATCCCGCGCTTTTCGGAAGGCGTAGACGCCGGGCAAAGCGTGACGGTCGAGCTGTACCGCGATCCTTCCGAGATTGATCGCACCATCGTTCACATCGGCAGCCACGACTTGTGCCTGGATTTGCTCGCGCAATTTCTGGCGGATTCGGGTCGCCGTTTGACGAGCGCGAACGCGGGCAGCCTGGGCGGACTGGTAGCCTTGCGGCGCGGCGAGGCGCATCTCGCCGGTTCGCACTTGCTCGATCCCGCGACCGGCGAGTACAACGTGGCGTATGTGAAGCAATATCTGCCGGGCGTGTCGGTCGTCTTGGTGACATTCGTTCACCGCGAGCAAGGCTTGATCGTCGCGCCGGGCAATCCCAAAGGCATCAAGGGAGTGGCGGACTTGGCGCGGCCTGACGTGCGCTACGTCAACCGTCAGCACGGCGCAGGCACGCGCATCTTGTTGGATTATCGTTTGGGACAATTGGGCATTGCGCCTGAGCAGGTTCGTGGTTATCAGCGTGAAGAGTACACTCATCTGGCCGTCGCGGCAGCGGTTCAATCCGGCGTGGCCGATTGCGGACTGGGCATCGCCGCCGCCGCGCGCGCGCTCAATCTCGATTTCATCCCGCTTGAGCAAGAACGCTACGACTTGGTCATCCCACGCGCGCACTATGAAAGTGATTTGCTGCGTCCGCTGCTCGACTTGATTCGCGGCCCCGAGTTCAAGCGGGCCGTGTCAGAGTTGGCGGGTTACGACGCGGCACACATGGGCGAGATTGCTGCCGAGTTTTAGACCCGTCAGGTCTGACGCGTTGAGGTTGTTGTGGAGTCTGAACACCGAGATCGCAAAATCCTTTTAGCAGTCAACTTGGGATTGACGGCCAATATTGGTTTGGCGATAGCCAAAACCACTTTTGGCATCGTCGGCCACAGCCCGGCCTTGCTGGCTGATGGCATCAACTCGACTTCAGACGTGGCCTATTATATCGCCGTGCACGTGTTCATGCGGCTTTCGCGCAAGCCGGCCGATCACGAGCATCCCTACGGCCACAGCCAGCTCGAAAGCATCGCCGCTCTGGTGGTCGGATCGTTTGTCCTCACCACCGCCGTCGCCATTTTCTGGGACGCGGTCAACAAGGTGTATGACTTGCTGCCCGGGCTGGGCGATTTGGGAGGCGCTTCGGTGTGGGCTTTGGTCGTCGCGCTGCTCACCGTCGCCATCAAAATCACGTTGACGGTCGTCACCCGGCGGATTGGCCGACAGACCCAAAACCCCGCCGTCTTTGCACTGGCCTACGATCACCGCAACGACATCTTTGCGGCGTCGGCGGCCGCGGTCGGCATCTTTTTGGGGCGGATGGGCTATCCCTGGGTTGACCCGTTGGCCGGCGCGGTGGTCGCCTTGGTCATTCTGCGCACCGGCATCGAAATCCTGCGTGAATCGTCCAAAGACTTGATGGACACGGTCCCCGGCAAAGAGTTGCACCAGCAAATCGTCAGCACGCTGATGGCGGTCCCGGGCGTAAAGCAGGTCGAAGAAACCCAGGCGCACCGATTCGGGCCGTACGTGGTCGTCAACGTCACCATCGGCATTGACGGCGCGTTGAGCGTGGCCGAAGGCGACCAGATCGCCACACAGGTCGAGCGCGCTTTGTATCGCAAGGTTGATTTTCTGCGCCGCGTTCACGTCCACTATCATCCAGCCGTGGAGCGTAGAGCAAAGAGCGTGGAGCGATAAGCGAGGGAAACATGCCAAACTTGCCAGACCTTGCCAGCGGATTCAAAACGCTGCGCGAAATGGACTTGAACGCGATTCGTGAGCAGGCCGAGTCGCCTTTGCACGTGGCCGTCGTCGGCGACGCGGGCGTGGGCAAGTCCACGCTCATCGCGCAATTACTTGCCGGCCCGCGTCAGACTGAGCCGCCCGGCGTGCCGCCCGTGACCGAGCATCGGTTGGACGAGAACATTTTGCTCCAACCGCACAGCATCGTGCTGCTGATGCTGGACGTAGCGCAAGCCGAGCATCCGCGCGAGCGGCAGTTCTTTGACAAGCTGCCGGTGCACAAGCCTCCGATGGTGGTGTGCTACAACAAGGCCGACCTCGCGCCGAATCCGCAGGCGGTGCTCAACGAGGCGATGCGCTGGCCGGGCGCAGAAGTCGTCGCCATCGCTGCGCCGGATCGCAACTCGCTGCTGCGCGGACTGGTTCCGGCGATGCTGCGCGCCTGTCGAGGGCGCGAAGTCATTTTGGGCCGCCGCCTGCCCATGTTGCGCGAGCCAGTTTCCCGCAAGCTGATTGACGATACGTGCTTTATCAACGGCGCGTACAGCCTCACCACCGGCCTGGCCGAAATCAACGTCGTCCTCGATGTGCCGCTCAACGTGGCCGATATGGTCATGCTGACCAAGAACCAGGCGTTGATGGCGTACAAAATCGCGTTGGCGATGGGATTGCCGTCCGACTGGCGCGAGACGATTCCCAAGCTGGCGACGGTGGTGGGCAGCGCGTTCATCTGGCGGCAGGTTGCGCGGCAACTCATCGGATTGATTCCGGCCTTTGGCATCATTCCCAAAATCGCCGTGTCGTATGCCGGGACGTATGCGGTCGGTCAAGCCATCTATCAGTGGTGCGTGAATGGAGAAAAGCTAAAGCCGGAGGCGCTCAAATCACTCTATGCCGATGCGCTGACTCGCGGACGCGAGGTGGCGCGGTCGCTCCTGGCAAAGCGCAAGGCGGCGCAACTGGAAGCGCCCAAGCAGCGACGTGGGCTGTTTGCGCCTGCGCCGGTATGTCCTTCGTGCGGCAAAAAAGTACCCAAGGGGGCGACGTTCTGCGCGTTCTGTGGCAAGCCTTTGGCCGAGCCGCTGCCTGCGCCAGCGGACGAACCCGCGCCAACGCAGGATGCGAAGCAAGGCGAGCCAAAAGTCGAATGACCTTTGTCGCGCTGCGAGTATGACATCTGGCACTAGAAGGCAAGTGCATAAGCGGTGTATCTTTTTCAATGGAGCACTTGCATCGAGTTCCCTCATGCCTCTCCGAGTTCCTTGACTCCACAAGCTTACTGGCATGGTGGGGAACTCGGAACCGAACCATTGCACGATAAAATCCTCTCGGAGGTCGGCTCATGATTGAAATCCGGTTTCACGGGCGTGGAGGGCAGGGCGTGGTCATTGCCTCGGAGGTGTTGGCCGATGCCTCGTTCCACGAAGGCAAACGGGTGCAGTCGTTTCCCGCCTTTGGGGTCGAGCGGCGCGGCGCGCCGGTGATGGCGTTCACGCGCGTCGACGACAAGCCGATTCGCATCCGCTGCCAAATCTACGAACCTGACCACATTGTCATCCTCGACCCGACGCTGTTGGAAGTGATGGACGTGACCGCCGGACTAAAGCCGCGCGGTTGGATTCTGCTCAACAGCGCGGATCCACCCGAATCGTTCGGCTTACACGATCGCTTCCGCGTGGGCACGGTGGACGCGAACCGCATCGCCTTCAAGTTCCGCCTGGGGCCGCGCAACGCGCCGATTGTCAACACGGCCATCTTGGGCGCGTTTGCCAAGCTCACGGGCATTGTGGGCCTGGAGGCGATCAGCCAGGCCGTGCGTGACGCGGTGCCCATTCGTCCCGACGAAAACGTACAAGCCGTGCGCGAAGCGTTTGAATCCGTTCGTGCCACACAGGAGGACAAGTCATGACCAAACGCGAAGCAAAGGTCATTGTCTTTCGCTCGGCGGAGGAAATGCCGCTGCTGCCGGTTTCTATCGCCACCACGCTCTATAACAAGACCGGCTCGTGGCGCTACATGCGCCCGGTCTATCGCGAGCGGACGCCGCCCTGCAACGATGCGTGTCCCGCTGGCGAAGACATTGTCGCGTACCTGGGCCTGGCCGCCGATGGACGTTACCGCGAAGCCTGGGAGCGGCTGCGCCAGGAAAATCCATTCCCCGGCGTGTGCGGACGAGTCTGCCCGCATCCCTGCGAGGCGTTGTGCAATCGCGAGCGGCTGGGCGGAGCGATTGCTATTCATCACGTCGAGCGATTTCTCTCCGACTGGGCAGCCGAGCAAGGCATCCCACCGTTGACGCTCAAGCCGACGCGGTCGGAAAAAATCGCCGTGATTGGCTCTGGGCCGGCGGGTCTTGCCTGTGCTTATCACCTGGCGCTCAAGGGTTATCCTGTCACCGTCTTTGAGGCGCTGCCTCTGCCCGGCGGCATGTTGCGCACTGGCATTCCGGCGTATCGCCTTCCTCGCCCGGTCCTTGACCGGGAGATTGCGGCGATTCAAGCCTTGGGCGTCGAGATTCGCACCGGCTTGCGATTGGGTGGAAACCTGGCATGGAATGACCTGAGTGATTACTCGGTCATTTTTTTGTCTCTGGGCCAGCAGCTCAGCCGCGAGCTGGGCGTGCCCGGCGAAAGCGCCGAGGGCGTGTTGCACGGGCTGGAATTCCTCAAGCGGTTGAACCTGGGCGAAGCAGTCAAGCTGGGCAAGCGCGTCGCTGTCATCGGCGGTGGGAATACGGCGATGGACGCGGCCCGCTCGGCGCGACGGCTCGGTGCAGAGGTCACGCTAGTCTATCGCCGCTCGCGCGCGGAAATGCCCGCGATTGCCGAAGAAGTGCAAGAGGCCGAAGAAGAAGGCGTAGCGTTTCACTTTTTGGCGACGCCGGTCGAGGTGCTCACAAAGGCTAGTCGCGTGCGCGGGCTGCGCTGTGTGCGCATCCAGTTGGGCGAGCCGGATGCATCCGGTCGGCGCCGGCCCGAACCCATCCCCGGCTCCGAGTTCGAGCTGGATGTGGACATGGTCATCCCCGCGCTGGGCCAGGAGGCCGATTTGACCGGCCTGCCGGCCGATGTCGTGCACGAGCGCGGCGCGATCCGCGTCGAGCTGAGCGGCGCGACGACGCGCGCGCAAGCCCTGGCAGGCGGCGACGTTGCCACCGGCTTTGGCACGGTCACAGCGGCCATCGGCTCGGGCAAGCGCGCGGCTATCGCGATTGATTCGATGTTGCGCGGCGAGATGCTCGAGTTCCCCGCGCTGCATCGCAACATGCACGTCGCGCCGCGCGAGATGCTGTCCGATGTGGTCGGCTTTGAGGAGCTGAACCAGGCGCACCTCAAGCGCGAGCCACGACCGGCGGGCCGCCATCGGCCCGTCGAGGAACGGCTGCGCGATTTCGAAGAAGTCAACCTCGGCCTGGACGAAGCGACCGTCGTCGGCGAGGGCGTGCGTTGCTTTAGTTGCGGCACGTGCAATCGCTGCGACAACTGCCTGGTCTTTTGCCCGGATGTGAGCATCGGTCGTCTAGGCGATTGGAGAAGCGCCTATCCCACCTATCCGTACTTTGAAGTGATTTACGACTATTGCAAGGGCTGCGGCATCTGCGCCACCGAATGTCCTCGACACGTCATCACGATGGAGGAGGAGCTGCTATGGAAAAAGTGATCAGCGGGAACTATGCGGTTTCCTACGGAGCCAAGCTGGCCCGCGCCCAAGTCATCGCGGCTTATCCCATCACGCCGCAGACCTCCATCATTGAAAAGCTGGCGGCCTTTTGCGCCGATGGCGAGATGGACGCCGTGTTTATCAAAGTCGAGTCGGAGCATTCGGCCATGGCGGCTTCTATCGGCGCATCGGCCACCGGTGCGCGAGCCTTTACGGCAACCTCGGGCCAGGGCTTGCTGTTGATGCACGAGATGTTGCACTGGGCGGCGGGTGGACGCTATCCCATCGTCATGGGAGCGGTCAATCGAGGCATCGCGCCGGGCTGGTCGGTCTGGACGGAGCAAAGCGACACGCTGGCTCAGCGCGACACGGGCTGGCTGCAGTATTATTGCGAGAGCAATCAAGAAGTGATTGACACCACCCTCCAGGCGTTCAAGGTGGCCGAGACGGTGATGCTGCCCGCGATGGTGATTCTCGATGCTTTCGTCCTCTCGCACACGTCCGAGGTCGTGGACATTCCCGACCAAGAGTCGGTGGACGAGTATCTGCCTCCTTTCCGTCCCAAGTGGAAGCTGGATGTAGACGACCCGCACGCCTTTAATCCGCTGGTCGCTCCCACCGAGTTTTACGAATTGCGCTACAAGATTCAACAGGCGATGCAAGAAGCGGTCGAGGTCGTCCGGCAGGCCGACAAAGAATACGGAGAAAAATTCGGACGCAGTTGGGGCCTGGTGGAATCGTACTACATGGAAGGCGCTAAAGTGGCGCTGGTCACCTCCAGCACCATCACCAGCACCGCGCGCGACGTGATTGATGCGATGCGCGGCGAAGGCATCCCCATCGGCCTGGTCAAGGTGCGGCTGTTCCGGCCATTCCCGGTGCGCGACATTGCCCAAGCATTGCAGGGCGTGAAAAAGGTCGCCGTCCTGGATCGCAACATGACCTTTGGTCAATGCGGCGTCTTTGGCGAAGAAATCAAATCGGCGCTCTATAGCACGCCGCTGCGGCCTCCGCTGTTTGACTTTGTGCTGGGACTGGGTGGCCGCGACGTGACCCCGGCGACCATCCGCGAGGTGGCGCAGTACACGCTGGATCACGACGCGCCGACGGAAGACATTATCTGGATTGGAGTCAAGCGATGAGCGAGCAACCATTGTTGGGGCACCGCCCGAACTATGTTCTTCCAGAGCTAGAGTTGCTGTATCCGGGACACGTGGCCTGCCCGGGCTGCGGCGCGTCGCTTTCGATGCGCTATGCGCTCAAGGCGCTCGGCGACCAGACGATGGTGATTATCCCCGCGTGCTGCTGGTCCATCATCGCCGGCCCATTCCCCTATTCGTCGCTCGAGACGCCGATTTATCACACCGCGTTTGAAACGACAGGCGCGGTGGCTTCGGGCGTGAGCGCGGCGCTCAAGGTCTTGGGCAAGAAAGACATTACCGTGATGGGCTGGGCGGGCGACGGCGGCACGTTTGACATCGGCATCCAGGCGCTTTCCGGCGCGGTCGAGCGCAACGAAGATTTCATCTACGTTTGCTACGACAACGAGGCCTACATGAACACTGGCATCCAGCGCTCGTCGGCCACGCCCCGGCTGGCCTGGACGACGACCACGCCCGTCGCTCATCCGAAGGACGAGCCCAAGAAAGACATTGTCGCCATCATGGCCGCGCATCGCATCCCTTATGCCGCCACGGCCACTATCAGCTACCCGGAGGACCTGATCCGCAAATTCCAAAAAGCCAAGTCCATCCGCGGAGCCAAGTTCATCCATCTTCTTGCTCCGTGCCCGCCCGGTTGGCGCTCGGAAGCCTCCGATACCATCCGCTTGACGCGGCTGGCGGTGCAAAGCAAAATCTTTCCACTCTACGAAGTCGAGCGCGGCATGCAATACAACATCACCGTCTGGCCGGAGCCAAAGATTCCGATACGCGAGTACATGCGCCTGCAAGGCCGCTTCCGCCACCTGAAAGAGGGGCAGATTCAGATGGTGCAAGAAGAGGTGGATGAGAGCTGGGCCATGTTGGTGGAGAAGGCAAAGGGCAAGTAGCTGGAACTCGGCGGAACTCGAGATTGCGGGGCGCTGCAACTTCGCGCCCCGCTGCGTTTTGAGGTAAAATAGCCGCGTCATCGCGCCCATGAGGGCGCTCTACGACAAGTCTAACAATGTTCAAGATCGGTCTCACATTGGGCGGCGGAGGCGCCAAGGGTTTTGCTCACGTCGGCGTCATCCGCGTTCTGGAAGAATTGAACATTCGCGCCGACATCATCACCGGCACGAGCATGGGCGGAGCTATCGGCGCGATGTACGCGGCGGGCCTGGGCGCGGATCGCATCGAGGCTGTCGTGCGCGGGATGGGCCTCACCATCTTGTCTGCGCGCGAGCCAAGCCACCTGGGGATGTTTGGCAAGGCCAAGATCAAGCGGCTGCTGCGCGACGTGCTGGACGACGTGACGTTCGAGCAACTGCCGCGCAAGCTGGCCGTGGTCGCCGTTGACCTGGAATCCGAGGCCGAAGTCATCCTCGATTCCGGTTCGGTCGCGGAGGCGGTGTTGGCGACGATGGCGTTCCCGGGCGTGTTCGCGCCAGAAGTGCGCGATGGGCGCTACCTGATTGATGGCGGCGCGCTCAACAATGTCCCGTTTGACGTGGCGCGCAGCCTGGGCGCGGATGGGGTCATCGCGTGCAACGTGTCGGCGCATCGCGGGCCGTTGTTTCACGAGGCGTCGCTCACCGGCACGCGGGCCGAGTCGTTTGCGCGTCAGCTTTTGCTCCGCGCAGGCGCGATGACGGTGTGGGAAGTGGTGGACCGCACCGTCGCCATCATGCAGGATGGTCACGTGCGGGACAAGCTGGAGGCGTGCCCGCCGGACGTGATGCTTTGCCCGGAGGTCGGCCACGTTGGCTTGTTCGACGCGCGCCAACTTGATAGTTGTGTGGCGGCTGGCGTCGCGGCGGCGCGCGCGCGCGAAGCTGAATTGATCGAATTGCGAGACAAGGCGGCGCGTCCGCCCCAGCCGCCTTCGATGTGGGCGCGTCTGCGGGGTTTCTTGGAGCGAGCGTGAGAGCCATCACTATCGTATAGATCGCGGAGGAAAACGTGGATATTGGCGTGCCGCGTGAGCGGCGAAGTTATGATAGCCGTGTGGGCCTGACGCCGGCGGGCGTCGAATCGCTGACGTCTGAAGGACACACTTGCTACGTAGAGTTGGGCGCGGGCCTGGGGGCGGGCTTTTCCGATCACGATTACGAGCGGGCCGGCGCGCGCATTGTATATTCTGGCGAAGAGGTGTATGGCCGCGCCGAGATGGTGATCAAAGTCGCCCGGCCCATGGTCGAAGAGTTCGAGTTGCTGCAAGAGGGCCAGATCATCACGGGCTTTATGAGCCTGGCCGCCGCCCGGCGCGACAAGGTGGAATCGTTGCTCGAAAAGCGCGTCACCGCGATTGCCTACGAGACCGTCGAGAACGACAATGGCAGTTTGCCTATCCTGGTTTCTATGAGTCAGATCGCGGGTCGCATGTGTCCACACGTTGCGGCCGCATTGCTGCAAAATGACCGGGGCGGCAAGGGCGTGTTGTTGGGAGGCGTGCCCGGCGTGCCGGCGGCCGATGTGGTGATCCTCGGCGCGGGGAGAGCCGGCACGAATGCCGCGCGCGGGTTCTTTGGCGCGGGCGCGCGCGTTATCGTCCTCGACCACGACCTGGAAAATCTTTATCGCATTGACGAGATGTTTGGCGGTCAGGTGACGACGATGGTCAGCCATGCGTTCAACATCCGCCGGGTCGTCACCTTTGCCGACGTGTTGGTGGGTGCCGTGTTGGTGCCTGGCGCGCGCACTCCGACCTTGGTCACCCGCGAGATGGTGGCGACGATGCGCCCGCGCTCGCTCATCATGGATCTTTCGATTGACCAGGGCGGTTGCGTCGAGACCTCGCGACCCACGACGCATGGCACGCCGACCTACATCGCGGAAAACGTGATTCACTATTGCGTGCCGAACATCACCGGCGTGGTGGGCCGCACGGCTACGCACGCGCTCAACAATGCCGCCTGTCCGTTTATTCATCAGATCGTTCAGTTGGGATTGGATGGCGCGTTGGCGGCCA
The DNA here is from genome assembly GCA_964354595.1 of uncultured Anaerolineae bacterium. Lineage (GTDB taxonomy): Bacteria > Chloroflexota > Anaerolineae > Fen-1058 > Fen-1058 > JBGLNJ01. The sequence continues at coordinate 18,173 of CAYHAR010000002.1, read as the reverse complement.
ATCCGGCATTGGCGCGAGGCGTCGCCACGCGAAACGGCAAAATCGTCAACGCGGCCCTGGCCGAGGCGATGCGCGTCGCCTGATCGGACGTTGTTGGAAAATTGCAATGACAGGAAGCTGGTTATGAACGGTTGGATGCAGATTTACCAAAGCAGAGTCACCACGGCCGAGCGGGCGGCGCAGGCCATCAAGCCCGGTCAGCGCGTCTTTCTCACCGGCAACTGTTCGGTGCCGCAACGCACGCTGGCGGCGCTTGTGGAGCACGCGTCCGAGTTTGATTCGCCCATCGAGATCGTCCAGGTGCTCGTCATCGGCAGCGCCGCCTACGTCGCGCCCGGCATGGAAAAGCACATTCGCGTCAATACGTTATTCATCAGCGCGAACGTCCGCCAGGCCGTCAACGAAGGCCGCGCCGATTTTACGCCGTGCTTTCTTTCCGAAGTCCCGGGCTTGTTCCGCAGCGGCATCTTGCCCCTGGACGTGGCGCTCATCCAGGTCGCCCCGCCGGACGAGCACGGCTTTTGCAGCTTTGGCATCGAGGTCGGCGTGACCAAGACGGCCGCCGAGACGGCCAAAGTCGTCATCGCCGAGGTGAACGACCGGATGCCCCGCACGCTCGGCGATAGCTTTATCCACGTCTCCAAGATCACGCACGCGGTGCCGGTGTCGTACCCACTGCCCGAGTATCGCATGGGCGAGATTACCGAGCTGGAGCGGCAGATCGGCTACTATTGCGCCAGCCTGATCGAAGACGGCTCGACGATGCAGATGGGCATCGGCGGCATTCCCGATGCGGTGTTGACGTTCCTGGGCGAAAAGAAGGATCTGGGCATTCACACCGAGCTTTTCTCTGACGGCGTGATTGACCTGGTGGAACGCGGGATCATTAACGGCGAGAAAAAGTCGCTGCATCCCGGCAAGATCGTCGCCGGCTTTTTGCTCGGCACGCAGCAGTTGTATGACTTTGTTCACGATAATCCGATCGTCGAGCTGCATCCCACCGAGTACATCAACGACCCGTTTCGCATCGCGCAGAACGATCGCATGGTCGCCATCAACTCGGCGATCGAGGTGGACCTGACCGGCCAGGTGTGCGCCGATTCAATTGGCCCGCGACTGTATAGCGGGGTAGGGGGACAGGTAGATTTTATCTATGGCGCGAGCCGCTCCAAAGGCGGCAAGCCCATCATCGGCATGCCCAGCTCCGCCGAGGTCAAAGGTAAGCTGGTGACCAAGATTGTGCCGATGCTCAAGCACGGCGCGGGCGTGGTGACGTCGCGCAACCATGTGCACTATGTCGTCACCGAATACGGCATCGCTGACCTGTATGGCAAGACCATCCGCCAACGGGCCAAGGCGCTGATTGACGTGGCTCATCCCCAGTTTCGCGAAGAGCTGGAAAAGGCCGCGCGCGAGTTAAAGTACCTGTAGCAGGTCACAGGTCATCGGTCGCAAAAGGTCCGTCATCGCGCGGGCCTTTTCATGGACTTGCGCGTCTCAAGTGGCGGATACCTCATGACCGAAGGCGCAACCCCAACCACCTATCATACGTTCGATGGCAACTGGCGGCCTGTTGATGGCCAGGTGATCGAAGAAGCCCTCGTCAGCCTGCACGTCAACGGGCAAGAGCTGGCGACGATGGCGGCCACGCCAATTCACCTGGACTGGCTGGCCGTGGGATTCCTCGCCAACGAAGGAATGATCGCCTTAGCCAAAGAAGTGCGCGCGGCTCACGTCTGCCCCAGCGGGTTGTGCGTGGATGTTTGGCTGACGCACGCTATCGAGCCGCCGCGCAAGCGCATCCTCACGTCCGGGTGCGGCGGCGGGGTGACGTTCGACGACCTCACTCGAACCCAGCCGCCGCTCGACGTGGACGGGTCAATTCCGGCCACGCAGTTGGAAGCCTTGATGGATCAACTGTATAGCGCGGCGCAGTTGTATCGCAGCACGGGGGGGGTTCACACCAGCGCGCTATTTCTGGATATGACGATGGTGAGCCTGGCCGAGGATGTGGGCCGCCACAACACGCTCGACAAGGTGCGCGGCGATTGCCTGCTGCGCGGCATCGAGACGCGCGGGGGTGTTTTGCTTTCCACCGGGCGCATCAGCAGCGAGATGCTGAGCAAGGCCGCCCGGATGGGCTGCCCCGTCGTCGCCAGCCGCACCTCGGCGACCAGCCTTTCGGTGAGCCTGGCGCGCGCCTGGAACATTACATTGGTCGGCTACTTGGGGCGCGGCCAGATGTCGGTGTACGCGAACGGATGGAGATTGGGATGGGCATGAAGAAACGCAAGACGCGCGAGCTGCTCTATAGCCCCGATACGCTGAAACTCGAAACCTTGACGACGCCCATCAACGAGTTGGGGCTGCAAATCAAGGGGACATTGATCGAGGAGGCGATCCGCCGCACGCGCGAGGACATGGCCCGCGTGGGCCTCGCCAAGCTGGAGCCGAACTTTTACATTTCCAACGGCTACGGCTGCGTGCAGGGGACGACCAACGTTGCCGTCGGGTTTTACGATTGCAATGACCTTTTGCGCGAGCTGAATCTAGAGTTTCGCGGATGGCGGTACGATCCCGCCGATATTTTGCAGATCATTCGTCACGAGGTGGGGCACGCTTTTTGTTATGCTTACAAGTTGTACCGTACCAAGGAATTCCGTCACCTGTTCAAGGTCAAGGGGCACTTTTTCTATACTTATCCTCAGCACGCGGGGCTGCGGCCCAATCCCTGGAGCGCGGATTTTGTGAACCCCGCCGGGGACTTTTACGCCCAGGCGCATCCCGACGAAGATTTCGCCGAGACGTTCTCGGTGTGGCTGACGCCGGAGATTGATTGGCTGGGACAGTTCCGTTCCAAGCCCGGCGCGCTGAAAAAGCTGGCCTATGTGGAAAAAGTCGTGACCGAGTTTGGTCGCCAGGATACGCTGTTGAACAACGGCGGCAGCAACACGCTGGATGTCCCCGTGGATCAACTTTCGGTGACGGTGGCAAGTTTCTTGGGCGCCAAGACCGCGCAGGTGAGCGCTTACCGCCGCCGCGCCACCGGCTACGTGGATCTGGACTTGCGCGAGCTGTTCCAGGGGCCGCCGCGCACCTTGCCGCTCAAACGCTTTCGCCGCGAGTACCGCCGCGCCAGCCGCTTTCTACATGATTACAAGCGGCTGCTCATCAATCGCGCGAGTTATTGGGTGGATGTTGACGAAACCGTCGTGGCCGATTTGGTGGACAAGTTGGCGCTGCGCGCCCGCGCGACCAACAGATACGTCAAGGTGGCGGATACTGAAAAGAAGCTAATCGAGGTGACGACGTATCTGACGGTGTTGTGCAGGAACTATCGGGAGACCGAGCAGTATTTCCGGCGGGTGTGAGGCGATCAGACGCCCGTTCCGCGCAGCGCCACGCCAATCGTCTTGAGGAGGATGTACAAGTCAAGCCCGATGGAGCGGTGGCGGATATAATAGAGATCGTATTGCAGCTTGATGAGAGCGTCTTTGACGCAGTTGCCGTATCGGTAATGAATCTGCGCCCAGCCTGTCAGGCCCGGTTTGATCACCAGGCGGGTGCGATAAAAGGGAATCTGCTGTTCTAGCTCGGCGATGAACTCGGGCCGCTCCGGGCGGGGGCCGACCATGCTCATCTCTCCGCGCAGGACATTGATCACTTGCGGCAACTCGTCCAGGCGGAATCGGCGCAGGCTGCGCCCCACGCGCGTGACACGGTCATCGTTCTTCCCCGCCCAACGAGCCTGACCATCTTCTTCGGCATCAATGCGCATGGTGCGGAACTTTACCACGCGGAAAGGTTTGCCCCCCAGCCCTGACCGCACCTGACTGTAGAACACTGCTCCTTTGTCGTCGAGGTAGATCGCCAGGGCTACCAGGGGGAGGAGCAGTCCCATGAGAATCAGCCCGATCAACGCATAAATCAAATCCAACAGCCGCCGGGCTGCCCGCTCTAGACGGCTCAGAGCAGAAAACCCGCCCAACGCATCGAGCACCCAGCCTTCATTGACGTGTTCTATCGGCACCCGGCGGGTGAGTTGCTCGTAAAGGCTTGCCATAGGCACCAAGCGGATGCCCATGGCCTGGCAATCCATCAACGCCTGGAACAACCCTCCTTGCACCTCGTGGGTGATGGCTATGGCCACTTCGTCCACTCGAAGCGTCCGCACTAGATTGACCAGATCGGCGCTGCTTCCCAGAACCGGCAGGTTGGCTACAGGCGAGTCCTGTTTGGCGAGATCGTCGTCCACGAAACCGACCACGCGATAGTCCGCCGGGTCGTACTTGGAGAGAGCTTGAGCCAAGGTCCGCCCGGCCCAGCCTGCGCCGACGACGAGGATGCTACGGCGCAGAGGCGGCAACGTGAATGCGGCGGCATACGCCCAACGCCATGCAATGAGGCCGCCTGTGGAAAGAGCGGAGAAAAAGAGAAAGAACAGGCGCGGCAGTGCGTCGCGCGGCAGGACAAAGTACAGCGCCACATAGTCTATCAGGAGCACCAGCACCAGTGTGGAAATTCGACGCGCCACTATGTCTTGGCGGTTGGCTACGGGGACGTCATACAGGTCGCTCAACCAGAGCATAAAGCACCAAATGCTGGTGAGCACGGGGAACCAGAACCAGCGGGCCAGCACGAAACCGAGTGTAAAGGCCTGGCTGGCGCTGTGTGCCCATAGCCGTAGCGCTGCCAGCACCGCCACATTGACGAACAGCGCGTCGCCTATCAGCAACAAGGCCCGTCGCTCGGAAAAGGGTAGCGCGATGTGGACAGCAGTGACGAGGCGTCCAAGTCCCTCGGCTGCTTTGTGGTTGCTCCTCAGGGGGGTGACCCCGATGTCCATAACGGGTTCCTTTCTTTGGCGGCTGTCTCTACTTGGCTCGTTCTGGCTCTACAAGGCTGCCTAAACCAGGTCACCCTCAAGGGATATTGTACCTGCGAACAGGGCGCTTGGCAAACTGGCCCAAAAGCCCAGCCCCCAACACAGGTGAATTGTGGCAAAGGCCAGAGGGAGCGCCATTGCGGTCCGCCAGCCGATTCGCTGCCGCCATGCAATCACACTCGATACCAGGCCATTCGATAGCAAGTAGCAGAGCACCAGCCCTTCCTCTAAAAGGGCCGCCAGAGGAAAAATGAGCGCGCCGTATCCCAACCCCATCAGTCCGACCACCAAGAGAGGGGGCACGAGCTGCCGCACAGAGCCTTCCACTCGTCGGCCTCGGTCCACCGATCAGTTCCTTTGACTCATTGCCAGGCAGTAGGCTTGCTCCAACATTGCCACCGAACGATCCCAAGTATATTTGTCTTTCACCAACTGCCGGGCATTGCGAGCCAAGCGCAGCGCCAGCGTGCGATCCTTCATGATGCGCACGACTTGCCCTGCAAACGCCTCACGATCCCGGGCGACTAGAAGGTGCTCGCTGTCATTTGCCTCGATGCCGCCTAAAGCGTATGGCGTGGCGACCACCGGTGCGCCACAGGCCATCGCTTCCAGCACCTTGTTCTGGATCCCGGAGCCGGCCTGCATTGGAGCCACAACGACCGTCGCGCGTGTCAAATAGTCTTGAATGCGAGGGACATAGCGGGTCACGACGACACCCGGGCATCGGCCCAATCGCCGGACCGCGGCGTATGGGTCGGCCCCCACGATTAGGAATCGGGCTTGCGGCGCCTCCTGTCGCACCAGTGGGAACACCTCCGTGGCGAACCAGATGGCGGCATCGGCATTAGGGAAATACCCCATCCGCCCGGCAAAGACGATTGTGTTTGACTCGCGACTATCTTCAATAAATGGAAAAGCCTCTGTATCCACGCCGTTGGGAATCACATGGAGGTTGTTGTACTCCCCGATTGCCTGGCGATCCAGCTCAGACGAAACGATCAGCTCGTCATACTGCTGGGTTAGCGCCCGTTCGTATAGCTGCAGCCGCCGGGCCTCGAATGCGGCAATCCACGCTCGTACCCCTCGCTCCCGCTGGACGCGACGAGTCATATTAAGAGAGAGCGCGTCAACCAAGTCAATGACCTTGGGAAGATTCGCCAGCCTCTCCACGACCGGCGCCATGCGCGCCAATTGCACGTGAACGAGATCGAAAGCTCGCTTTTGAAGCAAGGTCTGCGCTCTTTGTCGAAAGCCCGGGTCAAAAAAGTATAGAGTCTGCAAAGGCAACGAGGTAAATGGCGCCCGGCCCAGCCGCCAGAGGCTGCGCCAAGGTGGCGCAAACACGACTTCAATCTGTTCGCAAAACGGGCGAATCGCCTTTAGGTTGTCTTCCCTGTTCCTTTCAGGCTGTGGCGTGATGAGCACAATCGAGTGGCGCCGAGACAGAATGCGCAGCTGGTGATGACCACGCAACCGGTCTCCCTGGACGAGGGGATAGGGGAAGCGAGAAGTGACAAACAACACTCTCACTTGACCAACTCCATCACAATAACCCAAGCGTGTTTCCTCAATCCATGCCAGTGGGCCAACAAGATGTTATCCACTCGCCCGAGCGAATCCCAAACAACACGAAGCAGCTTTCTGCTCCGAAGCGGAAGTAAGAAAGCCGCCAGCGTGACCAGATAGAATTCCGAATGACAGAAAGAAGAGAATGGCTCTGCCAAAAAGAGCACATCTTCAAAGCGCAGTGGTCTTTCCGCGGGCGTCCGTCTGGATGGCGTAAGCGCTCGAAAAGCCCGAATGAGAGGATTGTGTCCAAGGGGCTCGATGAACACTGCCTTTCCACCCGGCTTGAGAATACGGTACACTTGGTGCCGGGTCAAAGCCAGGTCAGTATGATGCAAGATCAAGTGCCCAAAGGCCAAGTCGGCAAATTCGTCTGGATAAGCCAATTGTTCAGCCGCCATTTTATCCACGAACACTCGACCCGGCAAATTGCCTTCCGAAACATTCCTGCGCGCAGTTTGTACATTTGCCAAGGATATATCAAAAGCGTAGACCGTTGCGCCTTGCCTGGCTAGACGGATGGCGTGATGGCCTCCTCCGCACCCAAACTCTACAACCGTTTTACCAGACACATTGCCCAGCCGCGTCCACGCACAGTCATCGGCTAGATCCAGGGCCCCCATTGAATAGGGGTCAATCCGGGATCGTCTTGCCGACTGTGTTTTTTCGTCATGCCATCGCTCTTCCAGAGAGTGACGGCGCGTTAACTCGTCCATTGCGTCGCTCAGAGTGACAGGTTGAGTGATAACAAATCTCAATGGTCCCGGCGCGCGCTCAACCAGAGTTCGGATGAGATGAGCGAGAGGAGCAGGCTCCACAGCCACATCACCGGGTAGAGCGGCGCTTGCACCAGGGCGCGCGCGTAGCGCCCTGGTGTCTCGACCAGGCTCAAGCCGAGTAGATAATATACCAGATCAGCCGATATAGCCAGCCCGGCCAGGGCCACCATCACCCACCTCAAGCCGGCCGGGGTGACAGGCAGCAGGACGGCCAAGAACAGCCACAAGCCTTTGAGGAGAAATACCAGCGTCTTGGGCTTGAGGAGGGTAGCAAAGATTAGCGAGACTTGACTTGGACGTCCGCTAAAGAGCTGGCGCAACACAAGCCGAGCGTGGCGGTGCAGCACTTTGCGCTGGCCCTGCTGCCAGCGCGCGCGCTGAGTGGCAACAGCACGAGTGCCCGTTGGCTTGGGGTCGCCCACTATAGCCTGCGGGACGAATTGCACTCGCTTCCCCTGGGCCGCCAGCAGCAGCGACATTTCCACGTCTTCTGTTGTTGTCTGCAACTGTGGCAGCAGAGCCAACAGCACTTGACGGCGCAAGACCATGCCGGCGCCGCGCAGCGGCACGGGCCAACCCAGGCGGGCGCGGGCCATGTCGTCAATGCGCTGCGAGAGGATCTCTGAATAGGCGGCCAGGTCGGCAGCGGGCGAGCCGCTGCTCAGGGGTTGCACAAAACCTTGCGCTATGTCAGCGCCTTGGGACAGGGCAAGCCGGGCGTGATGCATAAAGTCTTGGTCTACGACCGAGTCAGCATCAAAGATGGCGATAGCGCCATAATCCTCCAGTTCTCGGCCGGCCACATTCAGGAACCAGCGCATGGCGGCGCCTTTGCTCCACTCGCGCGGGTCGTGTCGCTCCCAGACCCGCGCGCCAGCTTGGCGAGCAACCGCCGCTGTGTCATCGGCACAGTTGTCGGCAATGACGAACAAGCCGCCTGGGTGCGCCTGCGGGCGCAGCCGGGCGACGGTCGCTCCAATGACGGATGCTTCATCGTGGGCCGGGATGATCACAGCCAGCGTTTCTGCCGTTTCTGTTGGGGCAGGTTCTTGCGCGGGCGTGGTCAGCCAACGGACCAGCATGAGCCAGGCTCGCAGGAGGGAATCCAGGAGCAGGATGCACAGCAGAGGGCTAGACAGTATGAGCAGAAGAGATACCAGCCAGATCACCATTGCCACATCGAGCCTGAATGATTTGACGGCGAAAGTCGTCACTATGAATCTACCGAGACTCTGCTCAGAGCGACAGGCAGTAACAGAAAAGCCCTCGATGAGGTCCAATGACGCCATCGAAGGCCAGTCTGTTGGTCAACCATAAAAGCCAATGTCACTACTTGCGACGATGACATTGGCCCACGGTGCCGGGCGAAACAAGAGAATCAGGCAGTCGGAGCGGGCGCGCTAGGCGCAGACTCAACCGGCGCGGCGGTCGGAGCGGGCGCGCTAGGCGCAGACTCAACCGGCGCGGCGGTCGGAGCGGGCG
>CAYHAR010000002.1:0-9361 GCA_964354595.1 uncultured Anaerolineae bacterium | reverse complement strand
CGCTGGGCGCAGACTCAACCGGCGCGGCGGTCGGAGCGGGCGCGACTTCCTTGGGCAAGAACTTGAACATCTTGGTTCCACAGGTGGGACAAGTGCCCTGGGCGGCTCTCCGGCCATTCTTGGTGGTTACAACTTGCGGGTCCTTTACCACTCGCGCGGTCTTGCACTTCATGCAGTAGGCTTTGACTTCGTCCATGCTGATTAACCCCCCTTTTCATTGATGACAGCCGATAGTCTTTCGGCGTTCGTTATGGGCTAACTTTACCACTAGCCCCCCGATAGCGCAAGTCAAGGCTTTTACGTTTTGTCAAGTTCTCTTATTGGCAGCCGGGCGGCTTGAACCAGTGATCGGTGACGGCGGCTTCTGCGTTGGGAGGCTGGCACGAGAGCCACGGGAGGCTGGTCAGGTTCATCGCTCTGAGGCGGATGGCGCACTCGTCCTCGATCACTTGCAGGGTCAAAGCTCTTTCTTCCAGCTTCCACGTGTACGTGCCCACAACGTCGGTGCAGTATGGGTCGTTGAACAACATGAGCCGGTTTCCTGATACGGTGAAGGAGGCGATGCTCCGCCAGCCCGTGTCTTTATGAAAGATGCGGAACACACCATTGTCCAGGTGCAGCTTCCAGATTCCGCCTTCCGGGGCATAGTCCGGGCAGCGCCGACAGGGGACGTGCGGGGCGTCGCGGGGGTCGAGCTTGGTAAAAGTGCCGTCCAGGATGGTTCGCGTCGGCGCGGGAAGCGGTGTGGTGTATGGAAACGGCGTCCGCTGGAGCAGCGCGGACCAACTGTCCGTCGGCGTGGGCGCGGCGGGCGAGTTGGCTGGGGTAGGTGTGCTCGTCGCGGTTCCGGGTATGCTGGGTTGCGCGGTTGGCTCGGGGGAGCAGGCAACAATCAGCAGCAGAATGACAATCGCCGAAAGGGCCGGCAAGCTCAGAACGGCCAGATGCTTTACGCTGAACTGCATAGCCCATGCCCCTAAACGTTAGCGGGCTGGCATGTGGATGCCAGCCCGAGATATCCGACGGGAACTAGGCCGGCATCGGCGCGGGGGCCGGGCCGACTTGCCAGTTGGGCGGCTCGCTGACCGGGCGGGCTTGCGGGATGGGCGGCGCGCTCGGCGTAGGCTGCGGCGGCTCGAGCGGCTGGCCGGACATGAGCGCGGCAAATGTCTTTTCGTCCAGCGTCTCGACCTCGATGAGCGTGTGCGCTATCAGATCGAGCTTGTCGCGGTGCTCGGTCAAGATTTGCCGCGCTTTGTCGTGGGCAGTCGTCACGAGGTGGCGCACTTCACCGTCAATTTCCTGCGCCACGGCTTCGGAATAGTCGCGCTGCTCGCCCAGCTCCTTGCCCAGAAAGACAAACTCGTCCTTCTGTCCAAAGACCATCGGGCCGAGCTTGTCACTCATGCCATAGCGCGTCACCATCGAGCGGGTGATTTCCGTCACGCGCTCCAGGTCGTTGGCTGCGCCGGTGGTCACGTCGCTAAAGACGATTTCTTCCGCGGCGCGCCCGCCCAGGGCAAAGGCCAGGTTGTCTACCAGCCGGGCCTTGCTTTCCAGGCGACGCTCTTCTTCCGGCAGCGACATGGTATAGCCACCGGTCATCCCGTGTGCGACGATGGTGATTTTGTGGATGGGGTCGCAATTGGGCAAGTTGTAAGCTACCACCGCGTGGCCCGCCTCGTGATAGGCAATGATTTCCTTTTCGTGCTGGCTGATGATGCGGCTCTTGCGGCCTGGCCCGGCGATGACGCGTTCGATGGCATCCTCGAACTCGGCCATGCTGATCGTCTTGCGGTTGCGCCGCGCGGCCAGGATGGCCGCCTCGTTGACCATGTTCTCGATATCCGCGCCGACAAAGCCCGGCGTGGATTTCGCCAGCGTCATCAGGTCAACGCCATCGCCCAACGGCTTGCCGCGCACGTGGACTTTGAGGATCTCTTCGCGGCCCTTCATATCGGGCCGGTCGAGCACCACGCGTCGGTCAAAGCGGCCGGGGCGCAGCAGCGCCGGGTCGAGGATGTCCGGGCGGTTGGTGGCGGCGACGACGATCACGTTCGTGTCGGTGTCAAAGCCGTCCATCTCGACGAGAATCTGGTTGAGCGTCTGCTCGCGCTCGTCGTGGCTGCCGCCCAGGCCCGCGCCGCGATGGCGGCCCACGGCGTCAATCTCGTCCACAAAGACGATGCACGGGCTGTGACGCTTGGCCTGGTCGAACAGGTCGCGTACGCGCGAAGCGCCCACGCCGACAAACATCTCGACGAACTCGGAGCCAGAGATGGAAAAGAACGGCACGCCCGCCTCACCGCTCACGGCCTTGGCGAGCAGCGTCTTGCCGGTGCCGGGCGTGCCAACGAGCAGCACGCCCTTGGGAATCCGCGCGCCCAGGCTGATGAATTTTTCCGGTTCCTTGAGGAACTCGACGATTTCGGCCAGCTCTTGCTTGGCCTCTTCCACGCCCGCCACGTCCTCAAAGGTCACGGTGGGCTGCTCGCCGGTAAACATCCGCGCGCGGCTCTTGCCGAACGAGAGCGCCTGGTTGTTCGCGCCCTGCGCCTGCCGCAGCATGAACCAGATGATGCCGGCCACCAGCAGCGCCGGGAGCAAAAAGCCCAGGATGTTGGCCCACGTCGCCCAATCGGTGGGGCGCTCGACTTTGTACTTGACGCTGTTCAGTTGCGCCTCGGTCACGCCAAAGGCTTGCAGTTGCTCCGCCAGCGCAGAATTCGGCTCTTTGCGCGCCGTGACGGTCTTGCCCGATGCCAACTCGATAGTCAAGTCGTCGCCGTTGACAGAGATTTGCTTGACGTTGCCGTTGCGAATCTCGGCGGCGACAACATTCAGGTCTATGCTATCCGGCTTGGCGCTGCGGTTGCCTTGCACGTAGGAAAAGATGATCGCCCCGATGGCGACGACAATCAGCAGGTAAACGAACCCGTTTCTCGACTGTGAATTCATTTCCAACCTCCGCCTTTCGCGCTATACCCGCCTCGTTCGCTTCGGCGGGTCAGCGTGAAAAGCAGCAAACTTGCAGTTTCTCCAATACAATCCTCTACCGCTTGGAATTATACCCCATATCCGGTGAGTTTGCCACAATTTTAGGGGGTTGCGGATTGCAGCGCATCGTTCAAATGCAAGGCGCGAACCGAAATCAAAAATCCGAGATCCGCAATCCTACGGCCCGATGGTCAACGTCTTGACGAGGATGCTGTTGTTTTCTGCGGTGGTCTTGCCAGGATCAACGACAGGCAGGCGAGCGGTTGGGTTGCCGGCAGGGTACAGGCCCACGCGCAACTGGTACGCGCCGCCGGGGGCATCGCGGGGGATTTCGAGCGTGTACGCATCGGGCACGACGACGCCGTTGCTCCACGTCGTCGTCGGGCTGACGCCGTCTTGCGGCTCGCGGTCTATTTGCGCCGCCACGTTCCCTGACGGGCCGATGAGATGCATAAAGACCTTGAACGGCTGCCCGATGTTGTTGACGCGCGACTTCCAGCGCAGCGTCACTTCCAATATCTCGCCGGGGCGCAGCGTGTCGCGCGGCAGCTCGGCGCTTTCCAGCGTGATGAGGTCGCCCAGGTTCACGTCGAGCGGCATCGCCGCGCCGCTGCTCACCTGGAGCGTGATGACCTGTCCGGCGGTGAGCGGCGTGCCCGGCGATGGAATCTGCCCGACGATTTCGCCGCTCGGGCGGTTGCTCCACTGCGGCTGCACGGCGACCTTCCAGCCATACGATTCCAGCCCGCTCTTGAGCGAGTTGGTGTACACGTATCCCTGCACGCTGGGGATGTTGTTGACCTGGGGGCCTTTGCTGAACACGACCTGCACCGCGTCGCCGCGCCTGGCGGGCGTGTTGGGCGCAGGGAGTTGTTCGAGCGCCGCGCCCGCCGGCCATTGATTGTCGAATCGCTCTTCCTTCACCTCGAGCCGCAGACCTTTTTGCGCCAGCATTTGCTCGACGGCCGGGCGATCCCGGTGGATCACATCCGGCACGGTGGTTTGTTGACCGACGTTGCCGATGGTGGCCGTCGGCGCAGAGGTCGGCGTGGAAGGAATGCGCGGTGTGGTGGTGTACACGCGGTACACCGTTGACCACAGGACAATCAGTCCAATGACGGCGATGAGTGCGACGACTGCCAGCGCCCACGCCAGCCAGTCAGCGCCGGTCGGCTCTGCTTCAGCTTGCGCGGCGGGGCGCGCGAGCGGCGGAGGCAGGGGCATGGCCGGTTGCAGGCCTGTCAGTTGCTCGCTCTCGCGCCGGTACTCGGCCAGGATGCGGCCCAATTGGTCGGCAGTGCGGTAGCGCTGCGTGGGCTCTTTGGACAGCGTCTGGTTGACGATCTGCTCGAGCGGGATGGGAACGTTGGGATTGAGTTGCGTGAGAGGCGGCGGCGCGTCGCGCAAGTGCGCCATTGCCAGTTGTTGCTGATTGTCGCCCGTAAAAGGCAGCCGCCCGGTCAGCATCTCGAACAGGATGATGCCGATGCTATAGACATCCGAGGCGGGAGTGGGCTGCTCGCCCGCGGCTTGCTCCGGCGAAAAATAATGCGGCGTTCCCCAGACGCTTTCGGTGTAGCCGACCGGCGCGGCGGCCGAGAACGCGCGCGCGATGCCAAAATCGGTCACTTTGGCGCGGCTCTCTTGGGTGATGAGCACGTTCTGCGGCTTGACGTCGCAGTGGACGACGCCGGCCTTGTGCGCCGCGCCGACGCCCGCGCAAATCTGCTCGGCAATGTCCAGCGTGCGGGCCAGGGGGAGGGGGGCCTCGGCGCGGATGATGGATTTCAAGTCTTTGCCCTCGACGTACTCCATCACAATGTATTGCCGGTCGCCATCGCGCCCGAAATCATACACCGTCACAATGTTGGGGTGGCTGAGGTTGGCCGCCGACTGCGCTTCGCGCATAAAGCGTTTTTGGAACGCGGGGTCCTCGGCATAGCTTTCGCGCAAAATCTTGACGGCGACGATGCGGTTGAGCATCGTATCTTGTGCCTTGTAGACCAGCGCCATCCCGCCCGCCGCGATTTGGGCCAGCAGCTTGTACCGGTCGTTGAGCAACTGATTGTCCGTCGGCATGGAAGCAGAATCCTTTGCTTGACGTGCGGGATGTATTCTACCGCAAAACAGGACGGATGACCAATTGTCACCTATCGCGTGTGCACGCAAAGCTTGTCAGCAGTGCCGCTTCGCGTGCGGCAGAACAAGTTTGTCTGACAACGTTTGTGTGCACACCCTATCGCGGGCGCATTTCAGTTTGGGGGCGAACTTGGCTTGCCTCCCGTCATTGCGAGCCGCCGACGCCTAGCGGCCCCCCCAACGCGCCAGCGGCGCGTCGGACAGGGGCAGGCGGCGAAGCAATCTCTGCGCAGCGAGTGAGATTGCTTCGCGCCCTACGGGCGCTCGCAATGACAGACAACCTGCCGCAGAATTGAAATGCACCCCCTATCGCTTTGACGTTTCACGTTTGACGTTTTGCGGCTATAATTCTTGTGATGAAAGCTGTGTTGATTCATAACCCCACCGCCGGGCCGCGCCAGGTCGAAGACGAGCTGGACCTGGTGGTGGAATATCTGTGCGATTGCGGCTGGCAGATTCGCAAGCACGTCACCGAGCACGCCGGCCAGGCGACCGAGTTCGCGCGCCAGGCCGCGCGGGACGAGTTGGACGTGGCGCTGGTCTCGGGCGGCGATGGAACAGTGTGCGAAGCCGTCAACGGACTGGTCGGCAGCCGCACCGCGCTCGGCGTGCTGCCGACGGGCACCGGCAACGTCTGGGCCAAAGAGCTGGGGCTGCCCGTGTTCACGTTGACCAATCCCAATCGTCTTTTGGCGGCGGCGCATTTGTTGCGCGAAGCGACGACGCGGACGATTGACGTGGGGCGCGCGAACGACCGGTATTTCTTGTTGTTCGCCGGGCTGGGACTGGATGCCACCGTGGCGCGCGACATGGAGCCGCGCGAGCGCGCCACGAAACGATTAGGCTTGTTGCCGTATCTGGTCGCCGGTGTGGCGGTGGCGTTCGAGTTCTACGGCGTTCGCACCACCGTCGTGGTGGACGGCAATAAGGTCATTCGAGGCCGGTCGTTGTTCATCTTGATCAGCAACGCGCAACTGTATGGCGGCGTGCTGCGCATCGCGCCGGACGCGCGGTTGGACGATGGGCTGCTGGACGTGGTCATTTTTAACGGCGTCGGCCCCGAGTACACGCTGCGTCATTTTTTCAGCGTGTTGGGCGGGCGGCATTTGCGGGACCCCTCGGTCAAGTTCCTGCGCGCCAAGCGGGTGATGGTGGATTGCGCCCAGCCCTGGCCGGTGCAGATAGACGGCGACCCCCTCGGCGCGACGCCGATGACGTTCCAGGTGGTTCCACGCGCGCTGCGCGTCCTCATTCCCCCCACAGCGCCTCCCTCGTTGTTTGTTTCGTAGAGACGTTCCGCCGGAACGTCTCTACGGTTTGACACACCCACGCAACGGTGCTAAGATTGCGCCGCGCTGTTAACAGTCGTGAGACTGGCAGGCTGCACTCCTCACAAATCCGCAGCCCACGTCCCGCCCTCCGGGGCGTTTGTGTCTAGGGGGTAAATTATGGCCTACGTGAGTGACTTGATGGGCAAGCCCGTCGCGGATGTGGACGGCGAGCGCATCGGTTATTTGGAAGACCTCATCGCTTCTGTCCGGGGCGAGATGCCACACCCCATGATTGTCGCCGTGGTGGTCAAACGACCCGGTGGTATGTTGACGGTCCCATTCTCCGATGTGGTCGTATTGATTGCTCCGGCGATTCCACTCGCCAAGCATCTCCAGGATATTGTTCCCTACACGCCGGGCGAGCACGACCTGTACCTGGCGCGAGACGTGCTCGACAAGCAGATCATTGATACAGACGGCGTGCGCGTGGTGCGCGTCAACGACCTGGAGCTGGCGCGCGTCAACGGTCACTTTTACGTCGCCAATGTGGACATTGGCGGATGGGGGCTGCTGCGCCGCCTGGGACTGGCCCAGGTGCTGCAAAAGCTCGCCGGCCGCTCGGGACGCCAGTTGCCGCAAGGCATGATTTCGTGGGACAACGTGGAGCTTTTGACCAGCGACCAGCCGATGCGTTTAAAAGTCCCCGGCGTCAAGATCACCGAGCTGCACCCGGCAGACCTGGCCGAGATCATTAGTGACCTCACCCGCACAGAGAGCGGCAAGCTCCTCGAATCGCTCGATGTGAAAACGGTCGCCGATACATTGGAAGAGGTCGAGCCGGACTTTCAGGCCAGCCTGGTCGAGACCATGTCCAATGAAAAGGTGGCCGACGTTTTGGAAGAGATGGCCCCCGACGAGGCGGCTGACTTGCTGGCCGAGCTGCCCGAGGATCGCAGCAAAGAGCTTCTCAAGCTGATGGAGCGCGAAGAAGCCGACGACGTTCGCAAGCTGCTGGCCTACCCGGAAGACATTGCCGGCGGGATTATGACCACCGACTTTATTGCCATCCCTCCCGACCTCACAGCGGAACAAGCCATCTCTGTCCTGCGTCAGACGGCCAACGAAGCTGAAACGATTTTCCACGTTTACGTGACGGACAACGAGAATCACCTGTTGGGCGTGTTCTCGCTTCAAGACTTGGTGTTGGCCAGGCCCGAAATGCCCGTGACCCAGCTTATCCAGCGTCGTGTCGTCAGTGTGAATTTGAAAGACAGCCAGGATGAGGTGGCGCAGGTCATCTCAAAATATAACCTGGTGGCGGTGCCGGTGGTGGACGACCAGCGGCGGCTGCACGGGATTGTCACCGCCGACGACGCGCTGGACAAGATCATCCCCACCAAGTGGAAAAAGCGCCTGCCCCGCCTGTATCACTAGCGACGAATGACGAAGGACGGAAGACGAATGTCTGTTGGTCGTTTGCCCTTTGTCCTTCCTCTCTCCACGGAGTAGTTGATCTATGACCCTCTGGCAACGACTCAAACCGATCCGAACCCGGTTGCTGTTGCTGCTGGCCGTCGTCGGGCCGGGCATCATTACTGCCAACGTGGATAACGACGCGGGCGGCATCACGACGTATTCTGTGGCCGGGGCGCACTATGGCTACAGCTTGCTGTGGATGCTGGGACTGGTGGCGCTGGCGCTCATCATTGTCCAGGAGATGAGCGCGCGATTGGGCGTGGTGACCGGCAAGGGCCTGGCCGACCTGATCCGTGAGAGTATGGGCGTGCGCGCGACGGCGGTTATCATCGGCATCTTGCTGATCGCCAACCTGGCTAACACCGTCAGCGAGTTTGCGGGCGTGGCGGCCAGCATGGAAATCTTTGGTGTGAGCAAATACCTCTCGGTGCCGCTGGCGGCCGTCATTGTGTGGCTGCTCATCGTCAAGGCCAATTACAAAACGGTTGAGCGCATCTTTTTGATCGCCAGCGCGCTCTACCTGGCCTACGTTGCGTCGGGCATCCTGGCAAACCCGCCGTGGCCGCAGGTGCTCGAGGCGGCTCGCACGCCGACTTTTCACTTTGAGGCTGGCTATGTGACGATCTTTATCACTGTCATTGGCACGACGATTGCGCCATGGATGCAGTTCTATCAGCAATCGGCGATTGTGGACAAGGGATTGAAGGTGGTGGATTATGCCTACGAGCGGCTGGACGTGATCGTAGGCTCGATCTTTGCGGTCTTTGTCGCCGCGTTCATCACGGTTGCCTGCGCAGCTACGCTCTTTGCAAACGGTGTGCGCATCGAGACGGCGCAAGATGCGGCGCTGGCGCTGCGTCCGCTGGCCGGTCAGTATGCCTCGACCTTGTTCGCGTTCGGTCTGCTCAATGCTTCGGTTTTTTCAGCGGCCATCCTGCCGCTTTCGACCGCCTACGTGGTGTGCGAGGCGTTCGGGTGGGAAGCCGGCATCAACCATGATTTGAAGGACGCGCCGATTTTCTTTGGCATCTATACCGCGCTCATCGTCCTGGGCGCGGGCATCATCTTGTTGCCGATCAGGTCGCTGGTGCAGGCGATGATGGCGAGCCAGACGCTCAACGGAGTGCTCTTGCCGGTGATCCTGGTGGTGATGCTCAAGCTCATCAACGACCGGCGGTTGATGGGGAACTATGTCAACGGGCGTGTGTTCAACAGCATTGCCTGGGCGATGGTGGTGGTGCTGATCGCGTTGACGGCAATCCTGGTGATGACGAGCGTCTTTCCGGGTTTCCTGGGAAGCGGATAGCCTCCTGCTTCTTGCCCCGCATTAGCCAGAGACTCGCCACACATGCCTCGCATTGCCCCACAGCATGTATTGGAACAGATTGCGTTTATCCCCGCCTTGGTCATCTTTGACAAGGACGGCACGCTGATTGACTTTGCGATGTGGGGCGAATGGGCCGACGGGCCGGAGCGGG
>CAYHAR010000001.1:0-54061 GCA_964354595.1 uncultured Anaerolineae bacterium | reverse complement strand
CGTCCCAGGCGGCAAACAGCACGCTGCGCGCCGGGCGAAAGCCCTGCGCCTGCCACAGCCGGGCGATTTCCAACATCGTTGCCACGCCGCTGGCATTGTCGTTGGCACCCTCGTACACGGCCCCATCCGGGTCGCGGCCCAGGTGGTCATAGTGCGCACCGACGACGACGATCTCACCGCGATGCTGAGGATCAGAGCCGTGCAACATGCCCAGGATGTTGCGCGCCTCGATCTCTTGCTCCTCGATCGCCACCTTCATGTGCGCCGTGACGTGCAAGGCGAGCGGCGTGCCGGTTGAGCGCCGGCTGAGAGCATCCAGCGTAGTGTCGCTGCCGATGACCAGGTCTTGCACAACGGCGTCCGTGACGTAGAACGCCGGAATCGTCGCCGGCTCTAGTTTGACCGAGCCGCGTAGGAACTCGGGGCTGGCTCTGTCGCGCACCCACAGCAACAGCCCGCCGACCTGATGCTGCCGCGCCTGCGTGACCGTCTGATCGTACTCTTTTAAATTGCGCGGGCCATGGCACAGGACAATCGCGCCCGCCAGGCTCTGCCCGGCAAAATCCTCTTCCCTGCACTTGTACAGCCAGGTGACCTGGCCCTCGGCCGCCCCTCCGCCCAGGTATCCTCTCGTGCGCGCCAGATAATCGGCGCGGTACGCATAGGTGTGGTTAAGTGTTTGTCCGCCCAGTGGCGTCACCGTGAGGACCGGCAGCTCGACGACTCGTGTCATGGACTCGGTAAACGTCTGGAAATAGGTGTTGTCCAACCCGGCCGGCTGCAAGCCGTACTCGGCCATGCGGGCGGCGATGTAATCGCCGGCTGCCCGGCTGCCCGGCGTGCCGGGAGAGCGACCACTCAATTCATCGCTGGCGAGATATTCAATGTGCCGGAGCGCTTGCTGTTCGTCAAACATCCGCGCGCCCTGGACGTAATCGGCCGCCGTCGTCAACGGCTTGAGGGTGTCTTGCGTCTCTTTGCCCTGGCTGAGCACGCTCACCACCAGCAGCGTTGTCTGGCCCACCTGCCGCAGCTTGTCCGGCACGATCTTGTCGAACGTGTCGTCGGGCGTGTGCGCTATTCGATCTGCGCCGTCCCAGCTCAAGTAAGCGGTGAGCGCCGAGCGTCCGCCAAAAGCCGGCTTGGTGTACAGGCCAAAATGCGGCCCGCGACCGCGCGTCGTCGTTGCCACGCCCAACCGGCCCGCCGCCTCTTGAAAAGTCTGAACCAATTGAAAGCTGCTCCCCTGCCCCAGCGCGATGGCTTGTCCATCGCCCGCGCCCACGCCGCTTAGCTCGATCACCGTCTCGACCCGCAGCAGGCCAAAACCGGCCTTGGCGTTCATCACATTCGCCAGGCTCAGGCTCTCGCGCCGCTCGCCGCCGCTCCAGGCGACAAAGACGATGGTCTTGTTGGGCTGGGTCACGCTCTGCTTGAGGACGCGCGCTATCTCGAGCATCGCTGCCACGCCGCTGGCATTGTCGTTCGCGCCAGGGTAAAACGTTCCATCCGGGCCGGTGCCCAGGCCGTCGTAATAGGCGCTGACCAAGATGACGCGATCATCCAGCCCCTTGCCCTTGCCGCCTGCCATCTCTGATCCGGCGCCGGGGATAAAGCCGATGACGTTGTAACAATTATCGGGCGGATCTGCCGTCTCTTTAGCGGCGACCTTGATGCGCGCCCTTGTTCCGGCGCCCGTCAAAGCCGCCTTGCCAGGCTGCAAGCCTTTCGCCATGTTATCCAACTCGGACAGGCTGCTGCCCGCCGTCGACAGCAGCCTGTCGGCCGTCTCTGGGGTGATGTACATCACGGGCCTGGATTTATAGTTATTGCGGCGCAGCCCAATCGTCTCATCTCCGCCAAAAATATACTTGCCTCCGACCTTGGCCGGGTCGTCGCTGACGAAAAGCGCGCCCGCCATCGCCGGGATGTTGACGCGCAGCATGTCCGGCTCGCGCAGGACGACGATCTTGTCGCCGAGGCCAAGGCTGTTGAGGCCGTAAATGTCCGATCCCGATGTTTCTGGATCAGGGCCGAGCGCCATCCCGATAATCGTCCCCTGGCCGTCGCCGTAGGTCGGCAGGAGGTGAACGTACTCGGCAAAATCTTGCCTGTAGGTCAGCAACAGAGTCACGCCTTGTCCATTCAAAAATTCCAGGCGGGGCGTCTCGGTCAAGTGGAAACGGCTGCAAACAAAAGTCTGGATGTAGGCGTTCGCGTCGCCGGCCGGAGAAAGCCCGATCTCTCCCATCCGTCCGGCGATGTATTCGGCGGCCAGCCTGGCCCCAGGCGTGCCCGGCTCGCGCCCGTTGAATTGGCCGGACGAGAGCGTCTGCAATTCGCCCTCACTGGCGGGTGTCCGGACGCGCGTCACCTCGCTCTGAGATTGAGAGGATAGAACGCGAATGTCCTCCATCGCGCGTTGAGCGTCAAATTGTTTGGCCTGGGATTGATACACCTCGATCGGCGCTGTGCTGCGCAGCACCCACACCAGCCCGATCACGAGCGCGCCGGCCGCAACCACCGTATAGCGATTGATCAACCGGCTGACGTTGACGCGGGTCGCCTCCAATAGACGGCGCAATCCATCGCCCCACAGGTTCAGGCCCAAAATCGCCGCAAAAAAGCCCAGGCCCGGATACCATGCCATCCACGGGTAACTGCGCCACCAGTCGCGGATGTTGGCCAAAAGCGCGCCCCATTCGGGCACGTCGGAATAGTGAAAGATCTTTTCGCTGGTCAGCTCGACCTTGAACCCGCCGCCCAAAAAGATGTTGAGAAAGCCCAGCTCGGCCAGCAGCATCAAGATGCCGCCCATCTCGAGCACGGCCAAGACCAAGAGCGACGGCAACAGTTGCGGCAAGATGTGCCAGGAAAGTATCCGGCCCGAGCGCGCCCCGGCGGCTCGCGCCGCCTCGATATAGGGCTGCGGCTTGAGCGAGAGCACCTGGCCGCGCACAAACTGGGCCGTCTCGCCCCAGCCCACCGCACACAGCGCGATGATAAAGACTGACCGCCCTTGCTGGATGCCCAGAGCCAGAATCAAAATCATGGCAAACAGCGTGACGGGAAAAGCAGCCCACACTCCCACTGCGCCGTTGACCAGCTTGTCCAGCCAACTCCCGCGCCACCATCCGCCCAATAATCCCAACACCGTGCCCAAGAGCACGCGGGCCGCCGTTCCGGCCAAAGCCAGAGCCAAAGTCTGTTTGGCCCCGGCCAGCACCAACGCCTGCATGTCCCGCCCGATCATGTCGCTGCCCCACGGAAAAACAGACGAGGGGCGGAAAGGCGAAGCTTTTAACTGTCCCTCGATCATCATCGTGCCATGGGTCTCACCGGGATTCGCCCGGGTCAACTGCTCGCCGAAAAAGGCCACGCCAAAGAATGACAACACCAACAGCGTGCCGATCACCAGCGTGGGATTGCCCAACGTGGCGCGAAGCAGGTACCGTCGGGATGAAGCGGCAGAAGCCGGCAATGCGTCACTGGCCGCCAGGCCGTTATTGACCAGTTGCGCTGGCAAAGGAGAAAGCTGAGAGGGCTGACGGCGCAGCCGGAGAGTCACCAGCAAATCGCCCCACCACTCGACGAGCGTGTCTTTGAATCGAGTCAACTGTTCCTGCCAGGGCAGTTGCTCCTCAAGCTGCTCCTGAGCATGGCCGTTTCCCCGCAGTCGCGGATCCACGATCTGGTAAACCGTTTCCAGCGCCAGGTTGATGATCAAGAACAAGAAACCGAGCGACACGATCAGGTCTGTCACAAGCCCGGAGGTCCCCGCCTCGATGGCCTGCAACAACGTCAGTCCCATGCCGGGCCAGACGAAGAAATATTCCACCACCGGCAGGCTGGCGAGCGAAAAACGCAGCGAGGTGCCCAGCGTGGTCAGGATCGGGATCAGCACGTTCCGCAGCGCGTGGCGGCCCAGCACTACTCGCTCGGCCAACCCTTTGGCTTGCGCGGTCCGCACGTAATCTTCTTGCAGCACGCTGGACATGGAGACAAAAGTGACTTGGACCACCTGGGCCAGCGGGCGAGCGGCCAGCACGAGCGCCGGCATTACCATGTGCAAGTCCCACCCAAAGCCCGTCGGTGGAAGCGGCGCGCTATCTGTGCCAAGCCAGCGATAAGCCTGGATATTGATCACCCAGAACAACATAGCCAGCAAAAAGCTGGGCGTCGAAACTCCCAAGATCGAAAGCAGCAACGCCAGCGGCGCGACGATTTGACGCCGGGACAGGGCCATCACAATGCCGAGCGGCACGCCGACAATGGCCGCAATCCCCAGGGCTACCAGCAGCAGCCCAGCGCTGCGGCTGAACAACGTGATCACCAAATCTGGAGCCGAAACGTCTCGCTTGTGCCAATAGTAGGTCGCCGGATGATCCACCACATAGGCAGCCGTCCGGCCCAAAGCTTCAATGGCAGCCTCCGGCGGCCTGGCCGGCAATCCTGCTCGCCCTCGCTCGGCCAGGATCAAGCCGAACAGGGTCAGCCAGGTGATGACGAGCAGAATCGCCAGCGCCGTGCCCGCGCGGCGAAGCAAAGCGCGAAAAGCAGGGTGGTTGAGCAGTCTCACACGTCACTCTCCAATAGTGGATGTCGGCAGCGCTTGCGCGCAGGACACCCCAAGGGGTGTGGGCAACGTCCCTACTTTATCACACCCGTGTGCCGTCCACACGACAAAGAGGCAACGATTCAGAAACACGGTGTAGCAACTCGGAAACATTTGCAAAAGACAACCCTTGCGAAAGCCGTGAGCCTTCGCAAGGGTCAAGACACAGCGGCGGTCTGCGGCCATCAAATGTAAAACCTGGCCGGATCAATCTCTTCGCGCAGCAAGCGCAGCTCTTGCGCGCTGGGCGGCTCGTTCACACCGACGCACTCCGGGACGATCAACTCAAAGCCGGTGTTGGCGATGACTTCTTGTACCGTCACGCCAGGATTGGTGGAGACCAGCCGCATCCGGCACGTCGCAGGCTCGTAATCCATCAATGCCAGCGTGGAAACGACGTTGATCGGCCCGCTGCCTCTGGGCAATCCAGCCGCCTCGCGCGCGCCATAGCCGGTGAGGTAGCCCGGCGTGGTGACAAAGTCCACCTTGGGCACAAAGCGGCGCGTGTCGTGCTGCATGAGCGCCACCGTCATCCAGCACAGGCTGCCCACATCGTTGCCGCCGCCGCTGCCGGGCAGGCGCGCCTTGGGGTGGTCGTGGTCGCCGATGGTGGTGGTGTTCAAGTTGCCGTAGCAATCAATCTGCGCGCCGCCCAAAAAGCCATAGTCAATGAACCCGCGCTGCGCCGTCTCCATCGTGTCGCAGATGCCGGAAGCGCACAGCGCCTTGTGGAACGTGCGCGACTCGCCCACCGCGCGCGGCAGGTTTTCCAAAATCGCGCCCGTCCCGCCGAATTCGAACACCGGCACCAGGTTGGGCGCAATCGTCTTGTTCGCCAGCATCGCCGCCAGCATCGGGACACCCGTGCCGATAAAGGCCGTCGTCCCATCTTGAAACAGGCGCGCCGCCACACAAATCATCAATTCCGTTTTGGTATAGGCCCGGTCGCTCATCATTCCCTCCTCTCACGCTCGGCTACCAGTTGCGTCAGCCGCTCCTGGCCGATGAGGTCCACGTATTCCCCGTGATTCTTGACGCCGTACACGTACTTGTCCAGGTAAGCCTGCGCGCCCTCGGCGGTCTTGCTTCCCTCGACCCATTCGCGGATGAGCGGCTCGTCGCGTCCATACAGATACGCCATCTCGCCCGGATGCGAGCCGAACGGCGCGTGGACGACCGCATCCACCAGATAGTACGGAATGATCGTGCGGTCGGGATGCCGGCGGATTTCTTCCGTCGGCACAATCTCTTCGGCGCTGATGATGAGCCGCTTGGAGGCGCGCGCCATCTCGGCGGCAAACCCGCTGATGCCGTCAATCTGCGCGTTGCCGTGGCAATCGGCGCGATGGACGTGGATCAACCCCACGTCCAAAATGAGCGCAGGCAGCAGGCAGACCTTTAGTCCGGTGAACGGGTCCTCGATCACTTTGGCCGCGCTGTAGGTGAGCGTATCCGTGCCCAGCATCGAGCGCGTGGGGATGAACGGCACGCCCATCGCCGCCGCCTTCATCCGCCACGAGATTGCGCCGTTGCTCCATTCGACGCACGTCTCCACCTGTCCCGACTCGACCGCGCGCCGCAGCGCCGAGGTCGTGCCATACACCTCCAGGCCGATGTAAGTGATGTCGAGCTTTTTAACCAGCCCGGCGGCCAGCCACAAATCCAGCTCGAGCACGCCCTGCCCGCACACGTGCAAATTCTTTTTCCCCTGCCGCACCACCTCACGGCAGAGCGACATGGGACAGCGCACCGTGCCGTACAGCTCTGTCCCGATGTAGCAGCCGCCGGTGACAAAGCGGCTGATGGCCTCTTGTTCCGTCATCCGCTTGTCCACCAGCCGGCGTGACTTTTTCCGGTTCCACTCGCGGAACGCCTCGAGGTCGGGCAGCCTCATCAGCTCGCCCCGTCCAGATTCCAAGACTTGCATCGTGAATCCTCCTTGCGCTTTGCGTGTCGAGTGACGAATGTCGAATGTCGAAGAATGAATTTCTTATTCCAAGAGCAATGCTCTCGCAAACTCGGACTGGAACTCGGGGACAGTGGTCAGCTCGACGTACTCGACTTGGTGAGCGATGCGGATCGCGCGCTCGCGCTGCGCCACGGAAAGGAGCGCCATGCGCGCGCCCGCGCCCGCCGCGTTGCCCACCTGCCGGATGCGATGCCGCTCCACCCGCGGAAACATGCCAATGTCCAGCCCACTCTGCGCGTCCAGGTACGTCCCGAACGCCCCGGCGATAATGACCTCGTCAATCTCGGCTTCCGTGACGCCCGCGCGCTTGAGCAAAATGTTCACCCCGGCTCGCATCGCGCCTTTGGCCAGCTGAATTTCGGAAACGTCCGCGCGGCTGAACGTGATCTCGCGCCCGCCGTTTTCGTCGCCCGGCACCACGACAAACTCTGGCCCGTTTTCGCCGCGCCGGACGCGCGGATGAGCCTGCATCGCCCCGCGCGCGTTGAGCACGCCCGCGCGCAACATTTGCGCCACCAGGTCGAGAATGCCCGAGCCACACAGGCCGACGGGCGGCTCGTCGTCCACCGTCTTGATGTGCACACGTCCGTCGTGAATCGCCACCTTTTCGATAGCGCCCGGCGCAGCGCGCATCCCGTTCCGAATGTGCGCCCCCTCGAACGCCGGGCCGGAGGCCGTAGAACACGAGAAATGCCGGCCCTTGGCGCGCAAGCTGACTTCGGTGTTGGTGCCAATGTCCATCCCCAGCACGACGCCCTCGTGCTCTGCCAGTCCGGTGGCGAGCAGCATCGCCACGTGATCCGCGCCGACGAACCCGGCAATGTTGGGCAGCAAATGCACGTGCGCGCCCGGCGCAAGGTTCAATCCCACGTCGCGCGCGGGCACGTCCAGCGCCGCGCTTTCCGCCGGAACGTAAGGCGCAAGCCCCAATTGCTCCACCGGCAGGCCGAGGAACAGGTGGTGCATCGCCGTGTTGCCGACGACGACGGCATCGGCAATGTCGGCCACGTCCCGCCTGGCTTGGGCGCACAGCTCGCGCGCCAGTTGATTGAGCGCCTCGACGACGGCTCCGCGCAATTGCTCGCCGCCGTCGGCGTGATTGATCGCATGGCTGATGCGCGCCATCACGTCTTCGCCATAGGCGATCTGCGGATTCATCGCGCCGGCCGAGGCCAACGTCTGACCGTTCGACAAGTCAACCAGGTACGCGGCCAGTTTGGTCGTGCCAATATCCACTGCCAGGCCCAACGGCGTTGAGCCCAATGGACGCGCGCCAACCACTTGGTAATCTCGCAAGAACACCGACGCCTGGAATTTCCACGCGCGCAGATCCTCCGGCAAGCGGCGCAAAACGCGCGCGTCGAACGTCAAACCGGGCATACTCACCGCGTCGCGCAACCGCGTCGCGTCGGAGCGGAGGTCGTCCAGCGCGGGCGGCGCAAGGCGCACGTCGAGCGCACGCACCGCCGGATCCAACTCGACGGCCACGGCCTGTCCCTCGGTCTGCGTGCGCTGCGCCGCCACGAGCGACTCGGGCGGGACGTGCACTCGCACGTCGCCCGCGATTTCGGTTTGGCAGGCCAAACGCCAGCCGGCCGCCACATCAGTTCGCCCTAGCTCAGACTCTTCAGTTGAATTCGGCGGCGACACGTTGCCTTGCATCACACGGACGATACATCGCCCGCACGAGCCTTCGCCGCCGCACACCGCCGTCAACATCACACCGGCCCGCTGCGCCGCGTCCAACAGCGTCGCGCCCATCTCGCACGTCACACGACGACCAATCGGTTCAAAGTCAATTTGAAAAGTCATATCCTTTTCCCAATGTCCGCATTCCGTATTGCGTATTCCGTCCACGCAATACGGTTGACTCTCTACTCCACACGCTCCCCATAATTATATCACTGTTGCCATGACAACAGCTTGTGCCAGTTCTCGCGCGATGATGTCTCGCCTTCAGCATCATGGGCACCAAGATGAAATACGCCATGATGCTCTACGGCGACAACGCGGCGGGCATCCTCGTGGATGACACCGGCGACGCGGAAGCGGACATCGAGCGCCAGATGATCCAGCAGGCGCTGGAAGGCAAGTCCTACGAAAGCCTGGGCGAACTCAACCGGCTTTTTACCACCGACGAACAGCATCCCGCGATGGACGTGACCGACTCGCCGATGGGCAGCCCCACCGCCGTCAGTCCCAGAATGCCGGACGTCGAGCCGCCTGTCCTCACCTGGGAAAAGGCGCAGAACCTCATGGCGCTCAAAAAGGTTCGGGCCAAGAATGCCGCGCCCGAAGCCCAGATCTCTATGTTCTATGCCCTGTCGGCATAGCCAACAACGGGCTATGCCGACGGGGAGGAGGCAGACATGAACAAGGACACGAAACTCAAATGCCACATCTGCGGTGAGCCCGCCACCGGATCACCCACCTACTGGTGCTGCTCGGCCAGCAAGTCCCTGACTGTCTTGTTTGTATGTAGGGCAGGTTTCCAACTTGCCGCCCACGAGACAGCGGCTTGGAAAGCCGCCCTGCGTCGAACCTCGATATACCGATTAGACAGTCAGGGCCAGCAAGTACCACTACTGGCAGTGGCGCACGGACCGACTGCGAAAAGCCAGGCAGGAATGGGAGCGCACTCGCACACCCTATCAACGCGAGGTTCTCGGCACGTTCCAATCAGACCGAGACCGCGCCCAGTTTCTTGCCCAGCACACTCCCACCTACCCGGCGGGGGCCTGACGCGCCTGTGCCCGAGCCGGTGCGGGCAAACGAGGGCCGCGCATCCGACCAACACGCGGAAGGAGGTCACAATACGATAGAGGTCAGCCGATTCGTGTGGCGGGCAAGTCCTCTCACCCATGGACGGCCTGAGCGACGGCGGAGACCAGCATCACAATTCTATTCAGCCCATACAGGTCAGATCGCTATCAAACAAATCAGCCCTTAACAACATCGCACCATAGTGTGCAAGCAACGTCTCCTCCGAATCTGATTCTCCGATGATGTTACGGACAGTTCAGCAGGTGATGTGGAATAGGCCGATGACGGCGCCCTCGGCCTCATTCCAGGCCTGGATCGCCTCGCGCGTGGGCAGCAGCTCCACCTGACACTTTCTTTGCTTAAAGTACTCGGCCGCCTCGTTTGAGAGATTGACCATGCCTTGCTGCCCCGCGCCGATCACGAGTCGTTCTGCTCCTTCTTCATAGATGTGCTTGGCTTCGTCCAGTGAGACGATGTGCGACGTGCCATAGACCGCCTTGGACAGTTTCTTTTTGCGCTTTTCCACCTGGCCACTCAGCCGGATGATGATATCGTGCTCGGATACGGTCCCCTCGATGGTGATCGAGCCAAACTTGGTATTATCGATTCTGGGCTTCATCCAACGCCTCCGTACTCCTCTCGCCAGCGCCGGTCCCTGTATCAAGCCGTCGCCCCGGCCAACAGTTGCTCTCATAACCTGGTGTCTCTAGCAGCCTGTCGGAGAGGGTGTTGGAGTCGAGGCTTTCCGGATTTTCGTCAATCTGGGCAGCCATTCACCGCAATTTCACCGGCTAAAGCCTTGATTCCAGGGATTTGCGGCGGTTCTTGGGCGTTCTCCGACAGGCTGCTAGGAACCAATGAGTTATTGCGGGTAACTACTCAGCCGCTCCCGCCGGATTGACAAATCCGGCGGTTCGGCAAGCAAAATTGAGCAGACCTCATTGCATTTGGCTTGGATTTGGCAATCCAAGCCGAGCGGGCTGAGTAGTTACTATCGCGGCACCATATTCCACGTTTTCAGCGCTGCCATTACGTGATTACTCCATCTTCCACCCACTCTTTACATCATTCAACAGTTTATTCAACTCCGCCAGTACTTCCTCACTCGGTCTTTCGCCTTCAGCGGTGATGACTACACGGAAAGCAAACTCCAAGTCCGGCGCGGTCTGTTTGAGTTGCGCGATGATGCCGGCCAGGTCTTGGAGTTGCTTGGGTGTGAGCGCGGCCTCTGCAACAAGTGTTGCCTTGGGCAGGCGGGCGCAGAGTTTGAGCAGCGCCTCGGCATTCGGCAGCGCCTTGACGCCCAAATCGGCGATAGTGATGATGCCCTTGTTGACCGCGCCCTCGACGGCCTTGCGGAATACGTCGCCGGGGATAGCCTGCCCACGAGTTTGCTCCAGGGCTTCTTTGATTTTGCGGAGTGTGGGCGTGCCTTCTGTCCCCGCATACTGAATGCCCGCACCTACTAATTCAGCCGGGTCTACTTCGATGACTTCGACCGTGCGGAAATTGACGCGGTCAAGCGCGTCCGGTGTGCAGGGCCAGGGAGTGCTGCCCTCGGCCACCTCAAACAGGTGCGCCGACAGCGCCTCGCTCACGCCATCCCGCAACAGTACCCACGGAACGGCGTAGCCGCGCCGTTTGGCAAGTGCACCGGCAATCACATCAAGTGAAGCTTTGCCAGCGTGCCATGCTTCCGGCAATCCCTTGGGGCCGAGGTCAGCGCCGCGAACGGCGGGCGGTGGCGTCAGCAACTCCAAATCGTCTGCCACATTGCCAGCGGGCAACGGCTCGCGGAGATAGGTCTTGGTTCCCTGCCGGCCCATCAGGCTGCCGCGCTGAACAGCGGCGCGGATTGCAGCATCGAGCACATCGGGCGAATGAAGGCGAGGCGCGCGCTTGCCGTCAAAAAAGGTGCGCAGGCTGGAGACGCGAACCGGGTCGCCCGAGACTGGCCACAGTTCGGACACTGTGCCTGGGATAAGCAATTCAGGCTCGAGGTTGGCAAGCTCTGCCGTGTCCGCCGGGAGCACTTCGAGCTGCGGACGCGCCAGCGCGTCTTCGTCCGGCGGGAGCATCCAGAAAGTGCGAATCGAGCCGTCGTCGCGGACGAGGCGCAAGACCAGCTTGCCAGCCTGCACGCCGCGCACGAGGGTATCCCGCAAAGCGCGTGGACGCAGCAATCTGGGCAAGCGAGGGAACTGGGCAAACGCCGAGACCAGGTCTTGCACCTTTTTGCTTTTCTCGTCCGGCCCCCACAGTTCAAAATAGCTGCCGGGCAGCAGCAACTCGGGATCGAGCGTGGACATCAGCAGGCGTTCGGACTCGGACAAGAGCTTTTTAATGCGCTCGAACGGCGGCTGGCCCAGCTCGGATGGAATCGCTTTGGCGACGACGCGGCCTGTTTCGTCCACAGCCAACAAGACGCTGTAGGTGGCACGCACCGCATCGGAGAGACCATCCTGCGACGCTTGCTTGCGACGGGCGAGTTCTTTGCGTTGAAGGTCGGACAGCAATTTGAACTCGTCGCTGGTTTCGACGCCGCGCCAGCCGAGAAAGCGCCGCACCTGATCGCGCAAACCGGCCAGTCGAGCATGATCGGGAGCCAGTGCGACCAGCGTGTTGGCATAGGTGCGGGGATTCTTGGGGCCGGTCGTGATCTTGAAATAATCCTCGACGGCTTTGGGCAGCGGCTTGCCAGGATCAACGGCGCACTCGGGGCCGAGGATGAGATAGCGCAGGCCCTCGACGTTATCGGGCACATCCTGTGGGCCTTGAGGCAAGGCGTGAGGTATCACCCCGTCGTCGGCCTGCTTGAGGTCAGCCGTGCCCTGGATGCGCTTGCGCAACTCGTCATCCACGGCGGGCTCGGGCAGGCGCTCCATCGCCCGCACGTGCATGTGCGTGAGGTTCGGTCGGGTGCTGAGCGCCCATGCGGTCGAGTCTTCGATAAGGAACCACGACAGGTCGCGCCATTTCTTGAGCGCTTCGCCAAGCGCCAGCGGATCCACCTTCGGGTGCGCGAGCAGGACGTAGAGTTCGGATGGATCGGCGCGTTGGCCGGTGGGCTGCGAATGAAGGAACGTGGCAATGACGGCCTGCTCGAGTTCGCGATCCTTGAGCGACGGGAAACCGCTCTGCGCCTCGCGCGCCTTGTCCAGTTCGCCGCGCAAGATGGGCGTCCACTTTTCCTTTTCTTCGCAGCAATTGATCAGCTCGACAAGGGCGGGCGAGAGGTCGTCCCTGGCCAGAAGCGCGTGCGGGCCGATGACGGGGAACGGATCGTCCGTGCCCACGTTGCGCAGCGCAAGCGCCAGCAGACGGAGCGCGCCGCGCGTCCGCTGAAAGCCGCTGAACTGCGTCCACTTGGAATAGAGCACGTCAATCAGGTCAGGGTGGAACGGATACGCCTGCATCAGCCGGTTGTAAGCAGCCTGATCTTTTTGCGCGTCGCGCAACGGCAGCTTTTGCATCTGGGCCATCAGCGCGTCTATGCTGGGCCGGCGCTGTTCTTCGCCGGGCACCACTTCGAACAGGCGGCGGCGCAAGACTTCGGACACGTCGTCTTTGACGACCGGCTCGATGGCCTCAGCCATGCGGCCAAAGACATCTTCCAACACCTTGAGGCATTTCGCGCCGGTCTCGTCGTTGGCCTCGACGCGCGAGGCGATCAGCGCGGCCACCATCGCGGCTCGGTTGACTTTGGCGACCGCTTGCGTGAGCACCTGGTAAAAGTCTTTGATGATCCCAAATCGGCGCGGCTGATTGTCCACCGCATTGCGATAGTACCAGACCGCCTCGTCAATCAGAATGAGTGTCGCGAGGCCTTGCGCCTGGGGCAGCTTGAGCAGGTCAACTAGCAACGGCTCGGCGGGAGTGACGTAATCGTCTTCGTGCTCCTTGACGCGGGCAAAGGCCGCATCGCCGCCGAGTTGATAGGCCAGCGCGCCCCAGGGCGTCTTGACCGTGCGCGGCTTGCCATCCGGCCCCAGAACGGTGAGGCCCTCCTTGACGCCAAACTTGTCAAAGGGCAAAAGCGCCACGCGCGTGCGCGGCACCTTGCCGCCGCCGAGTCCCGCAAAGTCGAGAAACTCACGGACGGTGGGATGATCGGCAAATTCCGCGCCGTGCTCGGCCAGGTGCAACAACGTGATGAGCGTGTGCGTCTTGCCGCCGCCATAGGCCACCTGGATGTGCAGGATGGGCTTGCCGCCTTCTCCGCTCAACCGATGCAGCACGTCACGGACGAGCGTCTTCATCTTGTAGGTGGGATAGGTGCGGGAGAAAAAGGCGTCGGGGTTCTTGTAGACGGCGGGCGCTTCGCCTGTCCGGACAGCGTTCAGGTCAGCGGCGAACTCGTCGAGCGTGAGCGTGCCGGTGCGAACGTCCTCGCGGATCTTGCAGAGTTGATGCCAGGGTTGCGGTGCTGCCATGTGCTACTCCTATTGGTTGGACACAGATGAACACAGATTACACAGATTTTCTTTTATGTTTTTATCTGTGTTCATCCGTGTTTATCTGTGTCCTTTGTCCAAGCCAAGGAACCTTTGCGCTCGTTGTCATAGACCTTGCGTTTGATTTCGGCTTTGGGGCCAAAGTTGAGCAGCAAGCCAACCTCAATCGGTGTGGCTTTGAGATAGTTGAGCAGTTGCGCTTCGTGCTCGTCGGCCAGTTGGCGGACGGCTTTGAGCTCGACGATGACGACGTCGTTGACGACGAGATCGGCCTGATACTCGCCCACCACCTCGCCCTCGTAATAGACGACGATGCGGGCCTGTTGCTCGACCTTGAGGCCGAGCTTACGCAGCTCTATCGCCAGCGCATTTTCATAGGCCTTTTCGGAAAAGCCATAGCCCAACGTGTTATAGACTCTGTAGAAGGCGCCAATGATCTTTTCCGTCAGGTCGGCGTGCTTGCCCTCCGCCATGATCGCCTCCTCTATTTTGGACACAGATGCACACAGATTTCACAGATTTTTCTTTTTTTTTGATTTTTATCTGTGTTTATCTGCGTTCATCTGTGTCCTAATCAAATGAGTGCAGGTTGATCGGCCGCCTGCGCGGGCTTGCCTCGCCCCCACGCCACGAGCGCCTCAAGTAGCGCGCGCTCTTTGGTCTTGGGGTCGGCCATTTCGAGGATGGCCTGCGCCACAGCCCAGAACAAGTCATTCTGGCTGAGGCCGTGCTGCTGGACATAGGCAGTCAACTTTTCGGTATCGCCCGCCTGCCACAGCCGCATGAGCCGGTGCAGCATGTCTATCAATGGGAGACCGCCGGACGGATGCGGCTCGCCCAGGTCGTCGCGCTTGCGCTCGTCGAAGGAAAGCAGGCGAATGTCACTGCCGCCCCCACCTCTTGCCTCCTCCCCCGTTTCTGACGGGAAAGGAGAGTCGGCGTCTTCGTCCTCGTCCACAGCCTTTTTCGCTTTGCCTTTGACGAGGATGCCGCGCGACCCCTTGATCTCATTGAGGTCGAGGCCGTAGCCTTGCGCGAGCAGGATGCACTCGCCCACGGGCGCGGCAACCAGGCTAAAGCTGGAGCGGTGTATCAGATAATACCGTGTCCACTCGTCCAGCCCTTCCGTGCTGGACCCATGCAGGATGCGGCTGAGCGCAAAGTCGGCGACGAGCCGCCGCACTTCACGCAGGAATTCGCCCACGGTGAACGGCGAGCCGTCCATGCGCCGCACTTCGCGGTAAGTGGAATAGCTTTCCAGCGCCGGGCCGACGGCGGCCCACATAAAGTCCGGGCCAGAGATACCCTGATCCCAAAAGTAGCGCAGCCGCTCGGTGATGCGCTCTTGCATTTTGCGCTTGACTTCCACATAGCGGCCAATGCCAGCATCAGCGAGGCGCTTGCGACAGACAAGCCAAATCGATGAAGCCAAAGAAGCTACTGCCAATGCTCTTGAACGTACGACTCTTTCTGTGCTGATTGGCCACGAGGCAACAACGACAAAACCTGCCGCGATCATTGCTTCCGCAAGGGTCTCCCACGCAAATGGATCCTTGTGTGCGAATACAATGACCAGTCGGCCATTCTCCTTGAGATTGCCAAATGCTGCCCCGAAAGCTTCTGCCATGCCACTTTCATAGGCTCGCTTCGCTAATAATTCACTGCCATGCTTGGTTGCGTTCTGAACCAACTCCTCGTTCTTGGGAGTAAGCTCTCCAGCAAAAGGTTCGGGATACGAGATTCCTGCAGTTCTCTTGAGCCAAACATAGAAAAAATCCGAAATGTCAGCATAGGAGATCGCGTCATAGTATGGTGGGTCAGTTACGATAAGATCGTAGCTCACAGGTGCATGTAGAGTCTGCGCAGGATGTTGGTCTACACTTGGATGAGGAGAATCATGTGCTGCAATCAAAGCATGGTCAACGTAGTTGGCTACCCACTGAACTGCATTCATGTAGCTACCAGTTGAGTCGGATATCGGACACGCCTCTGCATAGTCCCACATAATCGACAAAGCGAATCTTCCGAATGTGCCTGCAATAGCTTCAAGGCCATTGAGCCAGCGTGCCAGTGAGCTATTGTAGTCCGCCAATTTGTCAACTGCGAGAGACAAGTATGCAGTTATCGCGTCAATCCAATGGGGTGGATAGGCGAGAACATTCATCTCCAATTTCGCCCGCTCCACCTGCCCAGCGAAAGCGGTCATAGCCAAGAGTTGGCGGTTGTTGAAGAAATCAGCAAAGCGGTGAAATCCGTACAACTGAATTGATATCGAGCGAGTGTTGCTTGGGTTGAAGGCTTCGTTTACTACGAGGTTTGCTGGCTGCCGTGCTAGTGCACCTTGCGTCTTTTTAAATGCATCAAAGTCATTTGTTGTAGGTCGCCTGTATTCTTTACCATCTTCTCCGCCTACTACCACAGCGGTCATCTGCATTCCAATTTTGTTCTGTTCACCACATGCCCGTATGTAATCCATCCGCAAAATAGCACCACAACACGGACATTGAACTCCTGCGCGGCTCATTGTCCCTTGATCAACAGCATCGTCATCGTCGGGTTCCCAAATCTCGAACTCTACTCGTCGCGATTCAACATTTGGCTTGAGTCGGAGCGCCCGCCGCTTGTTGTTCTTCTTGCACAGCCACAGAGTTTTCAACAGCGGCACGGTCGCGCTGCACTTGGGGTCTTGGCAGGGCACAGTTCGCGCCCAGAGATAAGCCACGGTTGGCTTGCCGTCAATCGTGGGGTAATACGGCGCAAGCTCCTCGCGCGCGCGTTCCAACACCCAGTTGCCCCAGTAGCGCACGTGCGCGGCCAGGTCGCCCTCTTGCGCGCCCAAATCCATCGCAGCCTGCACGGCCTTTGGATTGGACACAGATTGCGCAGACACTTGCACCGCACGCAAGTGCAGGTGTGAACACAGATTTTCCTTTTCTTTATCTGTGTCATCTGTGTTCATCTGTGTCCCACTAACCGGCAAGGGCCAGGTCTTGCCAGCGAGTTTCTGCGGAAATTCCAACGTGCATTTGAGGATGAACCACGCCACGGGGTTGTAATCAATCGCGGTCACGTCACAACCCAGGCGCATCGCCTCCAGCGGGATCGCGCCGCCGCCTGCGAACATGTCGAGCACTTTGGGCGCGCGTCCGCCGAACGCTTTACGGATTTCGTCGCGAAAGAATTGAAGGTCAGGGCCGTTTTCGGATTTCCAGCGGGTAATGTTGCCGATGCGGCGGCAGAGGTCTTCGCGCGCTTTGTCGTCGCCAGGGTCGGGCATCAGCGCGGCGATGATGGCGGCGCGGCAAGCGGCCAGCGGCCGGCGGGCCGGCCAGATGTGCAGCGTGCTGATGTGGCCGTGCCGGACGTTCTTTTCGTGCTTGGAGTCTTCAGAGACTTTTTTGAGCGGAAAGGCTTCTTCGATCAGGCGTCTTGTCATAGAGTCAGGTTTTCAGGACACAGATTTCACAGATGAACACAGATAACACATCTGTGGAATCTGTGTTCATCTGTGTCCAGGCTAATTCATACGAACATGTAGAATCTAATTTGCTCGGGCACGGAACTTTATCACTTTGGATGGCGTATGGCGGCGCAACTCGGCCATGAACGCTTCGTCGGCGCAGATAGACGCATCTATTTCTGCACGATGGTCGTGGTAATAAGACAATGCTCAGTCGCGATTTCGTCGGGGTCGAGGCCCAGCCGCTCGTGCCAGATGGCAATATCCTGCACCGCGATGCGATGACCGGAAATGTGCGGTTTACCGCCGCACACATCGGGCGTCACCTCAATATGTCCAACCATAACGGCTGCCATAATATTCTTCACTTGATTTCGGCCAAAACTTGAGTCGGATAACGGCAGGTCAAAACTTGATCCAACCGTTCCCGCTGTTCGCGGTCGAGCGTCATCAGCACCGTGCCAAAACGCAATGCGACGGCGGCGTATACGGCATCGCTGCCGCGCAGCCTGTATTGCGCGGCGGCATCGGCGGCTTGCTGGGCCAACGTCGTGTCGAGATTGACGAGCACTAGATTGGGCAATCGGCTCAAGGCGCTCGCAAAATCGCGAGCCAGCGCCGCATCGCCCCGCACGCGGCTGATGGTGGCGGCCACTTCGGGCAGCACCAGCGTCGGCACGATGATGGGCGTGGCCTGTTCCCGCAGCCAGGCCAACACGCGCTGGCTTTCCGCATGACCTGCCTCGGACGGATTGAAAGCGTTGAGAAACACGCTCGCGTCAACGGTAAAGGGTCGGGCCATCAGCGTCGCATCTCCGAAAGAACGTCGGCGCTGCTCACACCCGCCGGCCAGCCGCGTCCGATTTCTTTGCCCAGCCGCGTCAACTCATCCCAGGCTGGAGACTCGCTGGAATCCGCGCGGCTCGGCTCCTGGGCATCGAGCGGTGATAGCAGGCCCACGGGCCGCCCGCGATATGTGATGATATAGCGGGCGCGTCGCTTGCGCACGCTGCGCACGATTTCCGAGGCTTTTACCTTTAGCTCCCGCACACCAATCTCGCGCATGGTTCACCCCACAAGTAGTTATTTATGTGACTACATTTTACTTCTTTTGGTGTACCGTGTCAATCACATTCGCCGGGCAGGTCGAGCAAGTCGTCGGCGTCAATCGTCACGCCGCCCTTAGGCCGCCCGATGCCCTTGCCCGCTGGGTCAGCATAGCGCCTGAGATCTGGCTTTGTCTCGCAGTTGAACACGACGTACAGCCAGTACTTTTCTCGGTGATTGTTGGCCTGTGCCCACTCGTTCGGCGTCAGATCCAGATCGCCCACACGGGCGCGGCCTTTGACCTCGATAAAGCGCACCGAGCCATCAGGCCGAACCGAGCGCAGGTCAAAGCCCATCTTGCGCTGCGGGTCGCTCACGTCTTCCACCGTCGCGCCGCATCCTACTTCATGATCGCGGGCCACCTTCATCGCAATCGCCTCGACCTTGTCGTCACGGCGGCGTTGAGCTTGTCGCAGATCCCCGTCAGGGGAATCGGGCGGGATGGGCAACACGAGCGCGCGAACGTAAATCGTCACCGGCCCCAGGCCCATCCGGTCAATCTCGGAAATATAGGCTGATTCGGTTTCGGCGCGTCTGGCGTCGAGCGCGTCGAGTTCATGCTCGCATTCGGCCAGCTTGGTCTTGGCCGCCGGAATGTTTTTGGCAACGGCATCCTTGAGCACCTGGCGCTGTTCGAGCAGTTCGGCCTCGCGCAAGTTGTAACCTTCGCGCAGTTGTTTTTGTCGCTCCGGCAAGCGTTCTAACGCTTCAGCGCGCAGTCGCTCCAGCCTCGGCGTGCCTTCAGTCTCGTACAGGAACGCCTCAACGGGAGCGAGATCGTCCCAACCTTGCAAAGGTTCCGGAACCTTTGCAAGGTTATCGCCCTCGCCGGCGGCGAGGAGCGTCATCAGCCAGTGCGCAGGGAGCGCTTCACAACGCCCATCCGCATCGCGCCGGATCCCCAGCATCGCTTCGTCGAGGATTCGAGGCGCTTCGCCGTTCGTGCCTGGCTCGCGAATGATGGGCACCTTGGCCAGGTAAAACAGGTAAGGCGCATCAGCGCTTTCGTCAAAGAACACCCCGCCGCGTTCGCCCGCGTGATCATGGTGGCCCTGGAACAAGGTCGCCACGGCATCAAACGTGGTCTCGCCAGGATGCAGATAAATAGCCTGCGGCTGAAGCGCGTCTTCCGGCATGGCGAGCACGCGGTCGAACGTCAGCGCGTCTCGGATTTGTTCGGGGTAGGTGTCTATCGCGCGTTGAACCGTGTCAGGGCAGTCGGTCACGCGGAACATGCCGGCCACGTCGCCCTCGGTCGTGACGCCCACGAGCGGCGCGGCGTCGTGAAAGAATCCGCGCACATAGGCTGGCATCATGCGCTTCATCTCGGCGGATTCTTGTTGCTGCTTGAGCGCCTCGAGCAGGCTGCGCACTTCTGCCACTTCAACCTTGCGCGCTTGCTCGGCCAGTTGAGCCTTGACCTTGTCGGCCGTCACGCCTTGATCAATCTCTTGCGCCACTTCTCTGTCGCGGCCTCCGACGGTCGCTTCGAAAATGAGTTCGGACAGCGATTTACCCTTGAACTGCTGGCCGATCACATCAAAGACGCTATCGTTGCCCAATTCCTTGCGGATGCGTTCCAGCTTTTCGAGCAAGACCTTGAGCACACGTCCTTCGCGCGTGCCCGAGGCCACCAGATTGAGCAACAGGACGGCGTGCTTTTGCTTGTAACGATGGACGCGGCCCATGCGCTGCTCGATGCGCGCCGGGTTCCACGGGATGTCATAATTGACCAGCAGCCAGCAAAACTGCAAGTTGATGCCTTCGCCCGCCGCATCGGTGGCGACAAGGTAACGCGCGCCGCGTGGCTCGCGAAATTTCTCGACCTCGACTTCGCGCCGCTTGTAATCCAGCGTGCCGTCAATTCGGGCGAGCCTGCCGGTCAGCCCCAGCCCTTCCAATCGGCCCACCAGGAAATCGGCTGTGTCGCGGTGCTCGGTAAAGATCAAGACTTTGGTCTCGGCATAGTCTTGCAGCGCTTGCCACAGTTTGTCAAACTTGCTTTCGTGCTTGAGATCGTACACACAGCGAGCCAGCACGACGAGTCGCTTGACCTCTTCCAGTTCGACGCGCAACTCGTCAATCGTGCGCGCTTCGGTCGCGCCGGCCAGGTCGTCGTCAAAGCGCTCGGACTCTTCCTGCTCGTCTTCGGTTTCTTCTTCGTCGCCGGTCTTGGCCTCGCGCAAATCCACGGTGGGAAGTGTGCTTTGCTTGCGCTGGAATTCTTCGGCGGCCACAAGCCCAGCTTCCATCTGGCGCACATCCTCAGTCAGCTTGGCTTCGCGCCGTTCCAGCGATTTGAGCAGCGCCCAGGTGGAACTAGCCAGTCGCCGCTGCAAGACGCCCATCGCCAGCTTGGCCGCCGACTGGTTACGACGTCGTGCGCGGTCATAGTGCGTCTCGCAGTATTGCGTGACCTGATCGTACAGGTCTTGCTCTTGTCCCACGCCCTGGACGAGCGGGTATTCGATGGTCTTGCTCTCGCGCGGCGGGAAAATCTTGCCGCCATCAAAGTGGATCATTTGTTCCTTCATCCGCCGCAGCAGGTGAGCACGTCTGCGTTTGGCGCTCATGCGGTCAAAAGCCTCTTGGGCCGCCAGCAGTTCAGGCTCAAGCAATCGCCAGAGGAAATAGTAGGGCTCATCTTTGCCCATGTGCGGCGTGGCGGTGAGCAGCAGCAGATGATTCTTTTGCGCGGCGATTTCTTCGGCCAGCGAGTAGCGGTTGGACTTGTCCACCGTCCCATCCGCGTTGCGGCGAGCCGAGAGCTTGTGCGCCTCGTCAAAGATGACGAGGTCATAGGGCGGAGCATCGAACAAGTGCTGGCGCATCCGGTCACGCCAGAGTGTGTCCACGCTCACGATTGCCAGGTCGTTGCGCGGATCGAGGAATGGATTGTCGCGTTGAGCGTCCGCGCTTTCGAGAATATGAAAGCGCAACCGGAACAAGTTGCGTAGCTCTTTTTCCCAGTTGCCCACCAGACCCGCCGGGGGAACGATCAGCACGCGATTGATCAGGCGGCGCAAGAGCATTTCGCGAATGTAGAGGCCGGCCATGATGGTCTTGCCTGCGCCAGCATCGTCAGCCAGTAGGAATCGCAAGCGTGGCTGTTTGAGCAAGTGATCGTAGACCGCGATCAACTGGTGGGGCAGGGCGTCAATGAGCGAGGTCTCGGTGGCAAAGACGGGATTGAAGAGGTAGGCGTGTTGCAGCCGGTAGCTTTCGGCCAACAGGCGCACCGTTTCGCTGTCGGCCCTGAAAGCGGATGCCCCCGATTCCATGTTCTCAAATCGCCGCTCGACTTCAGAGACCGGAAATGTCATCGGCTCAAGTGCGCCGGTGTGCGAGTCCTTGAACCAGATTTTGACCACGCGGCCCAGAGGCTCGACGGCGTGGATGAGCCGCTCGCGATTGCGATGCCGGTCAAAGACGCGGGTGCCGGGTTTGAGAGTAGATAGGTCGGCCATTGGAATTTGCTATGATGGCCAGTGTCGGGAAGGAGCAGTTGACCGGACGAAATACTGGTCATCCCCTATTGAATCAGTGATCGTTACAAAGAAAGAGCCCTTGCGCTGTCGAGGCGAGCGGCCGGTTGTGATAGACTGAGGTCGCCACGCACCCGCACCCCGTTCGCAGTGTCCGAGGTGTGCAAGCGCCGTGGGACACTCTTTTACTTCGCCTGCGATGAAGCCGCAAACGAAAAGGGCCGCAAGTAGAGCAGAGTGTTATCTGGCACGGTAGGAAACCCTTACAGGTACATGCCAACGGCATCGCCCTGGCAACCGGCCTGGGAATTGCTCCACGCCGATTTCTGCAAGACAGTCGTCGCGCGTCAGTCGAACGCCACCCCGTCCGTGACCGTGCAACCGGCGTTGCTCGCTGGCGATCCTGCTATCCGAATACTTGAACATACCGATTACGCCGCACTCCCGTCAGCCGTATAGACCCGAACATCCGTGCGCACAGTTTCAGAGATGCACCCATATGACAATATGCCAGGTGACTTGTGAGCCGCTACCTGCTTTTGATACTTCTGGACAAGTGTGATCGTAAT
Organism: uncultured Anaerolineae bacterium; assembly: GCA_964354595.1. Taxonomy (GTDB): domain Bacteria; phylum Chloroflexota; class Anaerolineae; order Fen-1058; family Fen-1058; genus JBGLNJ01. The sequence continues at coordinate 31,639 of CAYHAR010000001.1, read as the reverse complement.
GCGCTTGCGCTTCAACTCATATGGCAGCAGCAAAAGAGACGGTGCGGACTAGAGAACCACACTCAATCCAAAGAACTGCTCTGCCAACCCAGCAAGTAGGGAATCAAACAGAAGGTGTCCAGCACAACCCAACCGCGCAAGAACCGATAAATCGCTTGGTATGGAGATTATAGACCCATCACCCTGTTTGTCAATGCGACAGTGTAGCCACAACAAAAGCCAAGCCATCTAGCCTGGCCAAGTCGCTGTTCCGTGGTATCACACTGCTGCCGGTTGCCCGACCTGGGTGAGCAAGGCAGAGGTGACGGGGCCAGTGTCCAGGGGAAGAGAGGCGGTAAAGATTAGCAATTGATTCACTGTTGCCATTAGACCCGATTTGTGCTAAAGTTAGTGCGCCCCCAGAGGAGAGGAAACGGTGACAGAAAAGATTCTTCTCATTGACGACGACGTAGATACGCTCAAGCTGATCGGCCTGATGTTGCAACGTCGAGGCTACCAGATCACGGCGGCGCAGAACGGGGCGCAGGCGCTCGCCAAGGTCGAAAGCGAGATACCCGACCTGATCATCCTCGACGTGATGATGCCGGATATTGACGGCTACGAAGTCTGTCGCCGTCTGCGCGCGAACCCCAAGACGGCGTCCATCCCCGTCATCATGTTCACCGCCAAGACGCAGGTGGGCGATAAAGTCGCGGGCTTTCAGGCCGGCGCCGACGACTATCTCACCAAGCCGATTCACCCGGCCGAGCTGGCCAGCCACGTGGAAGCCATCCTGCTTCGGTCGGCGCGCGCCAGAGAGGCCGCGCCCACCGTGGCGGCTCACACCATCGGCTTTATCGGCTGCAAGGGCGGCGTGGGCACGACGACGCTGGCCGTGAACGTGGCCGTGGCGCTGGCGCAAGATGTCGCCCAGGGCAAGCGCGTGATCATGGCCGAGTTGGTGTCCGGGTCGGGCGGCGCCGGGCTGCAATTGGGATTCACTCGCCCGACCGGGCTGGCCACGCTGATGACCCGGCCAGCCGAAGATTTGGACCAGCGCCTGGTAGAATCACACCTCATCACGCACTCGAGCGGCATCCGGCTGTTGCTGGCATCCCCCGAGCCGCGCCGCGGCGCATTGCCAGCGCCCCAGACCGAAGCCACCATTCAGCAGTTGGGCCGGCTGTGCGACTATTTGGTGTTCGACCTGGGCTGCGGGCTGGAAGACGCCGGGCGCGCCGCCATCAAGCAGTGCCGCTATATCGTGCTGGTCGCCGAGCCGCAGCGCGTGTCGCTGGCCCTGGCCCAAGAGATGATCGCCCAATTGCAGGCAATGGATGTGCTGCGCGACCACATCGGCCTGGTGCTGTTCAACCGCGCGCCCTCGGCGGCCACCGTGACCAAGAGCGCCGTCGAAGGAATGTTGGGTGAAGTCGTCTCGGTCATCCCGGCCGTGCCCGAGCTGTCGTTTCAGGCAGTCGAAAAGGGCGTGCCACTCTACTTGATGCAACCCGGCAATCTCGTATCCACCCAGATTCGTGATTTGACGAAACTCGTCGTATCGAAATGAGCCCGATTGACCAGGCAGTTGACCTGCTGCTCCACTCACATCACGCCATCGCGCTGACCGGGGCAGGCGTCTCGACGCGCTCTGGCATCCCGGACTTTCGCAGCCCCGGCTATGGCCTCTGGGAGCAAGTGGACCCAATGCAAGTCGCCTCCGTCGCCGCGTTCCGTCAAAGGCCGGAAGTGTTTTTCAATTGGATCCGCCCGCTGGCGCGCCTCGTGCTGGAAGCGCAACCTAACCCGGCGCACAAGGCATTGGCCCAGATGGAAGCCGTAAGAGTCCTCAAGGCCGTCATCACCCAAAACATTGACGGGCTGCACCAAAAAGCCGGCAGCCGATGCGTGCTCGAAGTTCACGGTCACTTGCGCCAGGCGACGTGTATTCGCTGCTACAAGGTCTTTGCCAGCGAGCAATTTGTGGAAACATTTTTGGCCGAGGGCGGCCTGCCGCGTTGTCCCGAGTGCGGCAACGTGCTCAAGCCGAATGCCATCTTGTTCGGCGAGCAGCTCCCGGCCGTGGTGATGCGGGACGCGCAGCGCCACTCGCAGCAGTGCGACGTGATGCTGGTGGCAGGATCGTCGCTAGAAGTGGCGCCCGCGTCCGAGCTGCCCTATCTCGCGCGGCGGCACGGCGCGCGGCTGATCATTGTCAATCTGCAACCCACGTACTTGGACGACCAGGCGGACGTCACGCTCCACGACGACGTGGCCAAAATCCTGCCCCAAATCGCCCAAGCTTGCGGAATGCCGACCCCCGAATATGACCAAGTCTGATTCGACCAAACAGACCAGTCGCCTGGAGCGATTGGAAGCGCTGCTGGTGTTGGGCCGCGTGCTCAATTCCACACTCGACCTGCCCACGCTGCTCGATCTCATCGTCAATTCGGCGCGCGAGACGACCGACAGCGAGGCCAGCTCCATCTTGTTGCTCGATAGCAAAAGCGGCGAGCTTTACTTTGAGGCAGCCAGCGGCAGCGGCGAGGCGATCAAGCGCGTCGTCGTACCGCTGGATTCCAGCATCGCCGGGTGGGTGTGTCGCAGCGGCGAGCCGCTGATCATCGCGGACACCAGCCGGGACACTCGCGTTTACAAGCAAGCCGACGCCCAGAGCGCGTTCACCACGCGCTCGATCCTGGCTGTCCCGCTCAAGGTCAAGGACAAGACCATCGGCTGCCTGGAGGCGGTCAACAAGTGCGGCAGCGAGTCATTCAGCCAAGAGGATATTGAGATACTCAACACGCTCGCCGCGCAAGCCGCCGTCGCCATTCAAAACGCGCAGCTGTTCGCGCAGAGCGACCAGATCGCCGACATGGTTCACGAGCTGCGCACGCCGTTGACCGGCATCGTGGCCTACAGCGAGCTGTTGCTGCGCCCCAACCTCAAGCCAGAGATGGTCGCCCAGTTCGCCGAGACGATTAATAAAGAATCCACGCGCCTGGCGCAATTCATCAACGACTTTCTCGACCTGGCGCGCTTGCAGTCAGGCCGGACGCGCATCGCGCGCCAGCCGGTGGAGATGGATCGCCTCGTGCGCGAAGTCGTGCAGTTGATACAGCCGCAGGCCTCTCAGCGCGGATTGACGTTGATCGGCCAGGTCCCCGATAACCTGCCGCTGGTAAAAGGCGACCAGGAGCGGTTAAAGCAGGTGATGATCAATCTCGTCAGCAACGCCATCAAATACAACCGTGAAGGGGGCCGTGTCGAGATCATTGTGGGCGCAGACAACAACGGTATGCGGGTGCAGATCAAGGACACGGGCAAAGGCATTCCGCCGGATGCTCTGCCGCATTTGTTTGAGAAATTTTATCGCGTGCCCGATTCTGAAGGATGGGCGCAGGGCACCGGCCTGGGGCTGTCTATCGTCAAACAACTCATCGAAGCGCACGGGGGCCAGATCGAAGCCGAAAGCCAGGTGGACGTCGGCACGACCATGACGTTCACGCTGCCTGTGACAAAGAACCAATGACGAATGTCGTCATTCGTCATTCAAAATTCGATGAGCACCTTTAGTGTTCCTCGCTGTCCCGCGCGCTCGAACGCCGCCAGACCCTCGGCTAACGAATAACGGGCCTGGATGAGCGGCGACACTTTGAGTTTTTGCTCCAATAATCGCAGCGCCGGCTCGAAAGGGCCACAACGCGAGCCGACCAGCGAGACTTCATCTACAACAACCATAGTGAGATTGGCTTCCACTGCGCCGTGATAGGTGGATTTGAGGACTATCGTTCCGCGCGGGCGGACGAGCTGCCGAGCCATAGCAAACCCCTCCGGTGTGCCGGTCGCCTCCACAACGATGTCATATAGACCTGACAAGTCTGGGAGACCTGTCAGGTCTTGTGTGGTTCGGATGCCCCGCTGCGCTAGAATCCCCAACGACTCCAAGTGATGGCCGATGACCAGCAAATCGCAACCGGTCAGTTGCAACACCTGCGCGCACAAGAGGCCCAGTTTGCCATCGCCCAGCACGACCACGCGATCCGTCGGGCGGATGTGGACAGCTTGCGTGATCTCGCACGCGGCGGCCAGCGGCTCGGCGAATACGGCGGTTTCATCGGACACACTGTCCGGCACACGATGCAGATTGACGACGGGCAAGCACAGATATTCGGCAAATGCGCCGTCGCGCCCGGCGATGCCGAGCGTGGTGCGATGCGGGCAATGCGTCGGGCGGTTCGCGCGACACGCCTCGCACGCTCCGCACGCCGCGTTGATCTCGCCGACGACGCGCTGGCCGATCCACTCCGGCGCAGACTCGCATCGGACGACCTCGCCGACAAACTCGTGGCCTGGCACGCCGCGAAACGACAGGTAGCCCCGCGCCAGTTCCAGGTCCGTGTTGCACACGCCCGCCAGCCGGACGCGAACCAGCGCCTCGCCCGGCGGTGGAATCGGCGCGGGGTAATCTTCACGTAGCGTCAGTGTCTTGTCCAGGTAAAGCGCGCGCATGGCTCACCTCTTTCAAGTCAGAGTCGCTATCCGAAATCTGATTTCCGACCTCCGACTTGCGCTCAAACTTCCATCACTGGCGAATCCTCCGCCAAATACTTGCATTCCGCTTGCGCGCCGCAGTACGTGCGCGTCCAGCCGGCCAGCTCCTGGCAAATCGCTTCCACGTCGGCGCGCGTGACGGGTAGCAGGCCGTCCACGTTGATGGCAACGCGCGTTGTTTCGCGCGTCAGCTTGGTGAACTCGGCCTGCCGCCACGTCCAGCGGCGACACAGCACCGTCTTGCCGGAAAGATAGACGACTTCGCCCGGTTCGGGATGCTCGACTTCTGTCGTGCCGAACGGCGTGAACGTCTCATCGCCAGTTGCATAGCGCAACCAGAGCGGCTCGGCGCACACGCCTACGTCGTGCCCGCCGATGGGGACAATGTTCTTGAGCGAGGCGACGTTGCACAGCGCGGCGAGTGCGTTGATGTAGGGCAGTTCGCCACCCTTGCGCGCGCGCTTGACCATCGCCTCGATGGAGACGAGATACTTGCTCGGTCTTGCGCCAAACGCCGAATACGCCGCGCGCCACGCTGCAAAATTCGGATGGCCGTCCAAATCGGTCCGCGCGCGCAGCGTCTCTTGAGCGCTCTTGAGCATCCGCGCCACCTCGTCAATCGGCCCTTCGAGGTTGACCGCGTCCCTCACGACGACCACGCCGCGCACGTAGCCAGGATAACGCGTGAACAGTTCAGGCGAAACGCTGTAAAGCATCCTTCACCTTCTTTAACGCCAAGACGCCAAGCCGACAAGGCGCAAAGGTCAATGGAAACTTTGCGACCTGGCGTCTTGGCGCCTTGCGTTGAGGTCTTGCTATTACGCTTGTGACGGGCGCGGGCCGAGCAAACCGAACAGATTGCGGAACTCGCCCAACTCCCACGAGACGACCAGCGGCACCGCGTTGCAGAGCGAGGCGTACGTCCCGCTCATCAAGCCGACCAGCATAACAGCGATAAACTGCTTGATCGTCGCGCCGCCGAACAGCAGTATGCACACCATAACAAAGATGGCGTTGAGCTGCGTGGTCAATGATCGCTGCAACACCTCCAGCAGGCTGCGGTTGACGATGGCCTCGAACGGCTCGCCGCGCCGCTTGGGAATATTCTCGCGGATACGGTCATAGACGACGATCGTATCCTGAACGCTAAAGCCGATCACGGTGAGCATCGCCGTCAGGAACAGCACGTCTGCTTCCCAGCCCAAGAGCAACCCTGCCAGGCTCATCATGCCAGTCGTCACCAGGATGTTGTGGACGACGGCGACAATGGCGCAGGCGGCATAGCGCACCGAGTGCGGCACGCGCCGGAATGCGAACCAGATGAACACCAGGATGACCAGCGCAGTCACAATGACGGCGTATAGAGCCGCGCGCGTCACCTCGCCGCCGATGGACGGATTGACGACGTCAAACGTCGAGCGATTCGTGTCCAGCGACGCGATAGAGCTGCCCAGCGCGGCCTTGATCTGATTCACCTTGTCAGATTCCATAAAGCTGGCGCGCACCTGCCAGAGGTTATCTTCTAGGCGACCGAGGCGCTGAATCATTGCATTACCTTCACCGAAATCGGTGAACACCGTACGAATGCCACCTTCGGTCGCCGCGCCTTTGAACTGGAGCACGAACAAGCTGCCGCCCGTAAAGTCAACACCCAAGCGCACGGGCGAGCCGAACGTGATCGTCGAATAAACCATGGCGGCCACGCCCAGCAAAATCACGGCGGACGAGAACAAGTAATACCATCTGCGATTTTGAACAAAGTTCCACATGCTACACCCCCATCAGCCAGCGCTTGTCGTTCAACCGGTCGCCCACCCAGGCCGTCACCGTGCGCAGGAACGTGTGCGTGACAATGACCGCGGTGAACATGCTGATCAGTACGCCCATGAACAAGGTGATCGCAAAGCCCTTGACGGTGCTGGCGCCGAATTGAGAGCCGAACCCGAACAAGATGACACACGTGATGAGGGTGGACAGGTTCGAGTCGCGGATGGCGGCCCAGGCCCGGTCAAAGCCGGCCTCGACCGCTGCGCGCAAGCTGCGCCCGGCGCGCAGTTCTTCTTTCATGCGCTCAAAGATCAACACGTTGGCGTCCACCGCCATGCCCGTCGAGAGCAAGAAACCGGCAATGCCGGGCAGCGTCAGCGTGACGGGGATCAGCTTGTAGAGCGCGAACGTGATCAGAGCAAAGGTGATGAGCGCCAGGTCGGCCAGCGCGCCCGGCAGCCGGTAGTAGAGCAGCATAAAGGCCAACACCATGATCAAGCCGATCACCCCGGCGGTGATGCTTCGATTGATAGAGTCCTGGCCGAGCGTCGGACCAACCGCGCGGCTTTCGACCACGCGCAACGCTGTGGGCAGCGAGCCGGAGCGCAATTGGATTGCCAGCTTCTGCGCCGCTTCGATGCTGGCGCTGCTGCCCAGCGTGATGACGCCCTGTCCTTCAGGAATAGGGCTGCGGATGCTGGGACAAGAGACGACAACCTTGTCCAGCACGATACACAGATAGTAACGTCGCCCGCCCAGTGTTTGTTCGTTATTGGCCGCAGTGAACTGGGCAAAGATGCTCACCCCCGAAGGATTGAGCTGGAAGGCGACCTCGGGTTCGTTGAGCTGGCCGCGCGTCACGCGCACCGAGGCCATGTGTTTGCCGTTGATGACGGTCTCGTAGGTGCGCTGCGACTCGGTGAGTGCCCCTGTGCCAGTGAGCGTCGCCGTAGTCGTGACGGGTATCGGCGTCTCCGCCTCGCTGGCCGTGGAGATATTGGTGCGAATCTTGGTGCCTTCGGGGATGTCGGTGTAGCCGGCGTCCACAAATTCCAGGAACGCCTGCTCGCGGACAGTGGCGATCGCCAGTTCGGGATCGCTGACGCCGGGCAGTTCCAAGACGATGCGCCGGTCGCCGAATTTTTGCACCAACGGCTCGGTCACGCCCAACGCATCCACGCGGTTGCGGATCACGGTGATGGCCGCGTCCATATCTTCGGCGGCCACGGCCACGTTCGACGGCACGTCAGCTTCCATCACCACTTGCAGCCCGCCCTGCAAATCCAGCCCTTGCGCCACTTTGATCGCGCGGCGCTCTGACGACTGCCAAAACAGCAACTTGGCCCAGACGGGCTGCGTCATGTCTTCGCCGGTCAGTCCTTTGGGGCGTTGATACTCTACGTTGGTCACGCTGACCACGATTGTCACCGCCACGAGGGTGATGACAATGATCAACCAGACTAGGGTGCGGTCTTTCATGTCGAGTCCTCATTGCAGAAAATAACCGGCCACGCAATGGCCGGCAAGCAAAGCTGATTATAAACGAAGGCTGAATAACTGTCAAACAACCATTCTACCGCCGAGTGTTTCTTGGTTCTGCCTCTTGCGTCCTGCGAAATCCGTGATACACTTATCGCATCTCGACCAAGAGACATTCCTTTATGCGTTGTCTAGTCGTTTCCGACGTTCACGCCAACCTCGCCGCTTTTGAAGCGGTGCTCCACGACGCAAACCCATTTGATGTGATCTGGTGCTTGGGCGATATGGTCGGTTATGGGCCGGACCCTAACGCGTGCATCGACCGGCTGCGCGAACATCCACACGTGTGCCTGGCGGGCAATCACGACTGGGCGGTGCTGGGCAAGTTGGACATTCGCGGCTTTAATGCCGACGCTCGCATCGCCAACCAGTGGACGCAAGGCGTGATCAACCAGGCCGCGCGCGATTACTTGCGAAACTTGCCGCCGTTGCGCGTCGAACAAGGCTATACGCTGGCGCACGGCAGCCCACGCCAGCCGATCTGGGAATACATCCTCGATCCATTGACCGCCGAATTGAATTTTACTGCCTTCGAAACGCAAATCTGCCTGGTCGGGCACACGCACGTGCCCGTGAGCTTTTACATCTCGGACGACAACGACGATGGCCCGTGCGAGCCACGCCCGCCGCGCTGTGGCAAGGTCGTCTCGCTGGCGGACGGGCGCTGGATCATTAACCCGGGCAGCGTCGGCCAGCCGCGCGACGGCGATCCAGATGCCTCTTATGCCATCCTCGACCTGGACGCGAACACGCTGGAGCATCGTCGCGTCGAGTATCCCATCGAGGAAACGCAGGAAAAAATGCGCGAGGTCAAGTTGCCGGTTCGCCTGATCGAGCGATTGTCGGTCGGACATTAGATTAACCTTCCTGCAAGTTTAGGAACAGGCGGAGAGGTGAGTGGATGTGGGAACCCGGCAGTTGGAAGAGGCGTCCTGAGCGCAGAATGGTCTTTGCGAAAGGAGTGTCGAGATGAACCGAAAAATCTTTGGATCCCTGCTTGTGATCGTGCTGCTGACTGGAGCCGCCGGATGTGGCGGCGCGGCTACGCCTGCGCCTCAGGCCTCGCGTGGCTTCGCCCCTGGAGCGCCGCCCCCTGCTGCGCCCGTGGAAGAGGCCATAGTAGTTACCCCAGCCGCCGGCAGCCAAACTCAACCTGGCAATCAGCCTCAGGCTGCCAATGCCGCCGCTGCGGAACGGATGATTGTCTACTCAGGTCAACTCTCGCTGGTGGTCAAAGACACGCCAGTGACCGTAGAGCAAATCTCCCAGATCGTCAAGAATGTCGGTGGATTCGTCGTCTCGTCGAACACATACCAGGATCAAGGGCACGCTCGCGCAACGATGACGATTCGCGTTCCCGGTGAAGACCTGGCCCAGCTCAAAGCAACACTGTCCAAGATCAAAGCGCTGGCATTGCAAGTGGAACAAGAAAACCTCAATGGTCAAGATGTGACCGACCAATACGCTGACACGCAAGCTGAGATTGAAAACCTCACTGCTCAGCGTGACTCGTATCGCACACTACTCGACCGCGCCACCAAGATGGAGGACATTCTCAGCATCCAGGCGCGGCTCGATGACGTTCAGGGGCGGATCAACCGGCTGACCGGCCAGCAGTTGAAGGTGAAGGAGAACGTCAAGTTTGCCACGGTCAACATCACGCTGACGCCGGACGTGCTGGCGGAACCCGTCGCCATCGGCACATGGCGACCGCAGGGCACTGCGCGTAGCGCGTTCCAGGCGTTGATTTGGTCGCTGCAACGCCTCGGCGATCTCCTGATCCTTGCGGGCATCTGTATCCTGCCGGCTGCGCTGCTGATCGGCTTGCCGCTGTACCTGATTATCCGCTTTGCGCGTTCGCGGCGGCGCAAGAAAGCCGCACCCGCAGCCAGTTAGTCGCGTCGTCGGTTGGTCATGTAGCCAATGAGTCGTGCAGTCGGGTAGTCCAGTCGTTGGGCCACCCGACTATTTGGCTACTGGCTTACTTGTCTACCCAACCATGGAGTCTGAAATGTCAATTGGTGTCGTAATCCTTGCCGCTGGGATGGGCACGCGAATGAAATCCGATTTACCCAAAGTGCTGCACCGCGTGTGCGGCAAGCCGATGGTGGCGCACGTTGTTGACGTCGCGCGCGAGCTGACCGGGGAGCGACCTCTCGTCGTCATCGGCCATCGCGCGGACTTGGTACGCCAGGCGTTGGGCGACGCGGCCGAGTTTGCTTTGCAAGAGCCGCAACTGGGCACCGGCCATGCGGTGATCCAAGCGCAATCTGCGCTGATAGGCAACGCTGATACTGTGCTCGTCCTCTATGGCGATACGCCCTTTGTCACCGTCGAGACCCTCCGTGCGATGCTGGATCATCAAGCGCGGGAGCAAGCTGCGGCAACGATCCTCACCTTCCGCCCACCCGACCCGCTGCGATTGGGGCGCATCGTCCGCGACGAAGCAGGCCACGTGCGCGCTATCGTCGAATTCAAAGAAGCTACGCCGGAACAACTCGCCATCCGTGAAGTCAACAGCGGCATCTTGTGCTTCCGGGCCGATTGGCTGTGGTCACACCTGGGCAACTTGCCGGTCAAGCACGGCGAGCGATACTTGACTGACCTGGTTGAGATGGCTGTAGCCGAAGGTCTTATCGTCGCCGCGTTGGAGGCTGCCACCGACGAAGTGATGGGCATTGACGACCGTGCGCGATTGGCCTGGGCAGAGCGCAAGATGCGCGCGCGCATCAACGAACAGTTGATGCTCTCCGGCGTGACGATGATTGATCCGGCGACGACCTACGTCGAGGCCGGCGTCGCCATCGGCGCGGACACGGTCGTCTATCCGAACACTCACCTGCGCGGCAAAACGATCATCGGGCGCGAGTGCTCAATTGGCCCGAACACGATCATTAGCGATTCCACCCTCGGCGACCGATGCGAGGTCAAGGCTTCCGTGTTCGAAGGCGCAACGCTGGAGAACGACGTGGACGTGGGACCATTCGCGCACCTGCGCAAGGGCGCGTATTTGTGCAGTCACGTCCACATGGGCAACTATGGCGAAGTGAAAAACTCGCGGCTGGGGCCTGGGGCCAAGATGGGCCACTTTAGCTACCTGGGCGATGCCGACGTGGGCGCGAACGTGAACATTGGCTGCGGGACGATCACCTGCAACTATGACGGCGCAAAGAAGCACAAGACCGTCATCGGCGAAGGCGCGTTCATCGGCAGCGACACGATGCTGCGCGCGCCTGTGACGATTGGCAAGGGCGCGGTCACCGGCGCAGGTAGCGTCGTCACGCATGACGTGCCGGACGGCGCGGTGGTGTACGGCGTGCCCGCGCGGGAGAAACAGACGAACGACGAGTAAAGATATTCGTCCTTCGTCGTTTGTCGGAGATAGCCAGATGGTTGCCGAGCTTGTCTTGCTCGTAGCGCTCGTGATACTGAATGCCTTTCTGGCCGCCTCTGAAGTGGCGATTGCGGAGGTGCGCAAGTCGCGCCTGGCAAAGCTCGTCGAACAAAAGCACGCCGCCGCCAAGTCGTTGGAACGGCTTGCGCAAGATTCCAGCCGGACGCTCGCCACGCTGCAATTGGGCACGACGCTGGCGAGTTTCCTGGCGGCAGGCACTGCCGCAATCATGCTTGCGCCGCAACTGGCAAGCTATATGGCGCGCGCCGCGTGGCTCGCGCCATATAGCTTGCTGCTGGCAGTTCTCATCGTTACGTTTGCATTGGGGCTGGTGATGCTCGTCCTGGGCGAGCTGGTCCCCAAGTCGCTCGCGGCGCGCCACGCCGAACCCATTGCGCTCTTGGTTGCCCGCCCGCTCGATGCAACAGCCTCACTGGTCGCTCCGGTTGTCAAGGCATTGGTCGGACTCTCCAACTTTATCGCTGGACCGCTCGGTGGGGCGTCGCGCACCGGCATGGGGCTGGTCACCGAGGAAGAAATCAAGACAGTGGTGGACGCGGGCGAAGAAGGCGGCGTGCTCGAAGAAGAAGAAAAGGAAATGATCTATTCGATCTTTGAGCTGGGCGACACGCTGACGCGCGAAGTGATGGTGCCGCGCATTGACGTGGTGGCGATAGATGCGGCCACGCCGCTGCCCGAAGCCACTGACCTGGTCATTCGTGCCACACACAGCCGCGTGCCGGTCTATCAAGATACGATTGATAACGTGATTGGCGTCCTCTATGCCAAGGACTTGTTGCGCGTGCTGCGCGCGGGCGACTTGGCCGTTTCGCTCTCGCAAATCGTCCGACCGGCTTACTTTGTGCCAGAGGCCAAAAAGGTGGATGAGCTTTTGGAGGAATTGCAAAAGCGCCGCGTCCACGTGGCGATTGTCGTGGACGAATATGGCGGCATGGCCGGCTTGGTGACGATTGAAAACATCCTGGAAGAAATCGTCGGCGAAATCCAGGACGAGTACGACACCGAAGAGCCCATGTTCCAGCAAGAAGCCGGAGGCGATTATATCTTTGACGCGCGAGCAAACCTCGACGATGCGAGCCAATTGCTGGACGTGCAGCTTCCCGCCGAATCTTATGATACGCTCGGCGGCTTTCTCTACACCCAGTTCGGCCACGTGCCCACCACTGGCGAGCAGTTGCGATTCAACGGGCTGATCATAGAGGTGCTCGACGTTTCCGGGCGGCGCATCGGCAAAGTGCGCGTGCGACGCGAACACCCCCCTACCCCGCAGGAGACATGATGGAGGATCGAGAGCTGGTCCAGTTGGCGCAGGCGGCGCGCGAAAACGCCTACGCGCCATACTCGCATTACGATGTGGGCGCGGCGCTGCTGACCGCCTCCGGTCAAGTGTTCACCGGCTGCAACGTGGAAAACGCCGTGTATCCGATGACGCTGTGCGCCGAGCGCACCGCGATGGTCAAAGCCGTGTCCGAAGGTCAGCGCGAGTTTGTCGCCATCGCCATCGCCACGCGCAACGGCGGCAGCCCGTGCGGCGCGTGCCGCCAGGTGATGCGCGAGTTTGCTCCGCACTTGCGCGTCTTGCTCGCCGACGACGCCGGTCACGTCCGGCAATTTACGCTCGATCAACTCTTGCCCGAATCATTCGGGCCGGAGAGTTTAGCTTAAACTCTATGAGGAGGTCAAGCATGAGCACACAACCTATATCCACCACCAACATTGCCGTCGTCCCGTTGTGGGATCCCAAACGCAAGCGCCAGGCCACCAAGTACCTCTTGGGATTGGCGCTGGGTGTCCTGCTGGCAGCCTGGCTTGCCACGCTGTACTGGCTGTTCGGCCCGGCGACCGTTCAAGATGCCCCGCCCACGCCGTCACTGACCGGCTTGGACCTGGCCGTGGTATTGGCGCCCGTGCTGGCTGCTGCTGCAGGCGTCGAGCGGCTTTTGGAAACGACTTTTGGAATCATCGAGCAATACTGGCTGACGCTGGTGGCATACCTGGGTCGCGGCCTGCGCTGGCTCCACAGCGCCGAGACCAAAGTCCAGGAAGCGCGCAAGTGGCTGGCCGACGTATCGAACGAAGCCAACAAAATCGTCTCGCAAATCCCGACCACGCCGGAGCAGCTCCAAGCCATGATACCCGACAAAATTGACAAGGGCAAAACCGTCGAGCAATGGCGCGAGCAGGTTGTGACCGAGGCGCAAAAGAAACTCGACACAGCCAAGAGCATGATGGCGATGGCGGAAACGCGCCTCACCGACGCCGAGCGCGAATTGGCTTCGGCAGCCGACTCGCCCGGCTACAAGAGCGCCAAGCGCGCGGCGAGCATTGTGCTGGGCTTGTGGCTGGGCGTCATCGTCGCCACCGTCGGGCAGTTGCAGATGTTTGCCATGCTCGGCGTGGGGATCGTTCCGGCCAGGATAGATGTGCTGATCACCGGCCTGGTCATCGGCAGCGGCACTTATCCCGTGCATTCGCTGGTGGGAGTCCTGCAACAGACTAAAGACACTTTGGAAGGCGCGCAGAGTTTCCTCAAGGGCAAGAGCGTCGAGGTCCGCAAACCGGAAAAATAGCGACACCCATTTTCCCTTCTGTGTGAATCTGCGAGAATCCGTGTCCCAAAAATCTCCAGGCCTCGCCGGCTTGGAGGTATTTTCATTGGCTATGGTATAATCGGCGTTGTGCCACAGGAACGACTGTACCGTACCGAAGCGATCATTTTGCGCCGCGCCGATCTGGGCGAAGCCGACCGGCTGTTGACGGTTTTTACGCCCGCTCGCGGCAAGCTGCGGGTCGTCGCCAAAGGCGCACGCAAGCCGGCCAGCCGCAAAGGCGGGCACGTCGAGTTGTTCACGCGCAGCACATTACTTATTGCCAAAGCGCGCAACCTGGACATTGTCAGCCAGGCCGAGACGGTCGAAGCATATCGCGCGCTGCGCGAGGATTTGCTGCGCTCGACGTACGCGCATTACATCGTCGAGTTGCTCGACCGCTTTACGGTCGACGAAGAGGAAAACGCCGCGCTCTACGATCTGCTAGCCAACACGCTGGCGCGCCTGTGCGACGCCGAGAATCCGGCGCTGCTGGCGCGCTTTTACGAGCTACGACTGCTGACCCTGGCAGGTTATCAACCGAGGCTGTTTGATTGCGCGCGCTGCGGCAAGCCTTTGCGCGAAATCACAAGCGAGTCGCCGCCCTATGGCTTTGACTGCGGCCGGGGCGGCGTGCTGTGCGAGAAATGCGCGCCTGAATTTACGGACGCGCTGCCGCTTTCGCTGGCCGCGCTCAAAGTGTTGCGCCATGCGGCGCGCGTCGAATGGCCCGCGTTTGCGGCGCTCAAGCTGCGCCCGCTCGTCGCGCGCGAGGTCGAGCAGGCGATGCTCAAGTACATCACCTACATCCTGGAACGGAACTTGAAATCGGTCGAGTTCCTGCGGACGCTGCGGCTCGAAATGGCAACCGGGTAGACCTCACCGCCGAGATACCAAGAGTGCAAGTAAGGCTGAATGTCTTGCGGTTCAAATCAAGGAATTTGAATGTCTAAACCACTCTCTTTCCAACAAGTCATTCTTTGCTTCCAAAACTATTGGGCCGAGCACGGCTGCCTGATCTGGCAGCCGTATAGCGAAAAAGTCGGCGCGGGCACGGCCAACCCAGCCACCACGCTGCGCGTGCTGGGGCCAGAGCCGTGGAACGTCTGCTACGTCGAGCCATCGTATCGGCCCGACGACGGTCGCTACGCCGAGAATCCCAACCGGATGCAGATGCACACGCAGCTCCAGGTTATCTTGAAGCCCGACCCCGGTAACCCGCAGGAGCTTTACCTGGGCAGCCTGGAGGCCATCGGCATTGACCGGCGCAAGCACGACATTCGCTTTGTCGAAGACAACTGGGAATCGCCTGCGCTCGGCTCCTGGGGGCTAGGCTGGCAGGTGTGGTGTGACGGACAAGAGATCAGTCAGTTCACGTATTTTCAGCAAGCGGGTGGGCAGGCGCTCGACCCGGTGCCGGTCGAGCTGACTTATGGGCTGGAACGCATCGTGCTCGTTCTGCAAGACAAGCGCAGCGTGTGGGACATTGACTGGGGCGCGGGCCGCACTTATGCCGACGTGCTCAAGACGCCCGAGGTCGAGCATTGCACCTATGATTTTGAATCGGCTGACGTGCAACGGCTGACCGAGATGTACAAACTGTTCGAGGCCGAAGCGCGCGCTTGCCTGAGCCACGAGCCGCCCCTGGTCATCCCGGCGCACGATTACGTGCTGCGGTGCAGTCACACCTTTAACGTGCTCGACGCGCGCGGCGCGGTCGGCGTGACGGAACGCGCCGGATACTTTGCCAAGATGCGCGACCTTTCGCGCCAGGTGTCCGCCGCGTATTTGGCGCAGCGCCAACGCGAGGAATATCCCTTCCTGAAAAGTGGAGAGGGGAGAGTAGAGAGTGGAGAGTCTCGTCCGACCTCCGACCCCCAATTTCCGACCTCCGACACTCCCACGATGTTCCTGTTCGAAATCGGCGTCGAAGAATTACCCGCCGGCGATCTGACGGCGGCCATCACGCAACTGCGCGAGCTGTCGCCAAAGATGTTGGACGAGGCTCGCTTGGAACATGGTGAAATTAAAGTGTACGGCACGCCGCGCCGATTGGCGGTGCTGGTGCAAGAACTGGCCCCGCGCCAGAAATCCGTCGAGCGCCAGGTCAAAGGCCCGCCGGCCAAAGCCGCGTTCGATTCTCTCGGCGCGCCGACCAAAGCCGCCGAAGGATTCGCGCGCGGTCAAGGCGTGGCCGTGGCCGATTTGCACGTGCAAGACCTGGAGGGCGGCAAATACGTCGTCGCTATCAAGCGCGAGGAGGGCCAGCCCGCCGCTCAGGTCTTGGCGGAGCGATTGCCCGGCCTCATCGCCGCCCTCAAGTTCGACAAGACGATGCGCTGGAATCACACTAACGTCGCCTTTAGCCGGCCGATTCGATGGTTGATTGCTCTGTTCGGCGATGTGGTGATTCCCTTCGAATACGCGGGCGTATCGGGTGGCCGCACGACCATCGGCGCGCGCAGCAACGGGTCGCCCGAAATCGCCCTCCAAAGCGCAACAGACTATATGGACGCGCTCCGCGATCAGCGCATCATCGCCGACGTGGACGAGCGCCGCGCCGTGATTCAAAAACAAATCGCCCAGCTCGCCGAATCCGTCGGCGGCGAAATCCCCGAGATGCCCGGCCTGCTGGACGAAGTGACCAACATGGTCGAGCAGCCCACCGCGCTGTTGGGTGAATTTGAAGAAAAATTCCTTGCGCTCCCGCGCGACGTGCTAGTGACCGTGATGCGCAAACACCAACAATACTTTCCGGTGCAAAAAAACGGCAAACTGTTGCCCTTTTTCGTGGCCGTTCGGAACGGCGGCAAGCGCCACCTGGACCGGGTGACGCATGGCAACCAAGAAGTCTTGCGCGCGCGCTTTGCCGACGCCGAGTTCTTTTTCCAGCACGACACCGCCAAGCGGCTGGACGATTTTCTGCTGCGCCTGCGCACGTTGACCTTTCACGAAAAGCTCGGCTCGGTGCTGGACAAGGCGCAGCGAATCGAAAAGCTCACGTCGCACATCGCCGAGATGTTGGGTCTTTCGGAGCAAGAGGCAGCAATCGCCAGCCGCGCCGCGCACCTGTGCAAAGCTGACCTGGCGACGCAGATGGTTGTCGAGCTGACCTCGCTCCAGGGCGTGATGGGCCGCGAGTACGCGCTGCGGCAGGGCGAGCCGCGCGAGGTGGCACAGGCGATTTTCGAGCACTACTTGCCTCGCTACGCCAGCGATCAACTGCCGGCCAGCTTGCCCGGCGTCGTCGTGGGACTGGCCGACCGGCTCGATAGCCTGGTCGGGCTGTTCGCCGCCGGGCTTGCGCCGACCGGATCGGCGGACCCCTTTGCGCTGCGGCGCGCGGCGTTGGGCATCGTGCAAGTGCTGGTGGAAAACGCCGCGCCGTTTTCGCTGCGGCGCGCTATCGAGGCCGCCGCCGAGGTTCAGCCAGCCAGCGCGCTTTCCAACCGTGACGCGATCCTGAACGACGTTCACGCCTTTGTCGTTGGCCGCTCGCGCACGCTGTTGCTGGACCAGGGCTATCGCCACGATCTGGTGGACGCGGCGCTGGCCGAGCAAGGCGACGTGCCGTACCGCGCGAGGGTCGCCGTCCAGGCGCTGACACGTTGGGCCGCGCGCCCGGATTGGAATGACATTCTGTCTCACTATGCCCGCTGCGTCCGCATCACGCGCGAGTTCGCCGAATCGTTCCCGCTGGACATCCCGCGCGATCCAGAGCCGATGACGCACGCGCTGCACGACGCTTATCAAACTTGCGCGGCGCAGGTCTCGCTGCACAGTACCGTGGACAATTTCTTTAACACATTCGCGCCGATTGCGCCCACCATCGCCAAATTCTTTGTGGACGTGCTGGTGATGGCGCAAGACCGAGCCGTGCGTCAAACGCGGCTAGCCTTGCTGCAGCGCATCGCCGCGCTGCCCAAGGGCATTGTGGACTTGAGCAAGGTGGAGGGGTTCTAGACTTGCAGGTTTTGCCAGTTGCGCCCGCACGCCGACGCGGATATAATGTGTGCCGCGCACAACTGAAAGCGCCCTGCGCGACAGCAGAAGCGCCGAAATCCGAAATCAACAATCCGAAATTCCAGGAGCTACAACAATGACCAAGTGGGTTTACCTGTTCAACGAGGGCAACAAGGACATGCGCGACCTGCTCGGCGGCAAAGGCGCCGGTCTGGCCGAAATGACGCGCGCCGGTCTGCCCGTTCCGTCCGGCTTTACCATCACCACCGAAGCCTGCAACGCTTACTTTGACGCGGGCAAACAATTCCCCGAAGGCATGTGGGATCAGACGCTCGATGCGCTCAAGCAAATTGAAGCGCAGACCGGCAAGAGATTTGGCGAAGCCAATAATCCGCTGCTGGTGTCGGTTCGATCCGGGGCCAAGTTCTCCATGCCCGGCATGATGGACACCGTGCTCAACGTCGGCCTCAATCCGATCACCCTGCAAGGCATTACGCAACTGACCGGCGACGAGCGATTTGCTTACGACGCCTACCGCCGCCTGATCCAAATGTTTGGGCGCATCGTCAAGGGCGTCGAAGGCGAAAAGTTTGAGCGCATCCTGGACAAGTACAAAGCCAAGACGGCGGGCAAAAAAGACACCGACCTGACGACCGATATGCTCAAAAAGGTCGTGGCCGATTACAAGGCGCTGTATGAAAAAGAGCTGGGCCAATCTTTCCCCGATGACCCTTATGAGCAACTGCGCCAGGCGGTCGAGGCCGTGTTTGCCTCGTGGTTCGGCAAGCGCGCGATGGACTATCGCAACTATAACAAGATTCCGCACAACCTCGGCACCGCGGTCAACGTCGTGACGATGGTGTTCGGCAACATGGGCGCGAACTCGGCCACGGGCGTGGCGTTCACACGCGACCCGGCCACCGGCGAAAAGAAGCTCTATGGCGAGTACCTGATGAACGCTCAGGGCGAAGACGTGGTGGCGGGCATTCGCACGCCGCGCAAGATCGCCGAGCTAAAGGACGAGATGCCCGAAGCGTTCGAGCAATTCGTCCAAATCTGCAACATGCTCGAAAAGCATTACCGCGACGTGCAGGACATGGAGTTCACCGTCGAGCGCGGCAAGCTCTACATGCTCCAGACGCGCTCCGGCAAGCGCACCGCGCAGGCCGCCGTCAAAATCGCGGTGGACATGGCGCGTGAGGGACTCGTCACCAAGGAAGAAGCCTTGCAGCGCGTCGAGGCCAGCCAGATCAACCTGTTGCTCCTGCCTCGCTTTGATCTGGCCGCCAAGCAAAAGGCAGCGAAAGAAGGCAATTTGCTCGCCAAGGGACTCAACGCTTCGCCCGGCGCAGCCACCGGCATCGCCGTGTTTGACCCGGACACCGCCGAGGAATGGGGACACGCGGGCAAGGCCGTCATCCTCGTCCGGCAAGAGACCAACCCGGACGACGTGCACGGCATGATTGTCGCCAAAGGCATCCTGACGCAACGCGGCGGCGCGACCTCGCACGCGGCGGTGGTGGCGCGCGGATTGGGCAAGCCGTGCGTGGCGGGCTGCGAAGCGATTCGCGTGGATGTGGAAAAGAAGCAATTCGTTGCCGACGGCAAGGTCGTCAAGGAGGGCGATCCCATCTCGATTGACGGGACCGAAGGCCATGTCTTTGGCGGCAAGATTGAAACCGTCGCCCCGGACTTTGACAAGGAGACCGACCTGGTCGAGCTGTTGACGTGGGCCGATGAAATCTGCGCGCGCGATTGCCGCCCGGCCTATGGCGGCTCGTGGCCGACGCGCGGCCTCTATGTGTGGGCCAACGCCGATTATCCGCGCGACGCGCGTGTGGCGCGCAAATTTGGCGCGAAAGGCATCGGCCTATGCCGCACCGAGCACATGTTCTTTGAGCAAGTGCGCTTGCCGTGGGTGCAGCAAATGATCCTCAATGCGTCCGAGGCGCAGTCGCATTTCAACAAGATCAAGCGCGCCCAGGCCGAGCTAGCCCGCCGACCGGATAACCCCAAGCTGCTGCAAGCTGTCGAGGACGCCAAGAAAGCGGCCAAGAAGAACGCGGCGGTCAAGGCGTATGAAAAGGCGCTCTCCAAGCTGCTGCCGTTCCAGCGCGCCGACTTTGAGGGCATCTTTGAGGCGATGGATGGGCTGCCGGTCATCATCCGCTTGATTGACCCGCCGCTGCACGAGTTCTTGCCCAGCTTTGAATCGCTGCTCGAACAAGTGACCGATCTCAAAGCGCGCGTTGACATGGCAAGCAAGATCAAGGGCTATCGTGCCAAGAAGGGGCAAAAGTCGGTCAAGCAGATGCAAGCCGAGCTGGAAGAAAAAGAGGTCATGCTCAAGGCCGTCAACGCGATGCGCGAAGCCAATCCGATGCTGGGTCTGCGCGGCATCCGCTTGGGCATCACCTATCCAGCCATCACCGAGATGCAAGTGCGCGCCATCTTTGAGGCCGCCTGTATCCAGGCCAAGCAGGGCATCGTCGTCAAGCCCGAAGTCATGATCCCGCTCACCGGCCACGTTAACGAATTAATGATCAGCCAGACCACCCTGGAAGACGTGGCGAAAAAAGTGATGGAAGAGCAAGGCGTCCAGATCGAGTTCAAGTTCGGCACGATGATCGAAGTGCCGCGCGGCGCGCTCACGGCGGGCCAGATTGCCGAGTACGCGCAATTCTTCTCCTTCGGCACCAACGACCTGACGCAGACGACGTTCGGCTACAGCCGCGACGACGCCGAAGGCAAATTCCTGCTGCGCTACGTGGAAGACAAGGTGCTGCCAGAGAACCCATTCCAGGTGCTCGACCGTGACGGCGTGGGACAGCTCGTCCGAATGGCCGTGACCGAAGGACGCAAGACTCGACCCGATTTGGAAATTGGCATCTGCGGCGAGCACGGCGGCGATCCGTCGTCCATCGAGTTCTGCCACGGCGCGGGCCTAAACTATGTGTCGTGCAGCCCGTACCGCGTGCCGGTCGCTCGACTCGCGGCGGCTCAGGCCGCGCTCGGCGCGGTCACGCGCGACAAGTAAAAATGGTAACTCGACCCTTGCGAAGGTTTCTGAACCTTCATAAGGGTTTACGGCCGACGGAGCGTCGGTCAAACCTAGTTCATATAAGAAAAGGAGAAAAAGCCATGCCACTGATTCAGAGCAAGACCCAGATTCAACCCGCCAATCCACCCAAGGACCCGATCATCGCCCTGGTCCTTAGTTTGCTGCTCCTGGGCGGCGCGGGGCAGATTTACCTGGGCCAGACGACAAAGGGTATCGTCATCCTCGTCGCCACACTGCTCCTGTCGTGCATCGGCGTCGGGGTCATCGTCTGGATTGTCGGCGTCATTGACGCCTACCAGATCGCCACGATGCTCAAGAACGGCCAGGCCGTCGGCGAGTGGCAGTTCTTCTGGGAGAAGTAACATCTCCGCCTTCCACGAAGGACACGAAGATTCAGAGTTCTTCGTGTCCTTCGTGCCCTTCGTGGATGAATTGCGCTGCGGCAGTCTGCCGTCTGCGGTCTGCGGTCATAAATGAGTGTCATAGACGAGATCAAGAACCGAATTGATATCGTTGACCTCGTCTCGGAGACGGTCAAGCTCAAAAAGTCGGGGCGCAGCTTTACCGGCTTTTGCCCGTTCCATTCCAACACGCGCACACCGTCGTTTGTCGTTTGGCCGGAGACGGGCACGTGGAAATGCTTTGGCGCGTGCAACACCGGCGGCGATATTTTCACGTATTTGATGAAGCGCGACGGGCTGGAATTCCGCGAGGCGCTAGAGTTCCTGGCCCGCAAAGCCGGCGTGGAACTAGAGCCTCGCACGCCGCAGGCCGAGGCCGAAGACAAGCAAAACGAGCGACTGCGCGAAGCATTGGCCGCCGCCACAACGTACTTGAACAACTTGCTGCGCACATCGCCGCAAGGGCAAATCGCGCGAGAGCATTTGACCCAGCGCGGCATCGCCGACGAAACCGTCGTCAAGTTCCAGCTCGGCTACAGCCTGGACGACTGGCACGCGCTGGAAAGCTATTTGCGGAATCGCGGCTATTCGCGCGAGGAGTTGGTCTCGGCGGGATTGCTGGTTCAGCGCGATGAGGATGGCAGCGTCTATGACCGCTTTCGCGGGCGGCTGATGATTCCCATCCGCGATGTCAAGGGCCGCACCATCGGTTTTGGCGCGCGGACGTTGACCGGCGAGGAACCCAAGTACCTCAACTCGCCGCAATCGCCGCTCTTTGACAAAAGCCATACTCTTTTCGGCATTGACCTGGCGCGCAACGCAATCCGCAGCGCGGGACATGCCATCGTCGTCGAAGGCTACATGGACGCGCTCGGCGCGCATCAGGCCGGCTACGCTAACGTCGTCGCCTCGATGGGCACGGCGTTGACCGAGGCGCAATTTCGCCAGCTCGCCCGGCTGTGCAAGAAATTTGTCCTGGCGCTCGACCCGGACGTGGCGGGTGTGCAGGCCATGCTGCGCGGGCTGGATGTGGCGCGAGAAAAGCTCGACCGAGATGCAGCACCAGTATTTGATGCACATGGGTTGGTTGGCGACGAAAATCATCTGGGTGTAAGCATTCGAGTATTGGTGATGCCCGGTGGTCAAGACCCTGATGAGGTTATCCGTGCTGATCCTGCCGGTTGGCCACGATTAGTTGAAAACGCCCTACCTGTAGTAGAATATGTTATCCAGACTCTTGCCACTGCGTACGACTTAAAAGACCCCAAAGGAAGGGCAGCGTTTTCGAGCCAGGTCATGTCGGTTATCCAAGACGTGACTAATCCGGCAGAGCGAGACTATTATGCTCAGCGGCTAGAGCGTGTGCTGCGTGTGGATGCAGGCACTATAACACGACAGCTCACCCAAAAGATACAAGCAAAGGCGCGGCGGCAGAGATCGGCTGAAACAGTCACCAGCAAAGAGTCTGATCTAGAAGCCTATTGTCTAATAACACTATTGCAGTCGGCTTATGGCCTTGTCCAAGTTGATGAAGCATTAACATCGCTTGATCTTGACCCATTGAGCAACAACGACTTTGACAATGCAATGCACCGTGAGATCTTGGCAGCTATTCGTAATTCACAAGAATTTGGCTCTGATGAAGTCCGTGAGTTCCTAGACAGGGACCTATGGATACATCTAGATGAGCTTTTAGCAAAGGCGTTGCCACTCCCGACTCTGAAAACGCCCGACTGGACGCGCGAGGCCGTACAGAGTGCGTTGCTCTTGCGCGAACGTAACCTTAAGCGCAAGAAAGAAGAACTGAATGTTTTGACACGCGAGGCAGAAGAACAGGGAGAGGCCGACTCTGTACACGAATTGGGCGAGCAGGGACATCGCAACGCTATTGCCATCAACCGTTTGCAAAAGGCCCGCTGGCCCGGCGAGACAGCCCGATTGAGCACGACCGACCCGTGGCGTCGGACAGTGGCCTAAAAGAAGCTGTCACACGCTTCGCGTTATGCGGCTGCGGGCGACATGGCGCGAAGCGTGTCGCCCTACTTCATAAACAGTGAGAGAATGACCGAACCATCTTCCGGAGTGATGACCGGGGACACACTTGACCCGGAAATCAAACTGAATAGTCCCGGCGACCTGGAGGCTTTGCCCGACGAAGCCGAGCCGGCCGGCCCGCTCGATGCCCCCCTCGAAGAGGAAGAGGTGCTGGACCTCGAAGAGCCGGACGGAGCCGACCTCGAAGAGATCGAAGTCGAGGAAGAAGAAGACCTGCTGGAATGGAGCCAAGAGCTTGGCGACGATCCGGTGCGGATGTACCTCAAAGAGATCAGCCAGGTGCGACTGCTCGATCCCGACCAGGAGATGTGGCTCGCCACGCAAATGAGCGCCGAGGAGCGGCTGGTCACGCTCCGCAACAAACTCGTCGCGCAACTGCGCCGCCAGCCCAAGCCCGACGAGATCATTGCCGAGACCTACCAGAATTTTCTCATCGCGTGGGACCAGGTTCAAAAGCTATGCCACAAGACGCGCGTCAAAGCGCCCAACCTGACCGCGTTGGTGCGCGAAGCCCACGCGCTGCGGCAAGGCGCGCCGTTGGACATCGAGTCGAACCTGCGCTCGTTTTTGAACAATGGACGCCAGGACCAAGCGCCTGCGCCGTCCGAGCTGCTCGGCGCGCTGTTCGAGACATACGTCTCGCTCTACCTGCTGCCGCCAGAAATGTTGGGCTGGCTGGCGGACCAGTTATCTCCCAAGCGCAAGACGAGCGGGAAACCCCTGAGCAAAGCTGGCAAAGCTTTGCAAGCCGCCGCGCGCAAGCTCGTCTCCGGCAACCGCAAGACGCCCACTCCGGCGGCGCTGACCAAAGCCTTGCCGGAGCGCAAGCGCATCACCGAAACACTTGAGCAGGTGCCGACCCAGGCCACGCTCGCTAAGCAATCGCTCATCCGCGCGAACCTGCGGCTGGTCGTGTCCGTCGCCAAACGATACGTCGGGCGGGGCATCTCGTTCCTCGACCTGATCCAGGAAGGCAACATTGGCCTCTTGCGCGCGGTGGAAAAGTTTGACCACACCAAAGGCTACAAGTTCAGCACATATGCCACGTGGTGGATTCGCCAGGCGATTTCGCGCGCCATCGCCGACCAGGCGCGCACCATCCGTATCCCCGTCCACATGGTCGAGACGATCAGCCGGCTGACCCGCATTCAGCGCGATCTGGCTCAAGAACTGGGGCGCGAGCCGACCTCGGAAGAGATTGCGGTCGAGATGGAATTGATCGAGCCTCAAGAGATTCAGGCCGTGCGAGAAGCCTGGGGGCGCAATCAGCCGCTCGAAAGCGGACTCGACCGCAAGCTGCGCCGGGCCGCGGCCAAAGTCCGGCGCATCGTGCGCATCAGCCAGGAGCCGATGAGCCTGGAAATGCCGGTGGGCGCGGAAGAATCGTCGCTCTTGGGCGACTTTATCGAAGACGAGACCATCCCCGGCCCGGTGGACGCCGCTTCCAAGCAGCTTCTCAAGGAGCAGGTGCGCAGTATCCTCGACTCGCTTTCCGAGCGCGAGCGCGAAGTGCTCGAGATGCGCTTTGGCTTGCGAGACGGCCAAGCGCATACGCTGGAAGAGGTCGGGCAATTCTTTGGCGTCACGCGCGAGCGCATCCGGCAGATCGAGGCCAAGGCGCTGCGCAAGCTGCGCCACCCCTATCGCAGCCGCAAGCTGCGGGATTACCTCACGGAATAGTGGTCAGTGATCAGTAATCAGTTACCAGTATACGCATGATTTGAGAACCTCGCCCATCGCCCTGCCCTGCTCCATGGCAATGGCGCAAGGCCGCCTCCCGCAGCCTGAAGGATCGAGCGCGGTGCAAGACTCACAAACGCATCGCCAGTTAGCGGCGAGATATTTGGCGACCAACGACCTGCCTCGCGCGCGTCAACACGGCGAGCGCGCGTTGGACTATGCGCGCCAGACCGGCGACCGGCTGGAAGAAGGAATCGTCCATCGCGTGATGGGGCAGATCGCCATCGAACAAGCGCAACAACGCGATGCAGCAGAATACCTAGCCCAAAGCAAGGCCATCCTGCAAGAACTGGGCTGCGCGCGCGAGCTGGCTTTGACGCTGGTCGAAGAAGCCTGGCTATTGGAAGGTGACACGCAAATCGAAACGCTGGAGCGCGCACGGGAAATCTTGGCTCGCCTGGGCGCTCCTGAAGCTGAGGGAGTCAAGCGGTTGCTGGAAGATTATGCGAGCGAGTGAATGACAAGTAGCGTTCCGCTTCGGAGGGTCACGCGCGCGGCTTGACCCGTCATCACGTTGCTGATGCCGCGCGCCGGGCCGCTCACCAGCGGCTCATCGCAGAGCGGATACAACAACCCCTCGGTGACGATGCCCTGCGCATCGCCGCACAGCGGAATGAGCGAGACAATGTCTCCGGACTGCCCCACAACCTCTGCCTGGCTGCGCGTGACAAACATCTCTTGCCGGTCGTCCACAATCCGCGTCGGAACGTTTTCGAGTTCTGGCAAGAGCAACAGCAGAATGTTGGCCAACTCTTGATCGAGCCGCCCGCCCAATGCGCCGAGGATGACGATCTCCGTCGCGCCCTCTTGAACGGCTAACTGGAGCGCCAGCTCCAAATCAGTCCAGTCTTTGGCAGCCGGATAGACCACAAGCCGGCAGCCTATCTCTCCCAGCCGCGCTTGCATCGCCTTGTCGAGCGAATCCAGGTCGCCCACGACCACGTCCGGCTTGAGGTCCAGCGCCAACGCAGTGCGCGCGCCGCCGTCGGCGCAGATCAACCGGGCTTGTGTCCCGTCGTCCGGCTGCAGCCAGCGGCGAACCATTGCCGCGTCCGGCGCGACGCCATTGGCAAGGATAACAGCGCGTAGAACGTGTTTCATAGGTCTTGATGATCCCGCACGGTTCGGGAACGGCGTCCTGTCTTTCAGCGCTGCGTGGGTGCGCCGGACATGTGCGCCAGCCAGCGCAAGGCGAGCCAATGATGAGTATCGGGCCGCGCCCAGGGATGATGTTCACGGACCCACTCCAGGGCCGCCTCGGCCGAGACTCTTTCGAGTAGGATCAACGCAGCACAGCAAATGGTCACCGACCGATTCAGACCGGCCGAGCAGTGCACCAGCACCCGTTGCCCCGCGCGTAAACGCTCAATGACCCATTGCGCTTCTCGAGTAATCTCGGCCACATCCATCCCGTGTTGCCCCTCGCCTTTGCAGCCCCAGCGATCAGCGGGGTGAGGCTGCTCGGCCGTAACCCACCGACTTGGCTCCTCGCCCACGTTCAGGACAGCATCTACAGCGGGTCGCTGCCCACTCTGGCAATCTACTCCCCCAACAAAGAGACGTTGATGGTAGACGCGAGCGTCCAATCGGATGGTGATGGGATCGCCGCCATAGCGACGATGTAATTGCCGGGGTTCGGGCACGAGCCGCGCCGGAAGCGGCGGGGGCGGCGGCCAATCGCGCACAAGGGCAACTGGCTCGGTTGTCCCTGAGCGATCCTCTTGTACGCAATGCCAAGCCGTTGAAAAGCAAATACCAAGCCTCTTGACCTGGAGGGCTGCAATAAAGTATGCCGCGCAGGCTGCGAGCGCCATGGTCGAGCGGGAGCGCATCAAGCTGAGTGTAGAGACCGATGGGCTTTAACCATCTCACGCCGATAAACCGCAGGCGGCGCAAGACGTAGCACCCCTGCACTCGCTCGCAGGGTTGTCCGTCGCAGATAGACAATTCAGGCGGGGCCAGTTGGCAGAGCTCATGATAGTCTATGACGAGGTCACAGCGTTTGCCGCGGGACTCTTGGTGAAGCGCGTCCAGCCGGGCACTCTGCAGCGAGTCGGCGTAGGGAAAGGCAAGTATACGCGCGTGTACTATCCGCCTAGTCATTGTGCTCCAGATCGGATGTGGAAGGACATGCCAAGCAGCGTGTCGAAGAGGTAGCTTGGCTACTCGGGAATCACCGTCTAGAGCTTATCCCATCCTGCCGGCGACTCTGGGATAGGCCATTCAGGCGGCGCCCAATGCTCCCACCCGTTACTGAATGGAGATGCTTTCGTTCGTATACGCTCGACGACGCGTTCCCCTTCGGCTCTAATCGCACGGGCTTGGCGCGCAGAGAATAGACCCATTTCGTGCGCTCGCTGCAGATCGCCTTGATCTTTCCAGGTCCACTCGGACAAATCCGGCTTGACCACAATATCCAAGACGTGGTCCATAAAGTCAAAGCCGATGGCTGTCCGACGCAACGGTTCTTGCAGGTTGACGTACCAGCCCACGAACTTGCTTTCTCGTCCCCAGATGACATGCACCGCATACGCCGCGCCGGGAGGAATGAGAAAGAGAGTGTGCGCCCCGGCAATGACATCCCGGAGTTGCCAGTCGCCTATTTGCAAAAAGCCAAGAAACAGGTCTCCGCTTCAGGCCGGGAGCTTCCAGCGCGTGCCCGAGCGCAGGTAAAGGGCCACCCCATCAAGCGTATCTTGAACAACGGTGACGGGTCTGGCCGTCCACACCTTGCCTCGCCAGACTTTTCGATACACAACCTGATGACCAGCTGCCCAGCGCGGAGACTGACTCATGCTAGTAAGCGTTCCGGTCGTTGAACGCCCTGAGCGCCGTGCGAAGCATGATCTTGAAATCCAGCAGCAACGACCAGTTTTCAATGTACCACAGGTCGTACTTGGTTCGCTCGGTGATCGAGGTATCGCCGCGCAATCCGTTGACCTGCGCCCAGCCGGTGCAGCCGGCCTTTTCCCGGTGGCGATCCATGTAGCGGGGGATGCTCTGGCGGAATTGCTCGACGAACGCCGGCCGCTCGGGGCGCGGGCCCACCAGGCTCATATCGCCGAGGAGGACGTTGATGAACTGGGGCAATTCGTCAATCGAGACCTTGCGGATGATCGCGCCCAGCCGCGTGCGGCGCGTGTCGCCCGGCTTGGCCCACACCGGCCCGGTCTCGCTTTCCGCATCCTGCCGCATCGAGCGGAACTTGAGCATCAGGAACGGACGCGCGTCCAAGCCCATGCGTTCCTGCGCGTAAAAGACGGGGCCGGGCGATTCAAGCTTGATCAAGATCGCCACCAGCAGCATGAACGGCGAAAACAACACCAGCAACACGACACTGCCTATGACGTCTACGGCGCGCTTGAGAGCGAGCTTCCAGCCGCGCAGCGCCACGTCGCGCACGGCCAGCAGCGGCAAGCCGCCCAGGTCGTCAATCGTCACCTGACCGGCGATGAACTGGAACACATCGGGAAAAACTTTGACGCTGATCGAGCCTCGGTCGCACAGCGCAATGATGCCCAAAGTCTCCTGGTGGCTAGCTTCCGGCAAGGCGATGATGACTTCGTGAATGCCGCGCTCGTCAATCAGCCGGGGCAAATCGTCCGTGGTGCCCAGCACGGGCGCGCCCAAGATGTTTTCCGGTGGATGGCTGCCATTGCCATTCTTGGCAACCAGACCAACCACCTCATACGCCAGCCAGGGCGACCACTGGATTTTCTGCAAAATCATCTGAGCCACGTCGCCCGTGCCCACCAAGAGCACACGATCTCGCCCCCACCCTACGTTGCGCGCGCGCGCCTGGAGTGAACGATGAACGATGCGCCCCGCCATCACCAGCGCAATCGTCAGCATCCAGGCGTAAATGATCATCACGCGCGAAAAATCCGGCTCCAACGCGCTGTTCTTGAACGTCAATGCAGAAACAGCCACAGACATCATCATGCCGATAGACACCGCGCCAAAGACTGCATAGAATTCATCCACGCGCGACACTGCGCGCCGCTGGTGATACAGACGATAAAGGAAAAAGACAATAAGAATCGAAACGACCTGGACGGCGAGCATCCACAGGTAACTTTGCAGGGGCGCCAGGTTTTGCGGCTGGTTGGGCCAGTGCACCTCGCGGCGGATATAGTAGGCCAACACGAACGCCAACATCGCCATCAGCATATCGCTGACGGCCAACATAACGGCGAACAAGGCTTTCATCCGATCTTTTTTCATCGCGCACCTTCCGATGCTCCAGGCTTGCTCAACATTTCACGCGCCAGGGGCATTCCCCCGCGCAGCGCCAATCCCAGGCAGATCAACGCGTTCAGCCAGCGCGGCGTGGTCGCCTGGTAATGCTTGCGGTAGAAAAGCCACATCGCGCGCTCGAACTCGTACGCGGCTTGCGGGTTGTGGCGATACGACGCCCGCTTGACATGCTGGACGACGACCGCCGGATTGTAGTAAATCTTCCAGCCCGCCGCCTTGATGCGAAAAGCCCAATCTAAATCTTCGCCGCCGAAGAAAAAGTTCTCATCGAGCAACCCGGCCTGCTCAATGGCCTGGGCGCGCACAGTCATAAACGCGCCATTGACGCTGTCCACTTCGGCCAATTGGTCAGGATCGAGATAGGTGAGATCGTAGCGACCGAAACGTGAACTCTTTGGAAATAATTGGCTCAGGCCCATAAAGTGGTAAAAAGAGCTTTCCGGCGTGGGAAAACTGCGGCGACAAGCCAGGTCCATGCTTCCATCGAGCCGAACGAGCTTGGGGCCGGCCACGCCGGCTTCCGGGCGAGCATCCATGAACGCAATCATCTGCGTCAACCCGTCCGGCGGAACGACGGTATCAGAGTTGAGGAGCAACGCATAACGCGGAACGTCGTCACTTTCTCCGCGCTCGCCGCTCTCCGCCCCGCGTTCCCCCAAGCCCCAAGTCTTTAGTCCCAAGTTGTTGGCGTAAGCAAAGCCACCGTTGCGAAGGCTGCGGATGACGCGCGCCTGTGGAAACTCGCGCTCAACCGTCTCGACGCTGCCATCGGTAGAGGCATTATCCACCACACAAACCCGAAAATCCAGGTCATGATTTGCATAGACACTGGCGAGGCAGTCACGCAGCAGGTCGCGCGTGTTCCAGTTGACGATGACAATGGCGAGATCGAGAGTCTTCATGGCGGGCACATTCTACCCTAATCTTTTGTCCTTCGCAATGCGTCGCGCATAGCCTCACGATCGTCCCAGGGATACTCGGTCGCGCCAAAGCACATGGATTGCTCGTGACCTTTGCCGCACGACATGACCACGTCGCCCGGTCGCGCCAATCCTACGGCAAAGCGGATCGCTTCGGCCCGGTCGCCGATGCGATAAAAGTCTTGGCCCTCGCGTTTCCCCTCCGCCGCGACGGCTTGAGCAATCGCCGCCATGATGTCGTCCAACGATTCGGTGCGCGGGTCTTCGGCGGTGATGACGATTTTATCGGCCAGCTTGCCTGCGACGTGTCCCATCAATCCACGCTTCTCCACATCACGCAAGCCCGCCGAGCCAAACGCGACAACGACTTGGCCCTTTGTCATCCGGCGCGCCGCCAACAACGCCTTCTCAAGCGCGTTGGGCGTGTGAGCAAAATCCACAACCGCTAGAAAATCTTGACCTTCGTCAATCCGCTCCCAGCGGCCAGGCACGGGCGGCATGGACGCCACGCCGCGCTGTATCGCTTCGAGGGGTAGCCTCAGCGCCAGTCCCACGCTGACCGCGGCCAGCACATTGAGCACGTTATGCTCGCCGACGAGCGGCGTTTGCAGCCGGATGCGTCCTGCCGGCGTGACGGCGACAAAGCGCGTGGCATCCGGCTTGTACCGCACATCGCGCGTGCTGACGAGCGCGCACATCGCCATGCCGTAGCTCAGTTCCACGTCGGCCTTGAACTGGCGCAAGAAATCGTAAGACGGGTCATCAGAGTTGAGGACAGCCGTCTTGGGAATGCCTTTGCGCGCCGAGGCGGCGACCATCTCAAACAGCCGCGCTTTGGCCGCGCGGTATGCCTCGAATGAGCCATGAATATCCAGATGCTCGTGCGTAATGTTGGTCACCACGCCGATGTCAAACTCGCAAGCGTCCACGCGATGCTGCGCCAGCCCATGCGAAGTGGTTTCCAACACGCAATGCGTCTGGCCCGCCTCAACCATCTGGGCGAGATACTGTTGCACATCCGGCGCATCGGGCGTGGTAGTGTGCAAGCCTGTATCGAAAGATCGCCCGCCGATGAAAACGTTGACCGTGCTCATCATGCCCGCATTGATGCCCGCCGCCCCGAGGAGGCTGTGAATGAGGTTAGTCGTCGTCGTTTTGCCATCCGTGCCGGTGACGCCGATCATCACCAGCTTGCGAGCGGGAAAGTTGTGCCAGCGCGCGCACAAGTAAGCCAAAGCTTGGCGCGCATCCGAAACACAAAGATAGGGAACTGGGGGAACTGGGAACTCGCGTTCTCCGACGACCGCCGCTGCGCCGCGGCGCACGGCGTCGTCAATAAAGCGGCGGCCGTCCACACTGACGCCGCGATAGGCGACAAACAACGCGCCAGGTATGACCTG